>CAZKSJ010000001.1:0-11320 GCA_964555515.1 uncultured Pseudomonadales bacterium
GCACCGGCTTTAACAACTGTTGAGGTAATTACAGGTAAATCATCGGCTTGGCAGCGAGTAATGGCCAAGCGCTTGCCTGATGTAGTCCAGGCTTGAGTCATTCCCAATTTGGTCGCATAAAAGTCGGTTACCATTTGTAATCCTCAATATCCAGTTTAAATGTTGATTGCGTGTGCTAAGTTTTTGATGCTGCAACACTTAATCCTTATATTCTCTCCTGCCAAAAACTACTACATCTTTATTTGAATTGATACACCGGCAGGCAATTCAAGGTGCATCAATGAGTCGATGGTCTTACTAGTTGGATTCAAAATATCTAATAATCGTTTATGGGTACGCAGTTCATAGTGTTCTTGCGCATCCTTATCTGTATGAGGTGAAGTCAAGACAGTAAAAGACTTGATGTGAGTGGGCAAGGGCACTGGTCCAATCACTTTTGCTCCTGTAGACAAAGTAGTCTGCAGAATTTTCTTACTAGCTTCATCGATCACCCGGTGATCGTAAGACTTCAGTCTAACTCGTATTTTATAAGCTTCTTGAGTTGAAGCTTGTTTTTTTGCCATATAAATTCATTTATTCGTTTATATCAATCCAAGTTTCCTAATTTCCGCTTTTCTGAAAAAGGCAGACCGTAATTATACCTCAAGCCCCCCAGATAAGTAAAGACCATTGTTAGAGCAAAATTGATAAGGTGTTCTAACAAACGCGCGCCTGGTGCCGAATGCGGCGCCAGGCGCGTGACTTTTCCAAAACGAGTTACTTAATAATCTTCGTAATGGCTCCAGCACCAATGGTGTGTCCACCTTCACGAATCGCAAACCGCAAACCTTCATTGAGCGCCACTGGGGCAATCAACTTCACCATCATCTTGGCATTATCGCCAGGCATGACCATTTCGACTCCGCTGGGAAGAGTGATTTCGCCAGTGACGTCGGTTGTTCTAATGTAGAACTGTGGTCTGTAACCAGAGAAAAATGGTTTGTGACGACCGCCTTCTTCCTTCTTCAAAATGTACACTTCAGACTCAAACTCGGTATGAGGGGTAGCTGTGCCAGGCTTGGCCAAGACTTGACCGCGCTCCACATCATCTTTCTCAATTCCTCTGAGGAGAATACCAACGTTATCGCCTGCCTCACCTCTATCAAGCATCTTGCGGAACATTTCCACACCGGTCACCACCGATTTACGTGCATCACGCAGTCCAACGATCTCAATTTCATCGCCAACCTTGACAACGCCAGATCCAATCCTACCTGTGACCACTGTGCCTCGACCTTTGATTGAGAAAACATCCTCAACCGGCATCAAGAAATCTTTGTCTAAATCGCGGACAGGATCTGGAATGTAACTATCAACGGTCTTCATTAACTCCATGACTTGATCTTGAGCCTTCTCATCACCTTCAAGAGCCTTGAGAGCACTGACCCGCACAATTGGCGTTTCATCACCATTGAAACCATACTTGGTTAATAGTTCACGCACTTCCATTTCCACGAGATCCAACAATTCAGCGTCATCAACCATGTCAACTTTATTTAGAGCCACCACAATTTTGGGCACATTGACTTGATTGGCCAACAAAATATGCTCTCTTGTTTGAGGCATAGGACCGTCAGTGGCTGCGACCACCAAAATTGCACCATCCATTTGCGCAGCACCAGTAATCATGTTTTTGATGTAATCAGCATGTCCTGGAGCATCAATGTGAGCATAGTGACGTTTTTCAGTTTCATACTCAATGTGAGAAATATTAATCGTCACTCCACGCGCCGCTTCTTCTGGAGCATTGTCAATGTCTTTGTAACCCAATGGCTTGTTGATATCTGAAGGCAACTTCTTTGCCAAAGTTTGGGTAATGGCTGCGGAAAGAGTGGTCTTACCGTGGTCAACGTGACCAATTGTGCCGATGTTAACGTGTTGCTTGTCACGTACAAATTTTTTTGCGTCTGCCATGTGGCCTCCTTATTTACTTACTTCTCAGATGTTAATAGTTATTATCCTGAGATGATATTCTTTATACTGAGTTTAGCGTCCCCCATTTTGGCGTTCCATCATAATCTTTTCAGCGATATTTTGAGGGACAATATCATAGTGACTGGGCAGCATCACAGATGAAGCTCTGCCCTGAGTCATGCTTCTCAAGATTGTAACATAGCCCTGCATTTCTGCCAATGGCACCAGGGCGGTAATAATGGTCGTCACTCCCCTGGTGGTTGTCCCCTGAATTTGGGCGCGTCTTGAACCAAGATCTCCAATCACATCACCCATAAATCCCTCAGGCGTAGACACTTCAACTTTCATGATTGGTTCAATCAAAACCATGCCCGCATTTTTAACCGCTTCTCTCATACCTAACGAACCAGCCATCTTAAAAGCCAATTCGCTTGAATCGACTTCATGAAAAGAGCCGTCATATAAGGTCACCTTAATGTCTGTCATCGGATAATGGGCATAAAATCCCCGCTCCAAAGACTCTTTGACGCCTTTATTGACCGGTTCGATGTATTCTTTGGGAATGGTGCCACCAGTAATTTCGTTCACAAACTCATAGCCAGTGCCACGGTCTTGGGGCTCGATTTTCAGCAAACAATGACCATATTGACCACGTCCACCTGATTGTTTGATGTACTTACCTTCACCTTGTGAGGCTTTGGTAATTGTTTCACGATAAGCAACTTGTGGTTTACCCACGTTGGCATCCACTTTAAACTCGCGTTTCATCCGATCAACCAAAATTTCCAGGTGAAGTTCGCCCATACCACCAATGATAGTCTGGCCCGTCTCGGGATTGGAATTGATCTTAAAGGTAGGATCTTCTTCGCTGAGCTTGTTTAAAGCCATACCCATTTTTTCTTGATCTGATTTAGTTCTAGGTTCAATCGCAAGTGAGATGACTGGTTCTGAAAATGTGATACCTTCTAACAGTATGGGGTTGGCTTCGTCTGACAAAGTATCGCCAGTCTTAGTGTTCTTGAGTCCAACTACCGCAACAATTTCACCAGCCCGAGCGGAGGTAATTTCTTCTCGCTGATTGGCGTGCATGAGCAGTAACCGACCAACCCGTTCTTTAATGTCTTGAGTAGAGTTGTACGCGTAACTGCCTGACTCCAAAACTCCAGAATAAATTCGGCAATAAGTCAATTTACCAACGTGAGGATCGGTTTGCACTTTGAAAGACAAAATGCTCAATTTTTCTTCCGGCACTAGCTTGCGCTCAATTTCTTCGCCGGTTTTAGGATTAGTACCCTTAATATTATCAATATCAACTGGTGAAGGTAGGTACTCAACCACAGCGTCCAGTAATGGCTGGACACCAGTATTTTTCAGAGAAGATCCGGCATAAACTGGCACCAATTTGTAACCAATCACCGCTTTTCTTAAGCCCGCCTTCAATTCTGGAACGCTCAACTCTTCATCAGCGAAATATTTTTCCAGTAAAGCATCATCTGTTTCGGCAATTTTCTCCACTAATTGAGCGCGCAACTCCTCAACCCGATTCCGATATTCTTCGGGAATATCCATAATTTCTGGTTCAGTGGCTGCAGCCGAGTCTTTCCAATACAAGGCCTTGCGTTCCAGTAGCTGGATGACTCCTCTAAAATTATTTTCAGCGCCCATGGGTAAAACCATCACAGCTGGCACCACGCCAAACTTTAACTTGATGTCTTCAATCGTGGCAAAAAAATCAGCACCTAGCTTGTCCATTTTGTTGATGAAACAAATTCTAGGTACATTGTATTTATCAGCCTGGCGCCAAACCGTTTCAGACTGGGATTGCACTCCCTCGCTGGCATCTAGCACAGTAATTCCGCCGTCTAGGACGCGTAAACTTCTCTCAACTTCTGCGGTAAAATCAACGTGCCCAGGTGTATCAATAATGTTAAAACGGTAGGCATCTTTAGACATACTCGTCTCAAAGTAAGGCGTCCAAAAAGTGGTGGTAGCTGCAGAAACAATGGTAATGCCACGCTCTTGCTCTTGCTCCATCCAGTCCATGGTAGCCTCGCCCTCATGAACTTCACCAATTTTATAAGTCTTGCCAGTGAAGAATAAAATTCTCTCGGTGGTGGTGGTTTTCCCCGCATCAATGTGTGCAATAATCCCAATATTACGAATCCTATCTAAAGGAATGTTGTTGCGATCGGTTGATTTGATAGTTTGTGACATAAATACTCTTTTACAACTAAAATTTGACCAGAATAATTAGTATATCTTTATCCGCTACAGCTAAGCAAGGGCGAAGGTATTTGTGCCGAACTGGCACCAACCTTGCCTTTCCACAATTTACCATCGGAAGTGGGCGAATGCCTTGTTGGCATCTGCCATGCGATGCGATGTCTGCTTACGCTGGATTGCTCCACCTTGATCCTGCAAAGCATCAAGCATTTCTGCGGATAATTTCTCTGAGAACGAATGATATTGTTTGCTGGGGCGCTTGCGCGCTTCTTGTACTAGCCATCTTAAGGCAAGTGAAAAACCTCTGCGAGGACGAACTGGCATTGGTACCTGGTAGGCAGCTCCACCCACTCTTCTAGATCGAACTTCCATCTGGGGCGTAACGCTGTCGATCACTGCTTCAAAAGCATCGAGAGGTTTCTTTTTGGTCACTTCAGCCACTTGTTCTATCGCTGCATAAACCTGCTTTTCTGCCACTGTCCGCTTGCCATCTTTCATGGTGTAGTGGATCAGCTTTGCAACTTTAGCTGAACCGTATTTGGTATCAGGTTCAATTGTTCTAATTCGGGCTTGTTTTGATCTCATAGCCAAGTTCCTACTTTATGCACTTTTTTTAACGCCATATTTACTGCGGCTGGTTTTTCTGCCATCCACACCAGTAGCATCGTATTTACCTCGTATGATGTGATACTTCACACCTGGTAAATCTTTTACTCTGCCACCCCGCACTAATACTATGCTGTGTTCGGCCAAAGAGTGTCCTTCACCCATTATGTAGGCAGTCACTTCCATTTTGTTAGACAAACGCACTCTGGCAACCTTACGTAATGCCGAGTTTGGTTTGGTTGGCGTCATCGTTTTGACAATGGTACACACACCCCGTTTTTGTGGGTTGGTGGTTTTAACCGGCTTACCCGTGACGGTATTAAAACTTCTTCTGAAAGCAGTCGCCTTCACCTTTTTAGGTTGAGACTTGCGGCCACCTTTGCGAATTAACTGATTAATTGTCGGCATATTGCTACTTTTATCTTTTACTCATCTTGCGTATCAAGTCGCTAATTGTAACACACTTGATATGTTTTTGAAGAGAGAAACAGAAAACTACTCTCTAAAGTTGTGCCCTTTCTTCTGATGTGGGGATCAAGCGGCCAATGATCACATTTTCTTTCAAAGCTTCTAGGTGATCGACTGCTCCTGAGGCGGCTGCATCTGTCAACACATTTTTGGTGTGTTGGAAAGAAGCGGCTGACAACCAAGAATTTGTAAAGAGCGAACTCCTGGTAATACCTAGGAACAACACTTTGGCAGTGGCGGGCTCACCTCCGGCGGCAATCGCTTCATCGTTTGCCTCCATAAAGCGACCTCTCTCCACAATTTCGCCTGTCAGGAAGTCTGTGTCACCCACGCCTTCAATTTGCAGCTTATCGCTCATCTTACGCACGATCACTTCAAAATGTTTGTCATGAATCTGAATACCTTGAGATTCATAAACGTTTTGAATTTGATCAACGACATATTGCTGAACATGGAGTAAGCCCTTGATCTGCAACAGCTCTCGTAAGTTCACCGAGCCGCTGGTGAGTTGTTGACCAACGTGCACCAATTCCCCAGAATCAACTAAAAGCTGGGTTTGAGGTAGTACTTTCACTACCTGCTCTTCAGTTGAAGGTCCCCTGCCTTTAATTGTCAAAATGAGTTCATCATCTTCTGCCTTGATGGTAATTTTACCTGGAATTTCCGCCAAAATTGCTGGGTTCTTGGGATTTCGCGCCTCAAACATCTCTTCAACACGAGGTAAGCCCTGAGTCACGTCAAGTCCGACGATACCTCCAGAGTGTTTCACCCGCATTGTCAGCTGAGTACCAGGCTCGCCGATTGATTGAGCAGCAACAATCCCAACTGGCACGCCGATCTTGACTTTATCTCTGGTGGCAAAGTCCCATCCATAACACTTGGCACACATACCCTTGGGAGCTTCGCAGGTGAGGGGAGAAAACACCTTCACACTTGGTACATCAGTTTTGGCAATTTCTATGGCAATTTTAGGAGTAATAAACTCACCCTTTTTCACCAAGGTAGTCCTGCCTTGCTTGACTTGCTCAGCGGCCACCCTGCCAGTAATTCTGGTCGCAAAAATATCATGACGTGGTTCGCGCAAGATATCGACACCTTGATCGGTGCCACAATCATCAGTGCGAACAATCATGTCATGTGCCACATCTACTAACCGACGGGTTAAGTAACCAGCGTCAGCAGTTTTGATAGCCGAGTCAGTCAAACCTTTGCGTGATCCCCTCGCTGAAGTAACATACTCAAAAATTGATAAGCCTTGACGGAAATTTGACTTAGTCGGCATTTCCACAATGTTACCCAATGGATCCACTACCAAACCTCTCATGGCCGCCAACTGTTTGACCTGATCTTTAGAAGCGCGTGTGCCTCCTGAATTGATCATCACTTTGACCGCATTAGACTCATCGTATGAGTTCCAGGTTTTTTCAGCCACCTCATCGGTGGTTTCCATCCAGACGTTGAACGTCATTCTTTTACGTTCTTCCGCCGAGACAAAACCTTGCTGGAACTGCTCTTGAATTGACTCAGCACGCTTATTGGCTTGGTCAATAATCCCATCTTTTTCTGGAATCATGGCACAGTCAGTGACAGATACTGATAAACCAGAGACTGTGGCAGCAGCGAAACCAAGATTTTTAATCTCATCGATCAAATTTGATACTTCTTCTTGAGCTAGCATTCCAATGGCATTGGTAATTATTTCCTTGATCTGATTGGCTGCGACCGGTTCATTAATAAACTCAAATTTTTCAGGTAAGATATCGTTGAATTGCAATCTGCCCACGGTAGTCGCCATAATTTTGCCGTCGATTCTGACTTTAATTGCCTGCCTCAAATCAATAGTACCAGATTGAAAGGCGTGATAAGCCTCTCGTTTATTGGCAAAGACGTTCTTAAACGCACCCAAAGCTTCATTGACCGAAGTATGATAAAAGACACCCAAAGCCATCTCTTTGTTGGGCACTGTGATAGGTTCACCATTGGCTGGTTTGAGTAAGTTGTGGTTAGCCATCATTAGCGATCGCGCCTCGTCTTGAGATTCTTTGGTTAATGGAATGTGGACTGCCATTTGGTCACCGTCAAAGTCGGCGTTGTAACCAGCACAAACACAAGGATGTAATCGAATGGCATTACCTTCAATTAAAATTGGGTAAAAAGCCTGCATACCCAACTTATGCAAAGTCGGTGCCCGATTTAAAATCACTGGGTGATTAAGCGTCACTTGCTCCAAAATATCGTACACAACCGGTTCACGGCGCTCAATCTGCTGACGAGCACTTTTCACGTTTGGTGCCGTACCTTGCACGATTAATTCGCGCAAAACGTAAGGCTTAAACATTTCCAAAGCCATGTCCTTGGGTAAACCACACTCATTCAACTTCAACTCAGGACCCACCACAATCACTGACCGACCTGAATAATCAACTCTTTTACCCAATAAGTTCTGGCGGAAACGGCCTTGCTTGCCTTTCAACATCTCTGATAGAGATTTAAGCGGCCGACGATTGGAACGACGGCGTGAAGAACTAGCTTGCGAACCATCAACTAAAGAATCAACTGCTTCTTGCAGCATTCTTTTTTCGTTACGCAGAATAATTTCCGGTGCTCCCAAATCAATTAAATGTTTCAACCGGTTATTGCGATTAATCACTCTTCTGTATAAATCATTCAAATCTGAAGTGGCAAATCTACCGCCAGATAACTGCACCATTGGTCTTAGGTCTGGAGGGATAACTGGCAAAATGGTCAGAAACATCCAGGCAGCATTAATCTGAGCTTGGCGTAAACCTTCGACCACTCTAAGTCTTTTAGTAGCCTTTGATCTTTTAGCACCTTTTGCTTCAGTCATTTCTGTCCTGAGCTCATCAACTAAGGTGTCTAAATCCAAATCTTGAACTAACTCTAATAAGCTTTCCGCACCCATGCCCACCCGGAGGTGAGAGGCGACATCATACTCATCTAGTTTGAGATATTCATCCTCGGTTAAAATTGTTCTTTTGCCAATCTTTTTAAGCAGACTCTTGAGAACCTTAAAAATCTCTTCTGTCTGCTCCAGCTGTGTTTCTAACTGCTGCTTTAAAGCCACTAGTTTATTTTTGGCTTTGTGCTCTAATTCAGAAACTTTTAATTGGAGTGTTTCTTTGTTTGTGACCTTAGCTTTGAGCGCTTTTTTATCTGCAGTTAACGCATCTTTGACTTTTTCCATTTCAGCTTTGGCAGTCTCTTTAAGCTCATCTCGAGCTGCTTCCAAGCTAACATCCAACTTTTCGATGTTGGCAATTTTTTCTTCTTTGTCAACTTCTAATACCAGATATTTTGAAAAGTAGATGATAGAGTTGATGTTGCGAGGAGAAATGTTCAGCAATAAGGACAATTTGGAAGGAGCGCCTTTAAAATACCAGATATGCGCTACAGGTGCTGCCAATGAAATATGACCCATCCGTTCCCGTCGCACTTTGGATTGAGTGACTTCTACACCGCACTTATCGCACACAATACCCTTGTAACGAATCCGCTTATACTTGCCGCAAAAACACTCGTAGTCCTTGGTTGGACCAAAGATTTTTTCGTCAAATAAGCCATCTTTTTCTGCTCTCAAAGAACGATAATTTATCGTTTCCGGTTTTTTTATCTCTCCATGTGACCAAGACTTAATTACTTCTGGTGAAGCAATGCGGATGCCAAGGGCGGCGAAATCAACAACATTTTTCATAATCATCCTTTGTGCGGTTATTTAGGCTAATTCCTTATCTACTTTATCGGCTAATTCATCTGAAGAATCATCATCGATCAAATCTTCGCTGAGAGGATCAACTTGGTCAAGCTGATCTGGTTCAACCTCAACATCAACGACTGCCACTTCCTCTTCAGACAAATCTTGATCCAACTCCGCAGCTACTTCAACGTCAGCTGTCTCATCATCAGTATCATTATCAGATATTGGTAAATTAAGGGATGTAGCCTCGGCTTCTTGAGCCGCAACCGCTGCTTCGTCCAACGCCCCTTCACCCTCTTGCAATGGTTTGATGACGTCTGCAGGCACAATGGCTTCTTCTGAAGGCTCAATCGTCTCTTCCTCTTCCACTTCTTCCGATTCATACATAATCACGTCAATGGCCAAAGAATTTAACTCTCTCATTAATACTTTGAAAGATTCTGGCACGGTTGGGGCGGGGATGTCTGTGCCTTTCACAATAGCTTCAAAAGCCTTGGCTCTGCCACGGACATCGTCTGACTTGATCGTCAACATCTCCTGCAACGTATACGCCGCTCGATGCGCTTCAAGTGCCCAAACTTCCATTTCTCCAAGACGCTGACCGCCCATTTGGGCTTTGCCGCCTAACGGCTGTTGCGTCACCAACGAGTATGGTCCAGTAGACCTGGCGTGCATTTTGTCTTCAACCATGTGAGTTAACTTTAAGATGTAACCCACACCAACCGTGGTGGGCTCACCAAATTTTTCTCCAGTTCGACCATCGATCAGCTGTGCCTTGCCACTCACCGGTAAATTCGCTCGTTTTAGTTCTTCCCAAATTTGCTCCTCATTAAAAGGTTCAAATGCTGGTACAGCAATCTTATAACCCAATTTTTCTGCTGCCCATCCGGCGTGAGCTTCAAATAACTGGCCTAAGTTCATTCTAGCTAAGACTGATAACGGCGAGATGATAATGTCTACCGGGGTACCGTCTTCCATGTGAGGCATGTCGGCGGTGGGCACTATTTTGGAAATCACGCCTTTATTGCCGTGCCGGCCGGCCAACTTGTCACCGACTGTAATTTTCCGAATTTGGGCAACTTTGACGATGACCTCTTTGAGCGTGCCAGGATCTAGCTCATCACCAAGTTCGCTGTCTAAAACCTGCACATCAATCACTGTCCCTTGCTCACCATGAGGCATGCGTAAGGAGGTGTCTCTAACTTCGCGTGATTTTTCTCCGAAAATTGCTCTCAGCAACCTTTCTTCTGGCGAAAGTTCTGTTTCGCCCTTAGGAGCAATCTTGCCTACCAAGATATCGCCCGCAGAAACGACGCTGCCAATGCGGATGATGCCTTCGGCAGTCAAATTACTCAAGTAAATTTCTGATACATTGGGAATATCATTGGTCAATTCCTCTGGACCGAGTTTGGTGTCCATGATTTTCGATTTGTACTCGTTGATTTGAATCGAGGTGAGAATGTCTTCTTTGACTAACCGATCTGAAATCACAATCGCGTCTTCATAACCCAAGCCATCAAACGAAGAATAAGCGATAATCAAGTTCGCACCCAAAGCGAGTTCGCCATCATCTGCCGCTGGTCCATCAATAATGACTTGTCCTCGTTTGACTTTATCGCCCAAAGTCACAATTGGTCTTTGAGAATAGCAAGTACTCTGCGATGTACGCATGAATTTTGTAATTGGGTAAACTTCTGTATCGCCGTCAACAAATGACACGTCACTGGCGTATTCATCACTTTGTGCAGTCGCCAGAGCGCTCGCGTCTAGCTTTAATACCACACGATTGGCATCAACATACTCCACCACACCCGGATTTTGAGCAATAACCGTGCGGCTCATTGAAATTGCCACAGCCTCCTCCATACCAGTTCCCACAATCGGGGCCTGAGGCTTAACCAAGGGTACTGCCTGACATTGCATGTGCGTGCCCATCAAAGCCCGGTTGGCTTCATCGTGAGCGATGAATGGAATTAATGAAGCAGAAGTACCAATCACTTGCCTGGGTACCACGTCAATGTACTCCACGTCAGTGACCGGACCTTCAATAAAGTTGTTGCGGTAACGCATAGCCACCCACTCATCTTGGATGATGCTGCGATCAATCTCTACGCTGCGATGGGTAATCCGAAAATCTTCTTCATCATCAGCGGAGAAGTAAGTAATCTCATCACTGACCTTCATTTTGCCATCTTTAGTTTTGGTTACTGCCTGATATGGAGCTTCTAAAAAGCCGAATTGATTCACTCTGGCGTATAAAGCTAAGTAAGTAACTAGACCAATATTGGGACCTTCTGGAGAACGGACAGGATCAATCCTTGAATACTGAGAAGCGTTGATGTCACGCATCGAGAA
>CAZKSJ010000001.1:11420-72259 GCA_964555515.1 uncultured Pseudomonadales bacterium
TCGGTTTTACCTTTACCATTTTGTAAACCAATCAAGTATTGGACGGTTCCGACCACATCCTCTGGGGTAAGTACGCTGGTTTCTAGATCAATCTCGTTGCCTAAACGACGGTTGAGCTTGTAACGTCCCACCGCTCCCAAATCATAACGGCGAGGATCAAAAAACATTTGCTTGAGAAACTCTTGAGCAGAATCGAGCGTAGCTGGCTCGCCCGGTCTCATTTTTTCATAAATTTCAATCAGAGCCTCTTCTTTGCTCTTAGTGGGATCTTTTTCGATGGTGTTTTGGAGTAAATCAAACTCATCAGCAGCATTTACTGTAGAAAATAACTCCATCAGTTCTTCATCTGAACTGTATCCCATGGCTCTCAATAAAACCGTGACGGGTAATTTACGACGACGGTCAATTTTGACAGTCAGCACATTTTTTTTGCCAACGGCAATTTCCAACCAAGAACCACGCTTAGGACGCAGCTCTGCTTGATAAAGTTCGCGACCAGTCGAAGAATCCTCCGCTCCAGAGAAAAATACTCCTGGAGAACGGACTAATTGGGTAACAACCGCCCGCTCAATACCATTAATCACAAACGTGCCAATGGGGGTCATTTTGGGAATATCACCCAAAAACACCTCTTGAGTTTGTTCTTCGCCAGTCTTTTTATTGATTAAAGTGGCGGCAACATAAAGGGGCATGTCATACGTCACACCCTTTTGTTTAGCCTGAGCGATGCTGTATTTGGGTTTACCAAATCGATAATCACCAAACTTGAGACACCAATTTTTACCGGTGTAGTCTTCAATCCCATCACTAGAATAAACTTCAACCAACGTTTCTTGGATACCCTTTTCTAGAAAGACTTTGTAACTTTCTATCTGTAGACCGACTAGGTCTAGCTCTGGTAAAGCAGTATGTGCGGTACCCCAATTTTGACGTTGATCATTTGACATGAAGTCTCTCCTAGCTACCTCTTTTTAGGAAGAACTTTATTAAAACCACAAAAACAAAGCGCACGCATCACATTTTGCGCTTTTAAAAGTGTTAGTGGGTTGCTGTTAAAAGAGTTTGTGCTCTTTTAGTCAAGAAAGCTCCAGTTCTTCTCTTATCTCTGTGTGAAGCAGAGATTGTAGCACATACGATTATCTATCGCAAGTAGTGTACCTAAGGAAAGGTTTCGTGGGAACTGCCGCGGACATAAACTGCTAGCGAAGGTACGCATCTATATTCGCGTTATGCTGCTCAATTGTTTCCGCATAAACGGCCTCGCCAGAGGGTTTATGAATGTAATAATAGTTATTTGATTCAATTGGCGTCAACACTGCCAAGATAGCGTTATATCCGGGATTGGCAATTGGTGCGGGTGGCAATCCTGGATACAGATAGGTGTTGTATGGCGAAGGATTCGTTTTGTAACTGACGCTAGGAGGACTCCACCACCCTTGACCAACTTCGTCATAACCCCTAATATATTGCAAAGTCGCATCTGCCTGTAGCGCCATCCCAATTTCCAATCGATTCAATAATATGCCAGCGACTTGACGCATATCCTCCAAGTTTCTCGCTTCCCTTTCCACAATCGAGGCGAGGACAAGTACTTCTTGGGGATCAAGTGTACTCTCAGCAAATTCTGCGACCAAAGCTGTCGAGATTTTTTTATCAAATGTTGAGGTCAATAAAACTACTAACTGAGCCGTGGTAATTTCTCTAGGCACCAGATAAGTATCGGGATAAAGAGTGCCCTCTAGATCAGTGGTTAACCGTAAAAACTCTTTTTCATCATACTCCACCAAGTCTTGGGTAGCCAAGTAAGCGGCAATTTCTTCTCTGCGCCAACCTTCTGGCAGAGTAATCCAGATGTCCTCAGTACCCAAAGTGAGCTGCTGGGCAATTTCGGCAAGACTCATGCTCGCCCTCAATTCATAAGAGCCGGCTTGCAACTGCCTGTCTAACCCTTCCAGTTGCATGTAATATCTAAAAACTAAAGCGTTTTTGATCAGTTGTTGTTGCTGTAATTGGGCAGCCACAGATGACAGACTATCGCCTTTGGCCACCACTACCCGCTGTGTTTGTTGATCACTCAGCGCCACCGGTTGGAACTGCAGGTATACCCATGCCAACATGGCAATCATCATGCCGATACCAACTATAAACACAGTGAGGAGTATGCCTATCTTTTTTATTGATCGAGGTCGAACAGCAACTTTATTCATCGATAGCTAGTATAGCAAACCAATTGCAATGCAAGTTGTTAATAACTGACAAATTCTGGAAACTGGAAGTAAGACTCCCTTAGCACAAATTACTACGCAAGCTAATCAGAAGAGATCACCTCTTAAATTTATTGATTGACGGATAACTTGGAAATGTTTAGCATGGTGTTTAGTTATGCAATACGATTATTCATTACTCTACAAAGCAGCCTACTTTATGGTGCTCGTGCCCACACTTTTAATCATTGTCAGCGCAGCCGCCTCTGCCAAACAAATGGGAGGTACGCTAGGAGAAGGTCTCAAAAAGATTGCCGCTGGCACGATCATTCACACCATTATGATTGTGGCGTTTATTTTCCAGGAAATCGGCTTTCAAGGCATGCTGCAGGAGTTTTATGTCCAGATGTTCTTCCTGTCTAGCGGCATCTTAGGAGCGATTTTGCTCATTCTTGGATATCTGCAAATTTATCGCATTTCTAAAAAACTCAAATTATTCACCATTTGAATAATCCAAACCATTGGGCTCAATGTGAGATTGCGTCAGTTTAATGAGCTGTGCTTAAAATCTCTATTTAACTTAATTAAACGTGATAAGTGGCAAAATAATTTGCACCAAAAAGTAGAGAAAAAACAGAAAAGCGGTAGTCATCACGACTGTTCTCCAGGAGGCTGGCCAATATTTCTTTTTCAAGCGAAGTCTATTTAAAATCCAGACCAAAGCAAAGGACACCATCATCGCAGCCGCATTCAAGATCGCTGAAACTGTGAGCAGCATTCTTGGTTCTTGAAAACCGATCAGATAAACCAATATTCCCAAGCCAATCTGTCCCCACAAAGCGATATAGAACGCTCTACTTAAGTTAACTGCTCTGCCTTTTTTGTGAAACAATAGAATGCTGTTCTCGGAAATAATTCTTGATGATGATTCCAAGACACCTACTTGCGTAGAAAAAAGCATTACAGCTGCCAACAAAAGAAAGAAGTTGCCAAACAAGGGCGTACTCAGCTGACTAATAGCGATGGACTCGGCAAAAACAAAATTAATACCTTCAGTAAGTTCTTGGCCATATACCATGGCATAAGCTAACAAGGCTAACAAAGCAATCGTCAAAAAACCTAAAGTCCAGAATACTAAAAAGTGTTCTTGGTTAACCATCCGCCACCAACCTTGCCATCTTTTGAAGTTGGCCGGATTATCAACAAACGTCGCTCCTTCAATTTGGATCGGCTTGGATGCACCCCCAAATAAGGATGAAATTTTTTCCATGTATCTACCCATACCAAAGCCTTTTTCCTTAATGTAATAAGATTGGGCTAAGTTGAGATTACCACCAGCTCCAGAATAAGCAAACGCTCCCAAAAAAGCAGCCACACCTACGCCGCTCGGGAAAAACCACCAGCCATCACCTCTGCCCACTATACCCCACCCCAAAGCGCTCCAATCATTCAGTTCAGTCAATAAAAATGCCAACATGAACATAAATGGCAGACCAAGTAGAATGATTGTCTTTTGAAACCGTTCCATGGTGTTGTAAACAGATTTGCCAGAAGAAAGCAGTAGTCCAGTTAGTAGCAACAACACAATTGTCGTCACTAGTCTAATTACATTAGGATCAAGATAACTCATGCTATTACCCAAGAAAAATAGCACAATGTCTGCCGCAGCCGATGAAAATCCCGGCAAAGACCAAGGTATAAAGGTAGAAATTACAAACCAAAGCGGCAGTAAAATGCTCAATCTTCTAAAACCAACGAAGACACTTTCTCCCCAATAAAGAGTATATCGCATGGCTTCGGTGTTAAGGACAAATTGGAAAGACACCCCCAACAACGCTCCCCAAATTAGACCCATTCCCCAATTAGCAGCCAGATATGGCCACAGAATCAGTTCACCGCTACCAAGCGCTAGTCCTAACAAGATAAATGATGGACCTAATGATCGCCACAACGGCATTGGCGGGGGTAACTGGCGGGCAGACTTGGGCATCTTCAACAGTATAGCAAGAAATAATCAGTGGGTCACCCATTTATTGACTATGCAGAGAATTCGAGGTGAAGTAATCAATTGTGTGGCGACATCACTGCTTGGCATATGAAATAATCATGAAGACTAAATAACCTGCCAAAAGTGGAAAGCCCAACCAATTGGGTAAAATTTTCCCTCTGAACTTAAAAATAATGAAGGTGACTGCCATCGCCGCCGACAATACAAAGATTAGTTCTTTAGAACCAATCAACATTGATGAAGTTAAAATCGCTACCAACCCAGGAAAAAGTGTGATGTTGATAATATTACTACCAAGAATAGTCCCTACCACCACCTTATTTTCCTCTCTTTTTTGAGCCATTAGAATTGTCACCAACTCTGGTAAGGAAGTGGACATGGCAACTAACGTCATGCCCAAAAAGGAGGTGGATATTCCTAACAGTAAAGATAGCTTGCCGACTGCGGTGACGGTGATGTTACCCCCGATACTCAAGCCCGCCACACTCAGCGCTGATAACAGGAACAATAACCACAAGGGACTGAGGTGATGTTTTTTATTGAGAAACTTGACATGTTTCAAATATTTTTTGTCTTCGTGTTTCCGCCCGTTCACCCCCATGATTAACTGCACAGAAAATGTCGCCAGCAAAATAAAGATGAGTAACCATCCTGCCCTGAGCGGTTGAATTGATGAAAAGTGCAAGGCTGTAAACAAGGTGGTGACTGACATCAAAATCAAGGCAGTTCGTTGTGTCTTATGCGTGCCGATCTTGACTTTGCCGATGGAAATGGCCAGCGCTAATACAAATAAGATATTGGTTACGTAACTTCCCAAAGCGTTACCAAGCGCTAGTCCTGGGTCGTCTTGGTTAACGGCGATCAAAGTGACAGTTAATTCAGGCAAAGTGGTGACTAAAGCCACCAGAATGACAGAAATAATTAAGGGTGAAACCTGAAATCGGCGGGCAAACTGGTTAGTAATAAATAAAAAGATATTGGCAGCGATTAAAATAGCGCCCACACCAATGCCCAAAGCCAGTAAAGTACTCAATAACATCGCTTTCAGTGTAGCAGATCTCAAACTGTGTTATCATCATCAAACCATGCTTAACTTGAAAAATACTCTCTTTAAATTTTTGGCGGTTGGTGCCATCCTCATCCTCTTATTGACGACTGCCGGCTTACTTTATGCACAATTCATGGTTGAGAACAAACAGACCGCAGTTACTCACTCAAACCCTGTTCAAAAGTTGACTTCAACATTTACTGAACCGGTTGTTGCTCAACCACAACCAATTCGCCTCATCTTCACTGGCGACGTTATGTTAGACAGGCACATTAGAACCAACGCCGAGCTCAATGGCTATCATAGTTTACTTGATGATAATCTACGCAGTCTACTCCTCACCGCAAACTCAGTGGTGATTAACCTGGAGGGACCAATTACCACCAATAAATCGGTCAGCGTCAACAGCGCAGTGGGATCATCCAATAACTACATATTTACCTTTGATCCGCAAGTAACAGAGTTTTTACAAGCCAACAATATGAATTTAGTTAATTTGGGTAATAATCATATTCTAAACTTTGGGGAAGCTGGCTTGACCAGCACTTATCAATATCTTGAGGATGCGGGCATCGCCTACTTTGGCAATACTGGGCCGGCAGCCACAGACTCACAGCGGGTGGCAATCATTGAGTACGAAGATTTAACACTTGGCTTTGTCAACTACAATCAGTTTGTGGCTGCCGGCCTTGAATCTGCCCTGGCAGATTTAGCAGATCTAAAAACCAAAGTTGACTTAGTTTTTGTCTACACTCACTGGGGAAATGAGTATGTACCAGAGAATGAGGTGTTAATCAACCAAGCACATCAATTTGTTGACGCTGGCGCGGATATGGTCATCGGTTCTCACCCCCACGTCGTCACAGGCACTGAAGATTATCAAAATAAACGCATATATTACTCACTCGGTAATTTTATTTTTGACCAATACTTTGAGCCAGCCGTGAGAGAAGGCATGATTCTGGAGGTAGTGATTGATCCGATCACCATGTCTCTTCAGTTTCAAGAACACATGGTCGATATGACTAAGGATGGCAAAACCAGCTTAAGAATCGAGTAATCGGCAAGCCAATTATTTCGCGGTCGACTCTTGATTAGCCAGCGCTGAGTAGCGAGTTCCAAGTCCAGAATAACTTCGAAAAATAGATCAATCCAAGGAAATTTAAACAATGATTTGCTTAGCTAAACTTTTTTCATCAAGCCAATTTTGCAAAATTTCTGCTGCTGCTAGGTGATCGATTGGTTCATGGCTTTTTTTACCCGCTTGCTTCAATTTTTTGCGCACTGTGTGACTACTTAAAGTTTCATCAAATAACTCAACCGGAATCTTGAGTAATTTGCCAAGCTGCAGCACAAACAGCTTGGTTTTGTCTGCCATGGTATTTTCAGATAAACCAACCACTACCCGCTTGATTGCCTGTTGATTTACTACCTGCGCGATGTACTGGATAGCATTTTCGTCATTGGGAATGATAGTCAGCGGATCGGCAATACTGGCAAATGAGACCGCTAAACCAATGCGCACGGTGCCGTAATCAATAGCCAAGACTTTTTGATGTGGTTCTTTCATATTTGTTCTTTATTCCGATTTAACTAATTGAGCCGTGACGATACCACGACGTAGGTACGTTCCCTCTGGAGTACAAGTGACTAACTTTAATCTTCTGGCGTCATAATGTTGCGCCAATATTGAAACTTCCTCTGGCTTGACTTCTGTGAGTTCCTGAACTACGTAGGTATACTTAACACCATCATAGGTCACATAGATTTCATCACCTCTATCTAAAGTCATGATGGTGCTGAAAATTGAGTTGTAGCGTCGAGGATTCTTCTCACTAGGGTTATAGAACTGCCTCAAAACAGAGTGACCAAAAATAACAGGGGCACCAAACTCTCCTGGATGAGCTGTACCAGGATAAGCAATCAAGCTTTTGTTCAAATCAGTACCTCCCAAGGCTACCTCTGCATTAGCAATTTCCAGCTTAGGGATATCAATGGTGTACGTGGCGGGAGCAGCGCTATTAGTTTCAGTAAATTTGAGATTGCTCAGTGTGGCAGGATCAAACCAGTTTGTTAGATTCGTGTAATCCAAACTCTCATCAATGATCTTGGGATTTTGGGCTAATAAACTACTGCTCGTTGATGATTCTGCGTGCACCTGAGAAATGACCAGCGGCGTACCATCGATAATTTGATCCTGAGGCACGGGCGCGATCAATTGACCAGCCCGTAAATCAGCTAAATCATTCAAGTAATAACCAGCGATCGGTAAAGCCGCAGAACTAACTAGGTATAAGCCAAATCCGATCAGTAGCAGCGGCATTGCCAACGCAAACCAACGCACCATACCTGGATATTGATTCTGCGCGTCTTGTACTGACTCCTCTGCCTGCCGACCCTCATAGTCTTGCGCCGTGATTAATCGGCCGAGATGTCGCTGCACCTCGCGCTCGACCTTGTCAAAAGGAACGCCATTCATTAAAGCCTTGCGGTAAAGAGCAATTATCTCTGGCCGTGAAAGTTCTCGACTCGCTCTCATGACTCCTCTACCTTCTGAATGGTGATGCGGCTGGTATCTCCTGGAATTTTACCCAATAATTGACCTGACCAGGTGGGATAAAACACAAACGACACCTGAGTAATATAGCTTCTGCCCTGCAAAATAGATTGTGCCTCTTTGACTGGCTTACCAACGATATCCTCTTTGAGCTGTTGTTCATCAATCTTAGGTTTTGCCTTGGTCGTAACATTAGCAGTTAACGAAATCGGCTTATCGTCGCTGCTTTCTTCATTAGGACTGGAGAGAATTTGTGGCTCCTCACTGCCAATTTCGTAACCCTCTGGCACTTCTGAGGTCAATAGGGCAATAGCAATTGGCTGCAAATCAACGCTTTGATAAGACAAAGCGGTTACTGTCGCTCCCACGGTGGTGGTCAAGGTATCAGCTTCAATTTCTAACTCAGCCGAATGGCTAACTTCTTCAACGCTGATTTGATCGGTGGAAAGAATATAAGTACCTTGACCAGATTCTTTGGCAAATAAGGCATTTGCTTGTTCAAGAATTTCCTCTTTAGCCTTCTTGACTGCTGCAGTCACGTCTTCCTCTGCCACAACTCTGACTTCTCGGCTGGAGCCACCTGTAAAAGTTTCTTCAGACAATGCTGAATAGGTATTTCGATCAAAATCACCGACATTTAATTCCTTATCCTTCTCAATGTTGCCTTCTACTCCAATCACGTAAGCGGTCACATTGACACTTTGTTCTCCGTACTCAGTTTTTTTGCTGCTGGAGCTCTCCTCTACTGTTGCCGCTGGTACAGTCACCTCATCGTTAGTAGTAAATTGAATTTCTCCTAAACTCACGACTGTTTCTTTGGGAAAAGTTTTTTCGGCTTCCGTTTTATTAAATATCTTGACCTTGCCAACAGCTTTGTCGCCCACAATTTTAATGCCGGTCGTGTCAATCGTCACATCTTTAGAAATTGATTTCGTGACTTGACTGGCTGGAATCACTTTATTCTCTGGATCACTCTCGGATGCGTTGGGGTCTAGAGTCAACTCAACCTCTTTGGAAACAGTTAAATTTTTGGGGACAATCACCGCGGTGACTTGGGATAAATAAACTGTGTAAAATATGCCCAACACCAAGACCGCAATCAAGCCGGCAATCACACCACCAATCATGAATATTTTTGGATTGTATTTTCGTTTTTTTAATCGCCCGTGCCCAACCACACCATCCCTCAACACTCTTCCGGTTTTGACATGCCTGGGTGAATCTAAATCATCATCCTCTTCTGTTTCAAATAAATTGGACTTTATCGGAACTCCAAACGAACTTACCTGGGTAAGATTAGAATCTGATAGTTCACTGGACTTGGTCATGACAGCTCTTTCTTTCAAATCTGAATCATCTTGAGCAAACTCTTTGGCTAATTCTGGATTATTTTTACTATCCGTTTCACCATCCACCACTTGCCCCTTTACCTCAGAGCTTAACTCTTGCTCTGTCTGATCGGCGACTAGTGCGGCTGCCGCTACTGAATCTTTTGGCGACCGCTGGCCTGCATTTGTCCCAAACTGAACTGCTAATGCTAAGCCTGCTTGTTGAGCAATCAAAGAAATTGCCAACTCAGGCCTCATCACATCAACAGTTGGTGTCTGCACAAAAGGAATTGTGTCTGGCCACTCTGCTCCCAAGAGTTGCTGTTGATATTCACTTAATTCGCCCTCAGCGTGCACAAAAGAAGCACAGACAATTCTGGCGGGTAGATAAGTGCCCTGATGATGGCTGATATATCTTGACAAGGCTTCGGTGACGTCCGCGGTAACATCATCAGATCTGCCTACGGTTTCTGTAAATACCACCTTACCTTGGATAATCACTAAAACCGTCATGTTTTTGTTAGCAAAACTCAAAAGAATGGCAGAAAAGTGGGTGTGTTGGCTAATATAATGTTGATATAACGCCTCTGTTTGCAGCACAAAGCCCATCGGCTGAAGTGATAGGTCTGTCGTAATTTGCTGCAGCAATTCCTTTTTGTCTTCTGATATTTGTTCACCCACCACCCAGTTGTCTTGCAATCCAAACAAGACTTCACTCACGTTTTCCGATCCTTTTCCCAAATCCTGTAAAGTTTCGTCTGTCCGCAAGATTGCATCTGCAGCAGTCGTATAGCTTTTAATAACCGAGCGCTTCATGATTCTGGTGGAATGCATCGAAACACTCAGTAATAATGACTGAACTGTGGCATCAGTCAGGAGTACGCAAATCACCAGCTTCTTTTCAACTTCAGTTTGAGTGGTAAAGAGATTGGGCAAGTCCATAATAATATCGGCGATAGTTTACACACCGCTCACCCTCCATTAAAGCAAATTTTTGTCAAGAAGACTAGGGGTTGAATTTTTGATAAATCTTGAGGGAATATCAAAAAGAGCTTGCATGGACGAGTTTTAGATGATGAATTGAGAAGCTGTGATCTGTTACTGCAGATAAATGCGGCGGGTGCCGGCGGCCACCGCTTGTTCTTTTTGCAAAGTTAGTGAACCAATCTCGCCAGTCCGCGTCACATGCGGCCCACCGCAGACCTCTTTTGAAATCCAGCCTTGATCAGGATCTTCACCAATCGTGTAGACCGTCACTTGTTCAGGATATCTCTCCACAAAAAACGCCACCGCACCCGATTTGAGAGCTTGTTCCTTACTCATTTCTTGACGATGAACAGGCAAATCAGCTTTAATCCAAGCATTCACCAGCTCGATCACGGTTTGTTTTTCACTTTCAGTCAACGCCCGGTCACAAGAAAAATCAAATCTCAATCGGTCGTGAGTAATATTTGAGCCTTTTTGTTGCACCCCAGATCCCAGAGTTTTTCGCAGGGCAGCATGCAACAGGTGAGTGGCAGTGTGATACTTGACACTCTGTTGCTCTGCATCCTGTAAACCACCTTTAAATTTTTTGACTGACCCCTGCCTGGATTGTTCAGCATGCTTGGCTTTTAAGCGATCAAACTCGACCATAAATCTGGCTTCTTCATACTCCAAAGGAAGCTGGTGTTCGTCAGCAACAGCAATGCTCGTTTCAACAGCTGTGCCATATGTCTGATACATGTCAAAGGCATCTACTGCAAGCAGAGTTTGTGAGCTGGCAGCCGCCAGTCTTTTCACCCACTCTTTTCTTCCCCTCTCAAGTGTTTGCTCAAACTTAGCTTTTTCCTCAGCAATTAGATCTCTGATAATTGTTGCTTGATGAGTAACTTCTGGATAGGCATCGGCATAAATGTCCGCTACCTTGTCAACCAAGTTAGTCAAAAATGGCGTTTTGATTCCCAGCATCTTGCCGTGTCTAATCGCTCGCCGCAGCAGCCGGCGCACAAAATAACCCTGTTCTTTATTGGCAGGGATAACTCCATCTGCCATGAGCATGATGGCGGCACGGGCATGATCAGCGATAATTCGAAATGATTTGGTGTCATCCTGCTCGGTTGAATATGATTTGCCAGAGACTTTAACAAGCTCTTCTATCAACGGCCAAAATAGATCACTTTGAAATACATCTGGATTATTATTTTTTGCAACCAATATTCTCTCTAGACCACCGCCAAAATCGACATTTTTTTGAGGCAGTTCCACAAATTTGCCATCTGCGGTTTTCAAGTACTGCATAAATACCGAGTTCGCAATCTCTAAAAACCGACCACAATCGCAATTAACGTGGCAAGGTTGATCAGCAAATAGGGACTGGTCGTGTAACTTCAAATCTGCACCAAAATCATAAAAGACTTCGCTGTCTGGGCCGCCCGGCTCGCCGGGCGGCATTTGATCTGGATCGCCGGCTCGAGACCACCAATTTTTTGATTGGCCGTAGTAGAAAATTCGGCCACCTTGTAAACCCTGCTGCTCGGGATTGGTGATAACTGGAGCAGTAATACCCCTTGCCGCAAACAGCTCTTGCCAAATCTGCACAGACTCAACATCCCCAGCAATCTCAAACTTTTCTGCACCGTTAAAAACTGTCACGAACAGCCTTTTTGGATCAAGGCCAACTTCATCAACCAAAAATTCAAACAGCCATTTCAGCTGGGCCTCTTTAAAGTAATCTCCCAAAGACCAATTGCCCAACATTTCAAAAAAAGTAGTGTGGCGATTATCACCAACTTCTTCAATATCCTGTGATCGGAAACATTTCTGGCTATCAGCAATTCTTTTTCCCTCTGGGTGATTTTCCCCCAGTAAATAGGGTAACATCGGTTGCATCCCAGACCCAGTAAATAAAGTGGTGGGATCATTTTCTGGCACCAAACTCGCCGAAGGCACGATGGTATGTCCGTTTTTATGGAAAAATTTTAAATATTTTGAGCGAAGTTGATATCCTGTCATCTTGGCTGCAATTGTACCAGCAACCCGCCAAGATTTGCAGTGGCCAGCAGAGAGGAACAATTTTACTTGGTATTTTTAAACTTGGGAGACTTGGTGGCTGTTTTTGCTGAGGTATTCTGCTTGGGTCTGTTTGCTACTCTTGGTTTAGAGGAACTGTCCTGTTGGTTTAAATCTGAATCAACCCAGATTGATTCAAAGAAGTGCTTAATCGCGCCCCGAAGTGTGTCAGGATAAGCCTGTTTTTCTGATTCAGGAATAGTCGCATATGCCTGTTCGAACTCCTCTCGAATTTGACGACGAACCTTAGCACCATCCTTGGTAGCGTACAAATAAAATCCGCAAGCACCAGCAACCATACCGAGCGTAAAACCAGTGATAAATCCATTCGAGTTATTAGGCATTGCTTTTTCGATTCAAAAATCCCAAAAATGACTCAAAAACCCGATAACCAGCTTTCAAACCAGAAAAGGTATTAGAAATGTTGCTGATTGGTACCTGCAGCGCCCTCAACTGAGTTTCGGCTACATCAATTGTGGAGTTGATTCTACTTAAAGTTTTTCTGACCTCAATTAAAACCAATAACAACTGAATGCCAACCACTCCCACGATAATCGCGAGTAAAACTAAGACTATGGCAAATATTATTGGTAAAGCAGCCTCCATACTTCCTTTCTTTCACGTCCTCTAACATCCTATACCCATGAGTAACTAAATGTAAACCATAAATCATTAAAAAGAAACCTGCACTTGCCTGACTACTGTCGTGGTACGTTCTTTATCGTCAACAGCTTGAATTTCCAAACTTTTTAAGCCTTCTGATTGAAAAATTAATTCATACTCAAAACCACCATCGGGTTGGATGGCCACAGGCTGTCCATTGACTAACAACCGCACATCCAGCTCGGTCTCACCAGTGACAATCATTGCTGGACCAACCGCCTCCAGTTGTTGCGGAGCGGTCACTATTAATTCTGGCGGTTGTTGTGATTGCCACCACTGCACAAATATATAGAGTAAAACGGTGCAAAATATTAAGCCAATTGTTAACACGGCTAGCCTCAAAGGTCTGTTGCGGCGCCTTTTTTTTAATATTGGTGACAAGAATTCTCTCGGTACTAGTTTGCCTTTTGAACTTTCCTTGTAATCTCTCCTTAGGATGGCCAGTACTGGTTGGGGATCAAAATCAAACAACTGGGCATAATTCCTAATATATCCTTTAACAAAAGTAGTTGCAGGTAATTTCTCAAACAGATTTGATTCCAGAGCCTCAAGGTATTCCTGGCGAATTCTGGTACGTTTAGCCAACTCCAATAATGAAAACCGATGAGCTAGCCGCTCATCTTTCAAAATGTCACCAACTGTGCGTTGCTTCATAACAGGTTGTCAAACAAGTTTTTTGCAGTGGTTATTGACTGAGTTGGCGTTTTACCTCCGCTGCAATCCTGGCGCCATCAGCTTGACCTGCAGTGAGTTTATTGACTGCCCCAATTACTTGGCCTAATCCAGCATTAGGCATCTCTTCAATCGTCTTTGCAACCATTGCCTGCAGTTCTTCATCAGAGATTTGTTTTGGCAAGTATGTCTCTAGAACTTTGACTTGAGCAGTTTCCTCATCGACAAGATCTTGTCTTCCCGCTTGCCGATATTGAGCAATCACTTCATTCTGTTGTTTGACCTGTTTAGCGATGGCTTTCTGAGCCTCATCGTCAGTCAACGGCTCACCTTTATCAATCGCCAAATTCTTGAGTTGAGACAACATGAATCGAATCGTGTCTAATCTAACTTGATCACGACTCTTCATCGCTAATTTCATATCATTGGTTAAATCAGCTTGTAAAGCCATATTCCTCCTTTGCTCTGCGTGTATTGTACTAGATGCGACAGGAAAAATGATCCACTGCATAGTTGCTCTGACTTCCAACAATGTGTAAGAACCTAAACTTCACAAGACAGGTAGCCTAAACAAGATGTTTCACAGCTCTAGTACAAAAAGTTCTTAAATCCAGTTTAAGATTTTTAAACTCCGTAGAGGGCATCTGAGAATTGCCAGAATGCGTCGTTGCCGCCCAATTTGGCAACACATTCTGAAGCTTCAGCTGCTTTTTGAGCACTAGCATGAAAGCCCAATGGATAGTGGCGGTAGACCCATGCCACATCTTCACCGTATTCATCAATTACTTGCAACATGGTGGGGTGAAATCTCTGACAAAATGGGCACTCAAAATCTGAGTACTCAACTAAAATCACTTTGGCATTAACATCCCCCCGGATGTTGTCTTCCGCGGTAACTGGCGCCATACTTGCCAGCAGTTCATCAGCCTCTCCATTCTGACCATCAACTAAGTATTTATCCAACATGGTCTTCACCTCAGTGAAAGGCAGAGCTCCTGGAATTGTTTCAGTTGGCACGCCATTGACCACAACTACTACCGAAGGTGTGCCGCTTACCCCAATGGCAGTGCCGTTTTCTAACTGTTCAGTCACTACACTTGTCATTTCGCCTGAGTCAATACACGCCTGCACATCTGCTGCATTCAAACCAGCTGCCTCGGCGGTGGCCACCAACGTGGGAATGCTTAAATCAATTCCTTCTGCTGCCGTAGGAGCCGCTTCTTGATCTCCGGCGACTGCTCCAGCTTGAGCAGTGGGCGAAGTTGCACCGCGTTTTAACATGTTGCGTTCTGTCCATACTGACCCAAAAAAGAAGCCGCCTAAAAAGAATAGACCGACGATGACGATTAGCCCAAAATTATTTTTGAGAAAGCCCGTAGTTGATGCTGCCGAATACGTACTATTTTGTGTAGACATATAATTTACTCCCTTTTTTACGTCGTTATGTTATACAAGCAGACCCACTGAAAAACAAGCCGCAACGCGGGCAGGATATAATCATTGGATGACTCAAAATCGTCACCTCAATCCCTATGAACAAACACAGCTAGCTCGTTATGGTCAGCGCCATGATTTTAAGGGAGATGTCACCTCTGCTCCTATTGAGTACATCACAGGCAATGTTGAGTTCTGTGGTCTGGTTTTTCAAATTGACGAGCGAGCACTAATTCCCAGAATTGAAACTGAACAGCTTGTTGATTTAACTTTAAAAGCTATTCGCGAAAAGATTGCCCGCTCACACCATATGCCGTTGGTCATTGCTGATATCGGAACCGGCGGCGGTGCCATTGCAATCAGCTTAGCCAAGCAACTCGCTAATTACAAAGAATTAATAAACCTGATCGCCACCGATATTTCTCAGGAGGCGTTGGAGTTGGCAAAACTCAATGCTCAACGCTTGTTGGCCAATCATGAGCCCTCAATAAAATTCATCCTCAGTGACTTATTGCAGGCTGTTCCCAAGCGGAAACTTGATGTGATTGTGGCCAATTTGCCCTACATCCCCACCAGCTATCTGCAAGCATTGGATGATTCGGTGATAAAACACGAGCCACACCTCGCTTTAGACGGTGGTGACGAAGGATTGGACTGGATTGCGCACTTGTTAGACCAAGCCCCTAACTACCTCAAACCAGATGGCACACTACTGCTCGAAATCAATCACACCCATTGGTTATCTGATTTTCAGCCTTGGCAGAAAAGATTTGATCTGACTATTTTGCCAGACGAAAACGGAGCCAATCGCTACTTGATTGCCAACTTAAAATCTTAAAACCAAGGTGTGTCTACTACTCTTGTTAATTAAACTCAACTCGCGTATTGTTTTGTTATGTTTTCTGTTTCAACCACTGTATTCTCCGGGTTTCTAGGTTCGGGCAAAACCACTATTATTTCCCATTTGATCGAGGTTGAACAACTTCAAGGCCAACAAATAATTTACATCAAAAATGAGATTGGCGATGAAAATATCGATGCCCAACTGATGAAAGGCAAAAACATTGCCTCCAAAGAACTCCTAAACGGTTGCATCTGTTGTACTCTGGTTGGTCCGTTCATTCAGGCTATTGATGAACTGATCGATCAATACCACCCAGATAGGATTATTATTGAGGCCTCGGGCGTGGCCGACCCAGCCGCCATTGCATTAATGATTGATTCACACCCCAAATTAAATCGAGATGGGGTGATTAGCATCATTGACGTCACTAATTTTGAAGGTTATCAGGATTTGAGTCAAACTGCCAAAAATCAAACTAAGTTCACTGACTTAATTGTCTTTAATAAAATTGAACTGGCAGATTTGCACACCAAACAGGTGGTGGTAGGTTACGTGCGTGAACTCAATGACTACTCCCCAATTGTTGAAGCTCCAGGAGGAATCCTAGATCCAAGCGTTGCCTTTGGATTAACTCACGCTCAACTCCAGCAGCTTGATCAAATTCTTGATCAAGCTGGCTATTCTCCAGACAGCTCTCACCACAACTCGACTACTTCCCACCATCTTGAAGATGATGGGCTTGAGTCTTTTTCCATCAATCTCCCAAAAATGAGTCAAGACGCTTTGGATCAATTCCTACAAAACCTACCTGGCGCGGTTTATCGGGCGAAAGGAATTTGCCAAGCAGGCCCAGACCTTATCCTGATCAATAAAGTGGGCAACCGCATTGACTTGACACCCATCTCGTCTGCCGTGATCACAAACTCAAAATCTGTTCTTGTCCTAATTGGTTTTAGAATCAAGCAGTATCGAACTAAAATCACAGATCAATTGACTAATTTACCCAAGGAATCGTAATTTAATTTCTTGTTTAACCAACTAAAATCAATATCAAAATGGTTAAGTTGAGTTTATCTAGCCTAGTTAACGATCAATCGATTTGGATGCTAAAGCAACGTGCTATTTTCTGCCAAATCGGTGACACCATCTGTAGCTGGAAGATAATAGACGTCTTGGTTATAAGACCCGGTTCCCACAAAAATTGCGTCGCCACGCACAATTGCCTCCAAAGGCCGGCAAGCACGACAACCCTTTTCTCCATGTGGGCACTTGAAAATATTAAGCTTACGCTGCACTTTGATTTTTTTGGCAATCGTCAACACTTCATCTTCTGCTTGTTGTAGATCTGGCAGCACTTGCTCTTGAGGCACATCGCTTTCGGCTAGGTACCAATAGCTCACTCTCGCCACATCACGGTGCTGAGTGTTGTGCACCAACAGGTGATAAATTGGCAACTGCAACGAACTGTCATTCTCTTTGTACTTGCCGGTCTTAAAATCAATGATGTGCACCGCATCCTGATCAGGCAAGTATTCCAGCCAATCAATTTTGCCACACAAAATAATTTCATCTTGTTCAGAGAGCCAATAGTGGGGTAAGTCGCCACTAATCTTGACTGCTAAGTTTTTGAGAGGTCCAGGATTTGCCATGACGCGGCGCAGCATATCTGCGCCGCGCTGCTTATACTCAGTTTCTTGAGCTGATGAAGTAAAACCTCCCTGTTTTCCGCTTACGGCTGACCAAGCATTTTCAAAACGCTTGATTAAGGATTCACGAAATCGTTCTTCAGTAGGTAGCACCGACAAAGACTCTACTACTTGATGGACAATCTGCCCCAAAGCGAGCGGAGGAGAAATCAGCTGAATTTTATGACGAGTGCGCGGGTCACGATAAATGTTATTCAAGTAATACGCTCTCGGGCAACTCAAAAAATCATTAATGCTGGAATGAGAGACCCAAGTGGCAGCATATTTATCGCTCATACACCATATGTTACTGCGTGAGATGATTTTGTCCAGAGTGAAGCAGGGTTTTGTGAAGCGAAGTCGTGAGTCGACGTTAAACAGCCACTTTCCGTCAACGCTTCAGAAGTGAATTAATATTGCCCAGGTTAAAAATCAATCGACGACGGCTATCAGCTACGTGAATTAAATCCGATTAGAATAAAACACCCCCCCGCCTTTGGCAGGGGGGTGTTAAACTTCGTTTCTCTTAAAAACTATCGAGTAGCCGAAATACTGGCAGCCAATTCAGCCGCTGGAGCAGCTACAGTCACACGATTATTAGTTGAACTGCTGACAACTGTGTAGTTAGTATCATAAGCACCAACACATTGATCTTGCGTCACAGCTGGCCCAGTTAATGGATCCACTGGCAATGCCGCTAAATAATCAGTGACAAGATCTCCGCAAATGTCAGCACCTGTATCAGAAATATTTTGAGGAGTCGTAGTAATACCAGTTGGTAATTGACCGGCATTGTCTGCCGCGTATTGATGAATAGCATTTAAAATAGCATTCACATCGCTTGACCTTTGAGTGTTGTTGGCCTGCGCAAATTGTCTAGCTGGGTTAATAGCCACTAGTGTAATCGCTAATAACACGGCCAAGATGCCGATCACGACCAGCAGTTCAATTAATGTAAAGCCAGCTAAATTTCTACGTTTGGTGAGGGTGGGGAGGACTTGTTTCATAATGTGTCTATCTTAGACCAATTTTTTAAACCTGGTCAATAGGTAAATTTATACTGAGGTCAAGACTATAGATATATCTACATCAAAGTCATCTATTTGCTGCACCTTTGCCTGATAATTCAGCTTCATGAGTTCATCAACCAGTAATTCTTGTAAAATAATGGGCACATTCTTTGAAACTTTGATAACTATTGGACCGAACGTGGTTGATTCTAAATTGCGTACTTGAACTTCTTTAAATCCGGCAGTTTTTAATGCTTCTTGCACAATTTGCGCTTCCTCATCCTTCTCTTGACTGTAATCAATTGATACTTTTAGGTCTTGTAAGTTTTTATTTGCCGATGGAGTGCTTTGTAGATACGTTCCCAAATCTATTCTTGTTTCAAGTGGTATGACTGCCGCAGATTCAATTGGTTCGGGATTAATTGGTAAATCTGCCACGATCTCAGTTTGAGGGGTAATCACGATTTTTTGATCTCTTTTCATTGACCAAAAAACAACTGCTCCTAATATTAATAACAAAATTACAAAGGCGCCTAGCATTAAGTATAGTCTTTTTTTATCCTCAGGAAGTGCTGTCGGAATCTGATTGTTGATTGCAGGCGATGATACTTGATCTTCCGAAATCATACGTGAATTTAATAAATCTCCAGATTTGAATTTGTCGATCGAGTGCAATAACATTAATGCAGCTTCTGGAGTGTATCCACCATGATCAAAGACTTCTCCAACCACAGCCATCGGAAAAATGTGGGTTACTCTAAAATGATTATCTGCTAAGACCTTAATCATTGGCTCATAAAGATCTCTGTTAGTGACTAATATTAATTTCTTCTTTCCAAACTCAATAATATTTGAATATGTGTTGCTAAAAGGAACGCTCTGCACAAATCTTCTTTTCTCCTCTATCTCCGCCTCATTTTGTTCAAAACTTGAGATTGGTTTTTCTGGTGCAGCCTCTCCCAATTCAGTTTTTTCACCCTTATATTCTGACAACTCTCGTTGTTGTTCTTTTGAAATCGGTTGAACTTCTTGCGTAAAATAAATGCTACTATCCAGTAAGATTGTCACTTCACCACTGATCAACTTCATTTGACTCAAAAATGTGTTGAGTGTTTTTGTGAATACTTCTAAATCTAAGATTTCAAGTTTATTAACCACTTTGGGGTCAAATTTCCAAGTTCCTATTTTGCCATTAGATTTCCTAAAAACGCTTAATTGCGATCTTTGCAACAAAAAAAGGTATTGTTCAACTTCTTTTTTATGAAATTTCATTCTATTTCTCTCCAAGCATCAACGGTTAGTACGCCATTCTCGCGCTCTAGTTGTACTTCCACAATTCTCTGCGCTACCCCAATCTCACCAGTTGAGGTGACGACTATTGCCTCTGAACCGCTAACCGTTATAACTGCTTGTCCATCACCTACGCTGAGCACTTCACCAGTATAACCTGGATCGCGAAGTAATCTCAAGATGGCATTTTCCGCACCACTTTCGGCAATCATGAGACTCTGATCTGCAATCAAGGCATTTGAAGAAATGGCGGTATTGTCTATCATCATCATGATGGCTGCAGTCGTGATTGTTGTTCCCACAATCATAAAGATCAGTAAAGCAATCAAAATGCTACCTTGCTGGTCAGAAAATGCAGATTTATGGAATAGTTTCATCATTATTTATGATCTATCTAATACCGATGGTTGATTGAAACTCTCTACTCTCCAAACCTGCATTTTGGATGATCGGGCTTGTAACTTGATAACTAACTCTCAAGGCATGTTTTCCCCCAGGATTGCCAAGCCTTTGGATTGAGAAATTACTTATTTCTGTATCATAATTTAATACTTGGGGAACATTCTGGATTGAAAGAGTTAATTGGTTATTTGCCACAGCATAGCTATAAATCTGACCATCAATGCTTAATTCCATGCCAGACATCGTCTCTCCAAGAGATGAGGGTTGTTCTATCGAGCTGGACCTTTTAATATCATATGCCAACCTGGTCAGGATATACTGGCCATCACGCTCCACTGCTGAAAGTGCTTGACTTTGGCTTTTTGCCTCTAAGATAGATAAAAACAAGGAACTCAGTTGCACCAAAATGAGCGACACCAATGCAAAATATAGCAGCAACTCCACCAAGGTATATCCTTTATCAAATCTTTTCTTAGTTAAATTATCCATTTTCATAATCAAGGCCACAGCTAAGGAGAGTAATTGATAATTAATGAATCTACTACTGGCGTACTAGAGCTGTCGGCGGTTTCTAGAAAAACCTTATATTTAAAACACCTAGCAGGATTCTCATAGCCAGAACCATCGTCATCGATAGGTATTGACCCTTCATCTATAAAAAACGTAGAGCTTGTTCCGTCAGGACCGACAAAAATGTATGATGGTTCGACACAATTTCCGTTAACTGCATCTGCTACCGCAACTTGAAACTGCGCACTAGTTTGATTTGGAACAGTAATATTCGAAAGAATGTAATTATAGGCTGTAGAGTAACCAGCATCAAAATACTGAGACTCAAAGGTGCCTGTAGTAGAGAAAGAATCTCCTGCACCGCCCTCTATGATCTTAAACTCAGAGGTGTTATCTTTACTCACTATATATGAATACGCCTCCCCGTCTTGCTCCAGAACCCCATCAACACCATAAACGCCAGTATCTAGATTGAGACTGCCGCACATGTTGGGACTTGTTTCTGATGTTATATCAATAACCTGATACTCATTGCCGCCTGTACCAACTACAATGAGCTTGTTTTCTGTGACCAGCGCTAAATCATTAGGATTCATGCCATTGGTGTCGTAAGTACCTATTGCAGGCAAAGATCCTGATTTGCTAGTGGTGTCTATTATGAATAATTCTCTCATGTCACCGGCCTCATCTGTAATCAAATATGCTCTTGTGCCCGTTTCATTAACCTCCACATCTTTACCTCGTCTACTATTGACATTTGCATAACCCGCTCTTGATAAATCTCTGGGATTGGAGATGTCGATCAACTGCATTTCTCTCAGACCAAAATCCAGCGCCACGTAAGCGTAGTTACCCTTAACATCAACTCTGTAACCGGTTGCCGGCCAAAATACATAAGGACTAAGATTAATTGAGTCTAATTCTGGCAGATTGCCAGATTTATTAGTTAAATCTACGGTGTGTAATTTTGGCCCGATTACTACGTATGCTACATTACCAGAAACATATACTCCCTGGGCTGAACCCCACCAGTATGTGTCATTGAAAACAGCTACTTCCTGGCCTGTAGTTAGATCTATAACCAATAAGTCTTTAGATACGTCTCCTGTGGCAATATAGGCGTAATTTTCATCTATAAAAATGTCATTTGTATCATACCCCGCAATTTGATTTGCAATGTTTACTCCAGGAGGATCGTCCTGACTAATATCCATCTCTACAAATACTCCATCAGTTCCATCAGTACCACTGAATGCCTTACCTTCAATGGCCCGAACAACTTTGGCTCGTCCTGTTCCAGGCAAATCCTTTTCCGTCCTGATGTAGTCACTTGGTTTGCACCAATTCCCTTTACCCCCAGAGCCTAAAATAATTTCTCCCCCATAATTGTTTACTATTGCCGTACCACTAACTTCGCCATCCAAAAAATCAGCCTCACTTGTCTCAATGATTGACAAATTATCCAAATATCTTGTCATGTAAATTGAAGACGAAATTTGCGATAAATTCGGTTGATTCCAACTGATCTGAATATCAATTTTCTTCGTTGAAGGGTCGACCAAACCTTCTGAATCAACTATATTTCCTTCCCCATCTCTCATCACGTCAGAAATAGTTAGCTGTCTTAAAAAAAGACCGATTGTTTCTGAGCCCGCTGCTAGTGTCCAAGTCGATCCAGTTATCGCTGGGTGGTAAACACCATTGACAGCAATTGAGTCCCAATTGGCCTCCCTGATGACGCGAAGGGCTTCCGAAGTCTCTATTAGCAGTCCATTTGCCTGAATTCTATTTTCTCTCTGCACCGATCCCTGCTGAGTAGTTATGATGGCTCCAATTAGAGCGGGGGTGACGACTGCCATCAGTGCCATGACAACCAGGATCTCGATTAAAAGCTGACCAGATCTCAAATGAGCAAAGTGGAAGCTGCTTAAACGAGCAGTTATTAATCTAAGAAAGTTGATCTCAGTTTTTTTGCGCATGTATTACTCCCAACTGATTAATCTCAAAATTAATTTGATCACCAGTGGATATATTTACCATCACGAATGTGTCTAAATCAGAGTTATAGTTCACTACTTCACCACTAACAGGAGAAAAAATTATTTCTCTCTGAGGCAAAGTTACCGATGAAAAACTTAGGTCTTGGGGTAAAGAAACAACAATATTGGCAGAATCAGACACATTAAAAGTGTCACCCTGAAACAAGATGTATTGGTCATCGTCCAAATACACACCATGTGGTAATACTTCGCCAACGTTGGTATAACTCCCTTGCATAGCCTGCATTTGTTGGCGTCTCATATCTGAGACAATGGTTTGTTGATACTCATTAATGTTAGTTCTGGGGATCAATCCTGATAACGAAATGCCCGATAAAGCAAACACCACCACAAATAGCGACAACACAACTAATATTTCTACCAGAGTCATTCCTCTAGAATGTTTAGGATTTAGCATAGCAAATTATATTATTCACTTTCTTTCTTCGAACTAGCAAAAGATTCTTCAGGCACACTTTTGTCTCCATTTTGAGGACGTATTTTTTTTAGTTCCTTTTCAGTATAGACTGGCACTGTAAAACTAAAAGTAGAACCTTTGTCATGGCCATCCGACTCAACCCAAATTTTACCGCCATGCAACTCCACAATTGACTTACTGATATACAAACCTAAACCAGTACCTTGTGCCGCATCACCATTGGAGGCATATGATTCCTTCAGCATGCCAAACTTTTTAAACAACTTGGTCATCTGATCTTTATTCAAACCAACCCCAGTATCGATGACACTTATCGTCACAAACTGCTTGGTGGCGGTTAAACAGATCCTCACCTTGCCATTAGAAGGAGTGAACTTGAGCGCGTTACCGATCAAGTTGGTCAACACTTCTGAAATTTTGTCGCGATCAACCATCACATCTGGTAAATCTGACATTTTGTGAGTTTTAGTAGTCGGGCACTCAATGGTCACCTGTACTCCATGCTCTTCAGATCTAGGCTGAAATTCGCCCACGATTTGCTCCACCACCTCGCCAATATTTACCTGATCAATGTTGAGCACAATTCTGCCAGACTCAATTCTGGAAATGTTTAATAAATCATTAATCAATTGTGACATCCGGTTAGCTGACGCATAAGCTCGGTCTAAATAAAACTTTTGTTTCCGTTGCAACTTGCCGCCCTTTCCCGCCAGCGTCATCCAGATATAGTTCTTGATCGACACCATGGGAGTACGCAACTCATGCGAAGCAATTGATACAAATTCGTCTTTAAGTTTGTCTAGTTCCTGCAGTTTTTTATTGGCAGACACCAACTTGCCAGTTGCTCGATCAATTTCATCTTCTAAAGTAACATTAAATCTGCGAATTTCTTCATAGGCCTTGGCATTTTCGATGGCAACAGCTGCTTCTGAAGCAATAATGTTCACCAATTTTGCGTCCCGGTTGGAAAACGGATCTCCGGACAGCTTACCTCCCAGAGTAATTAAGCCAATTGTTTGGCCTTCTTTAATCATCTCAATGACCAACTCAAACTGGTACTTTTTGAATATATCCTGCAGTTTCGTGTCATTTAACGACTCATAAATCATCAACTCATTGGGATGAAGAAGATCTCCAATCTCCTTTTCATCAATTACTGGAGTCTGATCATAACCTTCACTGATGACCTGATAAACTTCATTTTCCTCGATCAAAATAATCATACCTCTACTAATTTTCATGTTGCTCAGCATCCGCTGTAATAATCTGCGGCATAAATCCTCCAAAAGCAGTGTCGAGGCCATGATTAGTGTTAATTTGTGCAACAATTCTTCAAAATCGTAATAATCTTGATAAAAAATGTTATCTGTAGTCTTAGTGAGAAATCTTTTTAAGGGTTGTAGTGTAAAACCAACTACAATTGAGAATAATACAAAGATGCCTGCCAAACGTAGATCTATCAAGCTGCCAAACACTAGGTTGGAAAATAAAAACAGAAAAATACTTTGAAAAGCGGCAAAAATTATGAGTATTAAAAAATATGACACGGTTCTAGCTAGCACTGGTCTGATATCCAGGAGTTGGTATCTACCGATAGCGGAAGCAATCGCAACTGCGCCCAACAAAAGAAATAATGGCGACCAGATGACGAACCAAGTCACATCAAAAATTAAGGGTAAAATCACGGTTGCCAAGAGCATTAATATCAAGCTGATAGAAATCCCCACAGCAATCAACTGGAGTTGCTGCCGTAAATAACCTTTGCTAAGTCGATATTTTCGGATCAAGCTTACTACTCCTCCCAAAACTGCCCCCACCTGCAGCATCATGAACGACAGTACTGCCGGGCCGGCTTCAATTTTTAATGAGCCATCATCAATTGATACTTTGGAAAAAATCAAACCCATATAGGCCAAGATGAAGTTTAGTAATACCCACAACAAGAGTAGAGCTTGAATTTTCAGATTGAAAATTAATTTTTGTGTCGGGAAAACTTTCACAAAACAGAAAAAGAAAGGTCCTGCGGGAATAGCTGAAAAAAGAATCATTTTCGAAAAAAAGTCCAACCCAATCTGAGAATTAGTGGTTAAAGCTAAATAATTGAAAATTGGATACAGGCTAATACAAAATAAGAGGAACGCAAAATAAATATGCGTCCCGCTTCGTCGATTCTTAAGAAGGATGAAAAGCCCCAACACAAAACTCGTAAAGGCAGTAACGATCGCGACAATAAGTTCCATTGAGCTCTAGGATAAATCTACCGCCTCCAAAACACTTCTGCGTGGCGTGTGAATTTCCCTATTACCACTATACCCTAATCGAAAAAACATGTGGGGAGTGAGTTTGGGAATCTTGAAAAAGGACTTTAAAAATGTGGGATAATTTTGATTTTCGACGAGCGCTGCCATGGGCGTGGTGCTAATACCAAATTTTCTAGATACTAACGCAATTAATTGGTAGGCAATGCCTGCATTAATCCAACTAAGAGTATCGTCCTGACTGCCAGCAATGATGCCAACCGCCGGTGCAGAATTCAAGTTTTTGGCATCTTTGATCGATTGAATTTTGAGTGGCAAGACAAAGTAACGAATCACAACTGGACCCACCCAGGACATCAACATTGGTAAGCCAGAAACAAACCCAGGCATACCGTCTGAACGCTTGGTGTTATTTGCGCGCAACCACTGGCTTAGTTCATCTCTAAATAATCGATCCGCAGACATCTCGTATGCTGCCTGACGATACTGTCCAGCCAACAACTTAATCGCCTCCTCTCCCTGCTCAATTCTAAATTCTTGACTGGAAAAAATTGTCACGTACCTGGTTGCTAATTCCATAATTCGGCAAGGTATACGCTTGGGCAGATACTTTCCCTTATCGGAGTAACGTGTGGTGATGCTGTCAAAAAGAGCCCTGAGCAAAAGCAACCTCACTTCACTACCAACACTTTTTTGTTTCTGAAAACTAACTTGAATAAAGGATTTAGTTGCCACTAATTGCTGATTGCCAATCATCATTTGATTGTCTGCACGATCTTGCGATTGCTGGCCAGGTTGGTGGGAACTAGAATAGGGGTGGAAGTCTGATTGATCGCCTACCACCGTAAAGAAAGTTTCATAGCCATAAGCGGCAGCAGTTACCTGAACATTAGCTATAAAACAACCCAAACTGACAAATATCCCCCGATTCTTGGGGTCAGCTGCAGGCAAACAAAGCTGATAGTTAGGTTTAATCAACAAACCATGTTCATAAATCTGCAACTTCCACGGCTGAGTATTATGAGTTGAGGGCGCCAGTATACCCGCCTTAAGACTTTCAATTATCACTATCGCTAAAGACTGACCTGATTGGGGGTGGTGTAAATGCTGCCAAGCATTGTAGTTCTTAGTTTTCACTCAAATGACCTCCATCATATCCTCAATGCCAAACAAACTGGGAAAATGAACTTTAGTTTGTTGACTGGGAATCTTTTTTTGTAAAGCAATCTGTCTGACTAAAAAAGCAACTAATCCCGCTCCAACGGTGACTGAACTGAATAGCTGTGGTCTACCTGCAAGATTTTTCTCCAATTGTGCCACCGAGTTTCTCGCTCTGAGCGGCACATTATTTTTCCCAACCAAAGTCACAGCCAACATTTTTTTCTGATCGTCTGGCAGTTGATTGTTGACAATTTTCTCTAGCAACGCTGGGGTAACCCTACCATGAAACGGCTGCAAAGACCCAAGATCATAGCGTTCAACATCAAATAGCACTGAGTCACCGAGGTTGGTGCACATCACCAGAGGCAAGAGATGCTCTTGAGCAGTCAATCTGAGCAACACTTTCATCGGAAAGTCATCAATGGCATCAATTATCAGCTGCGGCCGAAATTTGCCTTTCATTAATTCTTGCAACAATTGATCGGATGCTCTGGTTTTTATAACATTCAGCTTGAGAAATGGATCAAGTTGGTACAAATCTTGCGCCATCCGCTCCGCTTTGGACTGGCCTACCGCCAATAAATCTACCGGCACGCGGTTTAGATTAGAAATCGCGAAAGTATCATCATCACAAATGGTCATGTTTTGAGCACCACCACCTTGGATGATAGCTCTAGCAATCACTCCACCAATTGACATACCAAAAATGGCTACTTTAAAGTTACGAAGCTGCAACTGCTCTTCAAAAGTAATTAGCTCTCGGTTGCGATTAGTTCGCAGAGCAAAAAATTCCTGCTCTGGCAGCAAATGAATAATTATCTCTCTCCAAGGATAATAAACCCACGTGCCGGAAATATGATTCTTGGGTTTGAGTCTTTCATCGATAAAAGCCCGCAGTTTTTGCAGATTGCTCGCTTCTGATGGATGAATAATTCCAAAAAGTTCCTCTAACTGTTGCTCATAATGATCGATGATGGTTACTTTAGGATGGTGAAGTAACCATTCTTTCAAATCTTTGCGTGAGTGTGATTCAGCTGAAAATATGAGTGGTGAGCTGTCTTGCTGCATTCTACATTAATCATTTGTTACTTATTAATCCATCGCTGCTTAATAACTGGGTTAAAGTATTTGGGATGGTGATGTTCCCAAAAAATAACATTTGGCTCAGCACGACCATCGATGGTTTCATAGGTTCTTCTGTATGGTGAGTTTTCAATTTTCAACCTTTCAACAAGTGTGTCTGTGACTGCTTGCTTGAGTGATTCTGAATTAGTCACACCGTTTTTCAACTCCACATTAATATCCAACCGCTGATTGTGATCTGGGTCATACTTAACTTCCATAGTGAATCTGCCTGTGACTGAATTTTCTAACACAGGACTTAGTAGAGCACGTCTAATTGTCTCTGGATAGACAGTAAAACCATAAAAACTCACCGAAAAATCACGCCTTTCGTAAACGTACACAAAGGGCAACTGCCAAATTGTGTGATCAATTTTTAACTCCTTGGCAACCTGTTTCAAATCAACACCATGGTCGTTAAAGTTGTTGAGCATGGTTTCATAGGAAATCACTCTGCCTCGATCTTTTAAGTCGTATCTAGTTAGGGGGAGGCCGCTGTAGGCAGAACAAATTAAATCGCCGTCAACATCTTCAAAATAGAACATATCTGGGAAAAATTGAGTTAAGGTAGGTACTCTGTATATTTTATTAAACACCTGATCAAAAAGTGGTTTAATTTGATAGGCTTGTCTTCTTGCCATAATTGACAGGGGAGTTTCATAAGACATGGTACCCAAGTCAACGGTGCCATATTGATTCAAGGTATGAGTATAAATATTATCTAAGCCAGTTGCTTTCGCGACATAGTCCCGAAAAGACTCACTAAAAACTTCAGCCGCAAAAATAAAGCCAAGCTTGTGATTTGTCCAATCTAAACCATCTCTTTTGGCTTCATCTAAAGTATCTTTGAGAAAAGGACCGTAACTACCAATGATAATTTGGTCAAAATAAGGTCCCAATTGTTTGACCGCTTTAATGATCTCTTGAGCGCTCACACCTGGGGTAATGACGCTCAATGGATAGTGCCTGGTATCGGCAATGTACTTGATAGCTTGATACGTAAATAAACCCCCGATCCACTGTCCCATGGGAAAGCCCACAATGTACAATGTGGACTTTTTATCAACTTGAAAATTCGTCAACAGGTAGAGCTCTGCCATCGAAGCGTACTGCCAATCTTGATCACTTTCTCTAGGAAAATAGAATGGTTCACCAGTTGAACCTGTGGTTGATGCCACGGTGGAGTGCTTGGATGATAATTTGCCGTCCCAAGATAACGCATCGAGAGGGTATTGTCTTAAATAACTATCCTTACTGACAGGGGGAACTTTTTTAAAATCAGCAATGGTTTTAATGGTTTGGGGCTTAATTTTGTGTTTATGTAAAAAGTCTCGATAAGCTGGCACTCTCAGCGACATCTGGTGAAAAAGCTGCAACACGCGCACATCACCTCTTTTTTGCCAGTATGATTCTGGATTATGTTTTAATTTGTGAAGCAGCTTGGCTGGCTGCAGATAACCAGATGCAATTAATTTCCGCTTATTCTTCATGAGATTCTATTTTCTGTTGATTGATTTCATCGGCAATGAGATGTGGTGATCGCTTAGTTTTGTAACTCAAGCTAAATATCTGGTCAAGCTCTGCTGCTATTTCATCAAGTTTCTTCATCACCCGCTGATGATTCCGCCGAGGATATTCATACTCATCGACCACGCTGATTAAACCGCCGGCATTAATAATGTAATCAGGTGTGTAAAGTATATTTCTTTGATAAAGTAGGTCACCCATGTTTGGGGCAGACAATTGGTTATTTGCCCCACCAGCCACCAACTTGCACTGCAGTTGCTTGACAGTCTTTTCATTGATGATACCGTACATGGCGCATGGTACAAAAACATCAACTGGCAACATAGTAATGGCTTCTGGTTTAACCAATTCTATTTTTGGATACATTTTTTTAATTTTGGCGGCCACGTTATCCAATACATCAGTAGCATAAATCTTGGCTGCAGTAGGATAAAGTTGGTTAAGCACCCCAGATCCAATTTTTCCCAGACCCTGGATAGCAAAAGTTCTTTGATGAAATTCATCATCACCAAAGACATGCTTCAAGCCAACTTTCATTCCTTTGATGATGCCGGCCACGGTGTACTTAACCGGGTCTATTTCACCACCCACCACGTGTTGACTAGACTTCTTGAGTTGTTTCACCTGCTCTTGGCTCATACCTATGTCAGCACCTGTAATAAACCGTCCTGCCAATAAATTAACATCGTCGGCATAGGCGGCGATCATTTGCGGAGTAACATCCTCAGGACGAGCAATAATGACCGCTTTTGCTCCACCGTAAGGCAAGTTGGCGGCGGCGGACTTAAAAGACATTATTTTTGCTAAGCGCAGCGCATCTTTTAACGCTTCAATTTGATTTGAATAAGGATAAATTCTTGTAGCTCCAAAAGCCTTGAGTTTTTTTGAGCCACGGTGAATAGCAATGAATCCTTCTAACTTGCTGGCTGGATGCCTGAGATAAACCACCAAACGGTGTTGATCATACTCTTTTAAGTCAAGATGCGATGATGAATTGCTTTGTGTCATTGATCCCTAAAACTTGCCCATAACTTTTACTTGATTTTTCTGAATGCTATCAGTATGCTTGGCCTATGAACACTTCACTTGTAGAACCCTCAAATCCAGTCAAAAAAGCTCAATCAGCTGATGTCAGTAATCCTACTACAAAAGCTGCCAATAGCAAAAATGGTAAAAAAGTCCTCATTGCTGATGATGAATTATACATCAGGGAACTTTATGAAGAAGTGCTGATCAGTGAAGGCTATGTGGTTGAGGGGGTTGCAGACGGTAAAACAGCCTTGGACAAAATTTCTGAGGGAGGATGGGATCTCATTACCTTAGATGTGATCATGCCCAAGTTGGATGGCCTAGGAGTACTCACCAAGCTCCAAGAATCGCCGCCAAAAAAGAAGAATGGGCCGATTATTTTACTGACTAGTCTGGCCAATGATCCTGCAGTTCAGGAGGCTCAAAAAAAAGGCGCTGCGCAAGTCATCATCAAAACTGAAATCACCCCCAAACAATTTGTGGATCTGGTCAACAAAACCATTGGGTAACAACTTCGCTTTTTCTCACAAAATTACTCGCAGACAGGCAATAGCTGCGTTTGAAATTGAGAAATAATCTCTATCTGCCCCCAACTGAACCAATCAAACCATAAATAGGAGCGATGATCGCCATCATCATGCCCCCCACAGCCAGTCCCACAAATACTAGCAAGAGAGGTTCTAATAAGGCAGTCATTTTCTTCACAGATTTACTCACTTTGTAATCCATGTTATCAGACACGTTTTGCATGGCCTCTTCGAGAGTGCCGCTTTTTTCGCCAACCTCCATCAATTTAATGATAATTCCAGGAATAATATTACGCTTGCTCTGCAGACCATGAGAAAAAGGATGACCTGCTAAAGCTTGCTCACGTGCCTTATCTACCAGATCTCTCACTTCCTTTTTCAAAATGACTTCTTGAGCAAGCTCTAGAGAAGTTGTGATAGGAATACCAGAGGATAATAGTAAGTGTAAGCTCCGGCTAAACCTGGTTAGATCAATCTCTCTGATTAATTTAGAAACTCCCGGAAATGAAAGCACAATTTGGAGCATCAGCTCACGTTTGGTTTGATAGAGAACAAACAACAAGGCAATTAATAAAAACAAAATACCCAAGACAATTAGCCAGTTATTTATTAATAAATTAGATGTATATATCAATGCTTTTGTAGCCATAGGCAACTTGACATTCAACCTACTAAATACTGTGGAGATTCTTGGAATAACAAACAGCAGCATTCCTAATAAAACGCTAATAAAAACGATCATCACCACAATTGGGTAAAACATGGCAGACTTGACGCCATCTATAAATTCCATCTCTTTCTTGATGTTGCCCTGCAAATCGCGCAGTGTTTCCTCAAGCGTGCCAGCCTCTTCAGCTGCTTTGATCAAGCTGACCGTTACCTTGTCAAAGGTGTATGGATACCGAGAAAAGGAGTCAGAGATCTGCTTGCCAGCGGTGACATCCTCCCGCAAAGATAACAAAATCTTTTTTTGATTTCCTTTTGCTTCTGATAAAAGCGAGTCCACTGTTTCTGAAATAGGAATTCCGGCCGACAGCATGGTCGTCATGTTGGCAATCAATCCAATTTTTTCTTCCTGAGACAGTCTGATTCTGCCAAATCCCAACATTGCTTACTCCGTTTCAGTCTTGGTGACTCGCAACACTTCTTCAATGGTGGTTAAGCCTTTAGTAATTTTTTCAATGCCATCATCAAACATGCTGGTTAACCCTTCCTTAATTGCCTGCTCACTGATGGTATCTACATCCGCTTTTTTGGCTACCAACTCTCGCAAGGCTTTTGATAATTCCAAGACTTCATAAATTCCCAATCTACCCTTATAACCAGTGTTGTGACATGCCCGACAACCTTGGCCGCGATAAACCCTGACTTCCTTTTTGTCACCCACTGGAATGTAATGCTTGTTGATAGTTTCAAGTGACAAGTATTTTTGTAGTTCAGTCACCGGAATTGTTTCAGAAACTCGGCAATGAGGACAAATTCTTCTGACTAGCCTTTGGGCCACGATTATGTGCACCGTACCAGCTACCAAAAATGGTTCTACTTTCATGTCGAATAGTCTGGGCAGAGAAGAGACCGCATTATTGGTATGGAGCGTAGAAAAAACCAAGTGACCGGTCAACGCCGCGTTAATTGCAATCGAAGCAGTTTCGTTATCTCTAATTTCCCCGACAAAAATATAATCAGGATCTTGCCTTAACAATGATCTTAAGCCATTGGCAAAAGTCAGGTTTGTCTTTTCATTAACCTGAACTTGATTTGCACCTTTAATCCGGTACTCAACAGGATCTTCAATACTGGTTAAGTTGGTCTCTCGAGTATTAATTGTCTTCAAAATTGAGTAGATGGTGGTAGTTTTTCCAGACCCAGTCGGACCAGTCACCAAGATCATGCCATAAGTTCTGGCAGCAGCTTTTTTAATTTTCACAAGATCTGTCTCATTGATGCCCAGCTCTTGCAATGAATATGACCGTGCTTGAGAGGTTAGCAGCCTCATCACCACTTTCTCTCCTTCCGCAATGGGAATGATGGAGACACGCAAATCTAGCCTCTCTCCTTTAATATCCATCTTAATCTTGCCGTCTTGTGCGGCCAAGTGCTGATCTGTGCGCAAGCTTGCTAAAACCTTGATTCTGGTTACAATTCTACCCAATAGCTCCTTCGGTAAATTGGCGATGTCGTGCAGAATGCCATCAATCCTGAATCTGACCAGTACCGCATCCTCATTTGGCTCAATATGAATGTCTGAGGCGTGTTCTAAGTAAGCAGCTCTAATCACCTCATCAACCAATTTTTTAATTGGTGGATCATGTGCGACCGTGCGCACGACTCTGCCATCTGCTTCATTGAGTAACTTGCTAAAAATTTCTTGAAAATCGGTGTGGTAATTCAGTAAAGTTTGATTTAAATCCTGTTCTGTCGCAAAAAACATCTTGACCTGCTTACCAGTTTTCTGAGCCACCAGCTTGGGTAAGATTTGATTCCTAAAATCGGCTGTGGCAATACTGACAAACTTTTCATCCTCGGCGAAAGTAATCATTTTGTGACGTTTAGCCACTTCTTCGGGAATAATTCCTAAAGTCTCATCAGAGATGTCCAACTTGCTCAACTCAATAAAGGGAACTTTAATTGCCTCAGCCACCATCTTTCCCATTGCCTGATCCGTAATGTAGCCTTTTTCAACCAAACCATCCCAAAGACTTACTTCGGTTTCTTCTGCAAACTTGATTACTTGCTTGAGATCTGCTTCGGCGATAATTTTTTTAGCCAACAGTAAATTGCTGAGTTGGGCATCAGTCAGTTGCATGCTTTCATCATATACTAAAATTTAGCTAAAATGAAACTTTTTATCACCCAAAAAACCAGTTACTTCTGGTCTAATTTTTTCTTTCTGAATTAGTAAACCTGAGGTAACGGTGAATAATCCATAGCGATCATTTAAAACATCAACTGCTTTAGCAATCTGTTCTTGTTGCCACCAGTGGGGAAACCAACAATCTTGGACTTCAGACCAGGGCTTGAGAAGAGACATACCAACGTGCAGTCTAATCACGGGAAAACGATCTTGCCAGCTGGGATATAACTTATACCTAATCAAGTCAAACATTTCACTAACGTGTCTCACATAATATTTCAAAGTGAGATGATCTGCCCAAGACTGATCATCTCCAGCCAGTGAACAAAAAACTAGCCTGCCGGCCAACTCCATCTTGCGCAATTTGTGAATTACTTCTTCTGAAAGATTATAGAGCGTAGACATGATTAAGTCTTGGCTGCTACTCAATCTATATCCTGTGATTGAACGACTAACGCTTTTCATGTGCGGCAAGTTATCTGCCAGGCGCTTTAAAAAAAGCGGCTCTTCACCACGACCCATCTTGCGCAACTCCACACTCCAAAATGGACCAAACATTGACGCCAAAATTTCAGTAGGAACAAAATTAATTTGATAAGGCACGGTCACCCCAATTCTGCTCAAGCGCTTGGCCAGACGCGGCCCAATCCCGCAGACGTCTTTAAACTGGGTCGTGGCTAAAATTAGCAATTTATTTTCCTCGGTGACTTGCCGCACGCTACCTTTGGGGGCAGTTTCACCGATCATCTTGGCTAAAAACCTATTTTCAGCAATACCAATGTTGCAAGTCACCCACCCCCCCAACACACACTTCACTTGCTCCTGAATTTGGAGAGCAAAATCATGAGGTGAAGCATATAAATTTTGAACTTGGGAGTAGTCTATAAATACTTCATCCAAAGAAAAGACTTCAGTGGTTGGAGTAAGGTTGTCAAATAACTCCTTTAAGCGCTTGGTAGCCGAGAAGTACATTTCAAAAGCAGCCGGCATCTCAATCAAATTGGGAGCAAGTTGATATGCTTCTGCTAAAGAACAACCAGTACTGATACCTTTTAATTTTGCTTCTTTGGAGGCAGCAATCACACAACTTCTACCCAGTTCTTTAACTACCACCACTGGTTTGTGACGTAAAGCGGGCGTTTCTTGTTGCAACAGAGTAGCAAAATAGGAATTAATATCAATGTGTAATACAATGCGTTTTTTTTGATTAATCAATTCATTCACACCACACCTCCGCTAATTCCCACACCTCTTCACTTCTATCAAAAATCAGACGATAACTATTACCCTGTGACAAGACTGAGTACTGTCGTTTGCTAATTCGACTATCACGAATTTCTGAAATAAAAGTAACTTGATCGACTGCATATATCCTGCCTTGCCACTCGAATTTTTTAGGAATGAAGCGCGCTTGTTTATAAACACCAATTACATTAATGCGCTCACCAATTGCTTGGTACATATTAGCTTTTTCTTCTAAGTTCATTTAGTGCAGATAGTCAAAAGACTAGAAAAAAACCCGAATATTAGCAAGAGGTATAAATAGATCAATGATAGGCAATTTCATGGGTTTTATTCGGTTTTGACTTAGAAGTTGGCGTAGTTGGGGGTGAAGTTACAATCGCTGTGATTAAGGTCACCCACATTCTGGAATGTGGGTGACCTATGCACATTAAAAAAACACCGGCTGAAGCTGATATAATGAGGAAATGCTTGCCTTTCCCCTCGATGGCTCTAATGTGAATTTATTGATTGCTTTCATCGCTGGGTTTGTCACCTTCTTTGCTTCCTGTTTGCTACCACTGATCCCTACCTATTTAGCTTATTTGTCTGGTATAGCAATCAATGGTCAACACGACCAAAAGTCAGACATCCACCGCTGGCAAATTGTCAAAGTAGCCATGTTATTCGTCCTAGGCTTTGTCGCAACTTTTACGATTCTCGGGCTAGCTTTGATTGGGCTGCAGACCTTTACCAATGGCTATCGAGAAGTTATTCAACGCTTGGCAGGATTATTCTTTATTGTGCTTGGTTTATTTATGCTAGGGTTATTCCGCTTGCCTTGGTTTAATCAAGATCATCGATTAAAAATTGATCATGCTTTCATAAAACACCGCAGCCTACACGCCTTAGCAATGGGAATAGCATTTGGATTTGGGTGGACGCCATGCATTGGTCCTGTTCTAGCCGTGATTTTATTCTGGGCAAGCCAAGCTGCTTCTCAATGGCAAGGCATTCTGTTGCTGATCACATATGGTTTAGGCTTAGGCCTACCTTTTATCCTGATTGCCGTGGCATTTGAAAAATTATTACCACTCATCAAGAAATCACAACAGTTTAGTTACTATCTAAATGTCATCGCGGCCGTAATCATTATCATCGTGGGTGGATTATTACTCACCAACCAATTTCACGTCGCCTCAGGATACCTACTAAAACTATTTAGCATCTCAAGTCTTTCTGTCTGAAAAGAGTAATGTAAATTCTCGAGAGCAGCAGAACTACCCTCAAAATAAATACACTACCTTTCTACTTCTTAACAAAATCGTCTTTAGCAGTCGTTGACATTGTCTGCCAATTTTGCTATTATTTAGCCGAGTAGAAAAATTTATCGCTGCTTAAGCGGGAAAGGAAACATCATGTCAATCATTAGGTGGAACCCTTCAATCGGTGCACTCAGTCGGTGGCCAAGCACTTGGGATGAGGAGGATTTCCCAAGCTTCAGCGGAGCCAACAACCTTGATGTCTATGAAACTCAAGATGAAGTCGTGGTAAAAGCCAACGTAGCAGGTGTGCCAGCAGACAAAGTAGATGTTACATATGACAAGGGTGTGTTATGGATTCAAGCCAATGCCCAAGAATCATCTACCGAAGGAAAGAAACACTACAGCCGTTCCTCATGGAGTTATTCTTATAAAGTGTCTGTGCCAGGAGAAATTGATGTCAATCTTGAGCCATCGGCAGAGGTTGAGGATGGAGTTATTAAAGTTACGTTCAAAAAATCGCCTGCTTCAAAACCAAAGAAACTACAGGTTTCACAAAAAGGAAAGAGCAAGTCTTAGCCAAGACTTGCTCTTTAAGTTCTATTTGAAATCAAAACTTAGGAGGTTATTCTGCTCCCAAAGTACCGATTAAGTACTGCGGTAGGAATGATCTGGCCGTGCTTGAGTGTGGTTCGCCATCTTTTGGCCGTTGATTAAAGATGGCGGTGGCATCTGTCCCACACCCTTGTAAAATTGCCTCTCCTCCCGGATGCTGCTGTGATTCGATAAAGGCAGTTACATCATAAACTTGATCTTCGATGACCAACCAACAATCTGTGGCCGTGGCGTGTTCCGCAACTTCTGCCAAACTATAAACCCCACCACCTGGCTCTTCCTGAGCTGCTGCCGCATCATCAGTTGGCTGTCCTGATTGACCTTGATCTAGATTGGCGTTCTCTAATTCAGCACCATTCAATTCATCATTAAAATTATTGACTGGCTGCCCTTGAACACCCCCATCTTCTACTGAGTCCAAATTGGAGGACTGACTTTGACAAGCTGCCAGCAATAAACCTGTACAGAATACCAATAAACCCACACCCAAACTCTTTAATTTCATCATGGTTCCCCTTGACGCTAATTTTTGATATCTTGCACTCTAGCAAAAATAATTTTTTTGACAAGCGGTTTTGATGTGATTGTTCAACTTCATTCAACACCACGAAGAATCTCCACTTATAATATGCAACCAGCATGATAACAAGTCGTTTCCAAATTGTGATCGCTTTAGCAAGCTTGACCATATTTTTACTAGTTGTCTCGGTGACAGCTTTCTTATGGCTAAGTTACCAAAGAACAGTTGTTACTACTTCCACAACAGAGCAGAACTTGCCCCAATTAGCCTCCGATCTGCCCACACCCACTCCAGACCCGCTCGCCCCTTTTGGAGTGTTACTCCTTGGTTACGGTGGAGCAGGGCACGAAGGAGGCAGCTTGACCGATACCATCATTCTTGCCTGGATTAACCCGAGAGCTAAAAATGTGCATCTCATCTCAATTCCACGCGATTTATGGGTGACCTTGCCCATCACCGACACAACAGATCAACCTATCTCTGAAAAAATCAATGCTGCTTTTGCTATCGGTAACGATGTTAAACAATATCCACATCGTGCTGAGCAATTTTCACAAGAGGGTGCTGGTGGCATGATTGCTATGCAAGTGGTATCAGAGATGACTGGCTTACCCATCAATTACTTCATCGCCCTAGATTTTCAAGGATTTGAAAAAGCGGTTGATCGTTTAGGAGGCATTGATGTGGCTATTAAGACTGGTTTTGATGATCCATTGTATCCCCTTCCTGGTCAGGAGAATAATGCTTGTGATAAAAGTGAAGAGGAAATTGCAGCTTTAACAGCCACCTTGTCTGGCGAGAAACTTGATCAAGCCTTTACCTGCCGTTACGAACATATTTACTTCGATGCAGGCAAACAACACCTTGATGGCACAACCGCTCTCAAGTTTGTGCGCTCCAGGCACTCTACTCAATCTGGCAATGATTTCGCCCGGGCAGAAAGACAACAATTAGTCATACAGGCTATCAAACAAAAAGTATTATCTCTCAGCATGATCCCCAAATTGTTTCCCCTCATCAATGAGCTTTCTTATCACATCCAAACCAACATCGATGCTACGACTATTACTAGTTACAGTCAGGAATTGTCTGAATTGGACTCATATCAAATTAAAAAGCTGGTTTTGTCTGAAAAAAACGTTCTTAAAGCAGCTCGGAGTGATCGCGGTCAATACGTGTTACTCCCAAAATCAGACAATAATTGGCAAGAAGTTCACTCATTTCTGACGACAGAAATCGGCACCACCCCAGATCTCACAACTGTTCCACCCTCACCCTAACAAAATAAGCAATGTCAACGCCCTCTTTTAATTGCCCGTTAGACGGTTTTGTGGTACACTCTGATCAATTATTTTGATGTTATTGTTGATATATCTGAAAATATAAATACAACTACTTAATCGGCAATTAATGGCAAGATCAACAGTCGCTGCTTCACAAAAAAAACGCACACTTAGATTTATTCACTCTATTGGTCATGAGCTCAAACAACCGCTCAGCTTAATCAAAGCTTATACCTACTACTTGAGTAAGTATCTACCGCCTGGAAACGATCAAGCACATCAATATCCCGATAAAATTAATCGTCAAGTAGATTTGTTGACAACGATGCTCAACGACATCGTGGAAACTTCTCGTCTTTCCACTTTGGAGATGAAGTTGTCCAAGCAAAAAATTGAGTTAGGGAAGTTCATTCAAAACCAAATCGCCGATCTCAAATCAGCTTACCCTAATAGGAGTATTCAGCTTGAAACCAACCATTCACCAACTTGCATCCTAGGTGATCGGATGCGCCTGAGACAGGCTATCATGAATTTGCTGGTTAATGCAATTAATTACTCCGAAGAATCTGAGCCAATTTTTGTCACCATTAAACCAAACACCAAAACAATTTTGTTGTCTATAACTGATCGAGGGATTGGCATTCCACCGTCACAAATCAAACACATTTTTGAACCCTACTACCGCACCACTGGTTCAAAAAAAAGAGGGGTGAAGGGTTTGGGGCTAGGCCTAGCGATTGTCAAAGAAATTTTGAGACTACACCATGCCAAAATATCGGTTCAGAGCAAAGTTAACAAAGGATCTACCTTCACGATTCATTTCCCCAAAAATTTAAACTAGAATTATTTTTTAATTCGCGGGAGTCTGCATCATGTAACCAAATCCTCTGATAGATTTGATGAATTTAGTTTGGCCATGCTCAATTTTTTTCCGCAAATAGCCCACATAAACGTCCACTACTCTAGTTTCTATGTCTGGGTTGCTATTCCAAATTCTAGACAAAATCATCTCTCTACTCAGCACTTTGTCTGGATTAGACATAAAATATTCAAGCAACTTAAACTCTTGAGCCGAAAGAGTTATCATCTTGTCTGCTTGCATCACCTGGTGAGTAGTCAGGTTTAAACTTAAATCACCAACTTGCAGTTTTTGGACTGTTTTGCCCTTTGACCGAAGGCGTGCTTTGATACGAGCCAGTAGTACTTCTGGCATGATTGGTTTGGGAATGTAGTCATCTGCCCCCAAGTTTAAACCTTGAGCAATGTCTTGAGGAGAACCTTGGGCAGTGATCATAATCACCTGAATTTGCGGATCATGTTCCTTGATTTTTTGACAAATTGTCCGCCCATCTAGATCTGGCAAATTAAGATCAAGCAACACCAATTCTGGACTTACTTTTTCAACTGAGTTCAAACCACTCAGACCTCGATAATCTACAAACACTTGAAAACCCTCGTCGACCAAGACGTCTTTAATAAAGTTCGCCATGTCCACTTCATCTTCAATTACTTGAATAATGCTATTCATACCCCTTGATCTAAACTACCGAAATTATCAACCGTGATTTTGCAGAGTAGTATATCACCTCCTGAGCTGCTCGCTTGATTTCTGAGTTTAAAAATCGAACTTGACCATTTAATTAGTCTGATGATTACTCTGATCTAACACTTACCCTCTGCACAATTGGCGCAGCCGCTTCTGTAAAACAAGCTTTAATTTCAACCATTTGTGGATTGATCGCCCGAATAGCATATCCTGTTTTCTCAAGCCCGGGTGCTTCTGCATCAACAGGCAGCGAGATGTTTTCTGATAAGATCTCAGGCAGATTCAAGCATTGGGCATTTTCTAGTTGACAGTGTGCTGTCTGCAAATTGCATCCCTCCTGACCTGTCCCCAATTGTTGCCACGATTCTGAGATCAGGTCAATGTGGTTTTGGTCAAAATGATGATTGATGGTGCTCGCCAGATTTGTGACCGCTACCTGCCTGATTCGATCATGATTAGTGTCGATTTTTTCTTGAGGATCAACTTCGTCTAGCAATAAAAAAAATGCCCCACCCACCATAATAAATATAGCCAAGACCACTACCACAACTAACGATAATCCATTGGACACGTTATTAATTAACAAATACTAACTCTAGGATATCAAGAAATATCAATCAAAACATCTTGCAAAATAATTCCGCGCCTTATGTTTTAGACTGTTTGTCCTGATAGACAGACAGCAACTGCCTACCCATATACTCCTGCCATGGCATATTTGTGCGATTTACTGCGAACTGCTTGTCTAATTCAAGCAAAATTTTTTGCAACTCATCTGGTTGAGGCTTAAAACCCAACAATTCTGGTAAATCCGACACATCAAGCAACCATCGTGAATACCAAGTTTGCCAGTTATCCCCCTTGCCATCACTACCGGGATGAATGCCACGGTAAGATTCGTAAGTTTGAGCAAACAAATGAATGAACTCTGCTTCTGATAACATAGACGATCTATCCTGCCAATGTACTTGATAATGAGTGACTTCGCTTTCTATTAATATCCACTTAATATAACATCAATCTTTAATATTTTTCTATCATCATTTGATTGTTTAAGATTAGAACTATCATTAAATATTCTTCTAAATATCTCAATAATGCTCTCTCAATCAACCCTAAACTTAACTACAATCTCAACACTTACTCCATTCGAGACCAAACTTAATTCAACGCACTCTCTGCCATTTGCTCTTACTATTTTCTTACCCAATTTTACCGCTCCTGTCACGTTTAAAAAGTAGAGTCGTATCTAGTAATGAGTAGTAAACAACAAGGAGCGTTATGTCAACTTCAGCAGGTAGAGATAGCAAGGGTAGATTTATAACTGGGTCAGATGTGGCTAAAATGGCCGGCAGAAAAGGCGGTAAAGCAGCACAAAAGGCTGGCAAAGCCCATCCTCTAACGAGTGAAGAAAGAGCCAAAGGTGGAGAAAATTCTCATGCTATTCCAAGCATGATGTAAACCTCATCGATAAAGCAACACATAAAAAAGCCCCCCTAGTGGGGCTTTTTTATTTGGGTAGTTTTAAAAAGATCCTCCAGAACCACTACGCTTTTTTTTAAGGCCGGCTCTAAATAACATCGATCTTGATCGCTCACCTTAAGGGTAACTTTAAAACTCCCTACTGGATATTTCCACCAATTCCATTCCGTGAATCCCTCAAACTCAGCATCGATTGTTTCAGATTTAATTTGACAAAGCTGATCAAGCACTAAGTGTTCAAACAGATGAGCAATTTCGGTATGCCTAACTTCTTCTGTAAATGCTAAATGATCATCGTTGAAGCAGGTAGTTTTTAAAACAGATGGCTGGTGGGTTTGTAAAAACTGCACGGTTTCTGGCAAACACTCGGTTGACCAACAAGACTCGGCAAAAGTCATGATCAACGTCACTTGGTGAGAATCCAAGTGTGCTTTGTATTGAAAATTGGTAGATTGATAACTTCTCATCATTGCTTAACTTATTTATTACATTTTTCTTACAATGTTGATTACCATGACAGATGTTTGTAGCTTCTGCAAGCCGTATGTGCCGCCTTAAACCCATCCTGGTGAAGCAGTTCTAAATTATTTCTCCAGGCTTGGCTCAATATAACTAAGTTAATGGCAAATAAGTAATAGTCTGGTAATAGAATGACTGAAATAACAAAACGTCATATATAATCTAAGCCATGAGCAGTTCCATTTCTTCGTCTGCTCAACCTCGCGGACAGCATTTACTGCCATCTGCCGTGTCACCCACGACAAAGATGGTAGCTTTTTTGAATTTTGTTCATCAAGAGCTATCGTCCTCGTTGGATTATGACAAGACGATTCAGCGACTGGGCAAATTGGCTGTACCGGTGTTGGCAGACATGTTTATGATTGACGCCCTCGGTGATGATGGTCAAATGCAAGTCTTGGCCATTGTTAACCAAAATCGGCAATCATTAAAAGTAGCTCGTCAACTTAGAAAAGAGCAACCGATTAGCTTGGAGGCTACCCATGGCATTGGTAAAGTGCTGCGAACTGGCATCGTAGAATTTTACCCGGCGCTATCACCAGCGGTCATCAAGAAGCTCTATCCAAAATCAAACCATTTTCGGGCTGCCATCGCTACAAAACCGCTGTCAATGATCATTGCTCCTGTGAAAACTAGAGACAAGATTTACGGAACATTTACTTTTGTCACTAACCAGCAATCGAACAGAAAATACTCGGCAATAGACCTATCTATTGCTCAAGATTTTGCCCACAGCGCTGCCTTGTCTCTGCAGAACGCCCATTTATTTTCAGAAACCCAAAAGGTCAGCCGCAGATACGAGCACCTCTTTCGTGGCATCAATGAGGCAGTGGTAATTTTAAATAATGAGGGATTATTTATTGACGCCAACCCTTCTGCTCAAAAATTGTTGGGAATTTCTAATCAAGATCTAAGAATGTGGAAAATTAGTGACTTCTGTCCAGACAAAAAAAATAACAAGCCTTCAATTTTTTCAAACCTGCAAAATCATCAAGCTTGGAATTCTGAATTGTATCTTAAGTCTAAGAGGGGTCAAATAGTTTTTGTAGATCTCAGGGCACAAAAAATTATCCTGCCTAAGGAAACCATTTATTCGCTAGTTCTACATGATCTAACTGAAAGCAAGCAGGCTTTTGAAACTAATGCCAGGCTGGCCGCAATCATTTCATCCTCTGATGAAGCAATTATTGGCCTGAGCTTAACCCGCCTTGTAACTAGTTGGAATAAAGGTGCAGAAAAGACTTATGGTTATCGAGCTTCAGAAGTGATTGGTAAAGACATCTCATTTATTTATCCCAAGGATCGACTTCATGAACTAGATTATTTTTCTAAAACGGTTAAAGATGGTCAAAGTATTGATCACTTCCAAACTCAACGAATTCGTAAAGATGGTAGATTAATTGATATTTCCATCAGTATTTCACCAATTAGGGACACTGATGGGCACATCATTGGCACATCAACTATTGCGCGTGACATTTCAGAAAGATTAAAGATCGAACGGAGAAAAGACGAATTCTTGAGTGTGGCCAGCCATGAATTGAAAACCCCGGTCACAAGCATTAAGGCCTATGCCCAAATTTTAGAAAAATACTTCATCAGCCAAGAAGAATCGAAGTGCTTACTCATCAGTAAGAGAATGAATAGACAAATTGATCGTTTATCCCAGCTGGTATACGACTTACTAGATGTTTCCAAGATTGAACTTGGTCAAATGAAGTTTAATTATGAAAAAGTGGGTCTTTATGATTTGCTCAAAGAATCTGTAGACGACATGCAAGCCTTCACCAAACACCATATTAAATTAATTGGTAAAACTTTTCCCCCGGTCTGCGCCGACGCTTATCGCGTCAGTCAAGTTATGACTAACTTGCTAACAAACGCGATCAAGTATTCACCACCTACCAAAGACATTATTGTTTCCTTAAATAAAGTTGATGATCAGCTACAAGTCAGCGTGCAAGACTTTGGTATCGGCATCGATTCGGTTCATTTTAATCAAATTTTCCAAAGATTCTATCGGGTTGATGGAAAAGATTCAGATAGTTATGGAGGTTTGGGTTTAGGTTTATATATTTCCCATCAAATTATCAAACGACAAGGTGGGAAAATGTGGGTGGAGAGTACATTGGGCAAAGGCTCGACTTTTTATTTTACACTTCAGATGAATAAAAAATGTGAAGACATCAAAGATGTGTCATAAGGATTATTAATCATGAATCAGGTAAATAAAAATTCTGTCTGGGTAGTGGATGATGATGAGGGTATTCTTGAAGTTGTGAAAATCTTATTCGAACAAGAGGATTTTGATGGAAAGTTTTTTTGCGACCCAAAAGTCATGCTATCGAAACTGACGAAGGGAATAGAACCAAAGCTGCTACTGCTCGACGTTTTTATGAGAGGCGTCAATGGAGTTGACATTTCTTTGTGCTTGAAAAACAACACTCAAACCAAGCACATTCCTATCATTTTGCTCACTGCCGATCTAGATGCCGCTGAAAAAGCTCGCGAGGCAAAAGCTGAGGGTTTTCTGACCAAACCTTTTGATATTGAGGAACTGTTGGCCGTGGTCAGAGGATATTTAGTCACTAATAAATCAACCAATCATCTGCAAAATCACAACCATGATTGACGCAACTGTTAACAAAACTAAAAAACGCCAGTCTGCTAAATGAAAAAGCGCTTCCCCAAATAAGGCGCCAATAAAACCATAATATTTTTTGAAGTATTTAAATCGGCTTTGCCGATAAATTTTTTTGAGCTGCGTTTCTGATTGCCGGCTAACTTCTGCTTGATCATGCTCTACAAAAGCATCTGACAAAATGGCCAATTGACGACCTGCTTCTCTAATGCGCTTTCCTACATCCCATTCTTCAAAATAAAGAAATAAACTTTCATCAAATCGACCGATCTTTTTAAACAGTTCTTGACTAATCATAAAAGCGCAGCCGGGGATAGCTGCCAACAATTGAGAATCAGGATGATCTATATTCAGCAAATAGTGTTGACGTGCAACTGGATTATGCGGCCATAAGCGATGAATAACCGTATGACTCATTAAGTAAGTCCAGATCGTTAGCTTACCACTGCCTTGCTTTTCAAACCTTTGACCGTTCGTATGCAATAATGTTGGTGCCACTGCGCCGATTTGAGGATGCGCGTCTAGATAAGCACTGAGCTGATTAACAATATCTGATTTTAAAATTACGTCTGGGTTTAAAAATAATAAATATCTACCTGCCGCATGATCGGCGCCCAAGTTATTACCTCCACCGTAACCTAAATTTTGCTTAGAAGCGACGTAAGTGATTTTGTCCTGACCTCTAAGTTGATCAGCCAGCATGTCGTTGCCTTCGTTATCGACAATTGTGATATGGTAACTGGCGATGAAGCACTTTTCTCGAATGGAGTTGATGCATCGATGTAATTGAGGCACACTATGGTAATTGACAATGACGATGGAAACTTTGAGCGATTCTGGCACTACCTGATTCTACTGCAAATCCACTTACGATGCGATTGCATCACCAACTTGTTATATACTAAGTATCAATCATGTTAAAAAATTATTTGTTCAAATGCTTGTTGGTGATGGGAGTTTTTTTGCTACCGGCTTTGGTATGCAGACATTGTGTAGTGCAAAGTGTCGCTGCTAAATCTTACACTGTTGATCAGGTTGAGATCAACGCTGAACTACAAACCGACGGCAGCATGTTGGTTGAAGAAAAACGGACTTATACCTTTGATGGGGATTTTACTTTTGCATTTATCGAAAAAAATATCGTCCCAGATCAATCCAAATCGCCTGGTCGGACAGAGCAGTATCAGCTGACTGATTTTGCAGTATGTGATCAAACCAAGTGCTATCAACAACTGGCTGATGAGCAAATTGCGGCGGCCGATGTCGATCGGCCGCCGCAAACTTTCTACGTACAGGATAAGGGCAATCAGTATTACATCAAATGGTTTTACCGATCCAATCACCCTGAGGAATTCACCCTTCGTTACCAGGTGAACAATGCTATGACCATCCACCAGGATGTCGCCGAATTATATTGGCAGTGGATTGGCAGTGAGTGGGAAGTACCACAGTCCAACGTGACCGTACAAGTAACTCTCCCACCCGAAGTGCCAGGAGAAGCAATTCAGGCATGGGCACACGGCCCATTAACTGGAACAGTGTCTATTCCTGATTCAAAATCGGTAATATTTAGAGTGCCTAAAGTGGGAGTTGGAGAATTTTTTGAAGGTCGCATCACTCTACCCAAAGCAATTTTTTCTGCTGGCGCGGTGGGAAATGGTTCCAATGAAGCAATTAATCAGCAGGAAGAGCAGTTTATCAATCAAACCAAGCAAGATTTAAAGAGAAAAAGCTTGGTCACCAATACGGTTGCCATCCTAAGCCTCGCGGTTTTTGCGGGCACGCTGATCAATCTATATTGGGTGATTAAGCGATTTTATGAATTTGGCAAGGATCCGCAAATGCCGCAAGTCTCATTGTCAGGCAAGTTGTGGGAACCACCTAGTGAGATTGACCCCTCCCAAGTTGAGCAACTGCTCTCTGGAAATCAAAGGCTAACTCCCAAGGCTTTTACCGCCACAATTCTGTCGCTCATCCATAAGCGAGTCTACAAAATGAAGCGCAGTGATCAAAAGGAAGGTCTCTTCTTTAAGAATTACAAGTACTATCTAGAGAAACAAGCGGGTCATCAACAAAAATTATCTGGAGTCGAGTCTGCGATAAGTTCTTTTCTAGATCAGATAGGAACTAAATCCGTTCAGTTCCAAGGAAAAAAACAACAGTTGTTACCTTTAGATGAAATTGGCAAATGGACAAGAGCGCACCAAACCACTTCATATAATTTTTTTAAAAATCTCGAAAAAACTAGTTTTGAGGAAAATATCAATGAAGGCTACTTTGACGAAGCAGCAGACAAATACAGTAAAAATTATCTGACTGTCACTTACTTTTCCTTATATGGGACTGCTCAGTTTATCTTCCTCATGCTGTTGATGAACAATTTGACAGTAGGCGCAGGACTTGTGGCACTCGGCCTGCTTACCGCTCCATTTGGCGTCATGCTTGCCATCATGGGCATAATTTTGAACATGGTGCTGCTTTCCCAAGGACAAAAAAGAACTGATTTAGGTGCCAAGGAGGCGGCGGGGTGGAAAGCCTTCAAGCAACACATGGAAGATTATCAAAAAACCGCTAAGTATCCGATTGACTCAATCATTTTGTGGGAAAAATACTTGATCTATGGCACGGTACTTGGAGTTTCTAAAAAAGCACTTTCACAACTACCAGTATCATTTAGCCCTGAAGATGCCAAAATTGCTACTACATATTGGGCAGGCAGCTCAACGGGAGGTGCGGCCGACTTTTCCAGCTCTATCTCTGATATTTCCAGCGGCATTGCCGACGCTTTGAGTAGCGTTTCTTCTGCGGCAAGTTCCTCTTACGGCGCTTCTGGATCCGGCTCATCCGGCGGTTCATCGGGCGGAGGTGGAGGAGGAGGTGGGGGTGGCGGTGGCGGTGCGGGCTAATCGCTACCAACAATATTAAATTAATACCTAAATCCATTTGGCAGGATCGGGTTCTATTCAAACCAAAATAATAATACTTCTCGATCCAGATGAACTTCCCGCTTCTATCAATGCTATTTTGTCATCCTCATTGTCAAGCTCACTAGCATTTGAGTGCAAAGTCGTGTTCTTCTGAAGTATTTTTATTTAGAATGAGTTGGCAATCGTGCTGGTTTGCTTGCTGATCGGGAGTGTCGGAGACAAGCTGGTCTTCCTCGACAAGAACTTGAACTTGTTTCTGATTGATGTCTGCCGGAATTAGATTGCCACCTTCCTGATGAAGTAAGTCCTTTTGATCTGTATTAATCAAATTTGACTTGCCCTGTTGCTGATTGGGATGCGTAATTAAATTCTTGAGTTGTTTTTCTTGCTGATCGGAAAGGGGCAGACTAGATTCGGGTGGTTTGAAATAGATCGTAATTTCTTGCGGAGATTCCAGTAGCATCCACACTTCTCGACCAACGTCCCCAACGTAATCATCACCAACTTGGTCCGCGTGAGCAGGATTCAATAAATCAAAAACACAATACGGACCAAAAATTTGCCCATTGCTTTCTTTAATCCAAACTTTTTCTCCAACATGATCCATTTTCAGAGCAACGTGAGCGATCTCGGCACAAGCTTGATCAATCTGTCCCCACTCAAGACGTTTGGCAATTGTAGCTACTCTCGGCCGATCATTGTAGGGAGTCACGTAGCCGTGAAGTACCTCACTAGATTGGGGCTCTGCACCCACAACCGGCGAACCATGAAAAAGACAACTAATCGCAATTGCCCACAACCCAACACGAAGTGTTCGCGCCATTTTTTCCTGATTAGCAATGATTTCCAAAGATGAATTTCGTAAAAATTCACTGAAAAGCATAAGTGCTGAGTATAACTTTTGAAAATCATCTGACAACCCCAAACTATCCCATTGAGTTACTAGTCGACATTCATTCGATACAAGCAATCATCTATGTCACAAGCAATTAAACTTAACGTTGGTATATGATTAACTGTTTCTCTGAGAAATGATGAATTAACAGCTGCTAAGCCAGCATAAGTAAAGTTATCATCAAACATTTGTTGATACTCCCCATAATGAATCAACACCAACTCAACTTGGTTTTTCTGCAAGACTTCAATACTCTGCTCATTGGGAAATTCTCTGATCAAGTCCTGGATCTCCGTGATTCGCTGAGGAGGGACTAATCCACTCACCCCATTAAACAATTTTTTTTCATGATATGCCTGATAGAGCAATCTTTCATCTTCAACACTGTCGTAGGGAGTCATGTCCCACAGATAAATAGGTAACTCAATTAACACATCACCATCTGCATTCTTCACTTTTTCATATATTGCGGGCTGTCTGGTTTGAATGACAAAGAACTCCATCCTCATCGAACTGTACACAATCATCGCGATAGCCGACACCGCCAGAGCGATGATCAGCCACTTATCTTTGAGTCGAGATTGATTGACCCATGATCCAATCCACAAAGCCATGCCGAAATTCAACAACACACTCCAACGCGTCACCGCACGAAAAGCGTTCATTCCTGGCCATAAATAGTAGGTGACTGCATAAGGCAGTGGGATGGCAAAACCCAACGGCTTCCAGGTTTCACCAAAAATCTTCATGACTGGACCCAGCATATAAAACAAACCAAATAGCATGATTGTGCTTAAAGACCAGAATGAAATCACAGGTTGTGGCGAATCCTGTGACTTGACACGAAATAAAGATAATCCAATCAACACTAGTAGCATCATCATCAAGTCAAATCCCCACAACCTTTCCAATCCATAAGAAGAATGAGCAGTGTCTCTAATTGTTCTGATAGTGCCCAACTCTTGCGATGTCAGTACATATGGGAAATAAAAAATGACCGATACAAAAAAAAGTAGCAGCAGATGGCCTAAGAAAATTTTATCCATGATTAACTTCCGCCACCAACTCTCCACAAAAATCAACACTGCAATGATGATCATAAAAAAATAAGCGGTCATCGGATCGTTGAGAACTTGATATAGGTAAGCCAGGCTAAAACCTAATAAGTATCGATAACGTTTGGTACCGACATACTTCAGCAAAAAGTAGACTCCAAACGGAATACCAGCTACCAAAAAACTCTGCAAGTGCACGGCAAACTCCAGGTGCAAATATGAGAAAGCAAAGAAAAATGCGCCCGCATATTCAGCGAGCTTATTTTGAAAAAGCTCTCTTGCCAAGACAAACATAGCTAGAAAAGTTAGTACAGAACCAAGAAGTAAATGGATATTGAGATTCAAGATTAGTTGGTCTGAGAACAAACTAAGCGGTAAATTAAGCAACGCTGTTGATAGAAAAGGCACCGAATATGTCAGGGTGCTTTGGTATGGATGAAAAAATGGCAAATCATAGATGCTTTCGTTAGCAACAACTTGGAGGCCCACTTGATTAATTAACCAAGCTATTAAGGGCCCATCATTGGGTGATGTAGTCATGGTGTCGGGATTCTGCAGCATTGGAAAAAATATCACTAATGTGAGAAGAAAACCAATAAATGTGGGAAGCCACATACTTTTTAACCATTGCATGCTGCTGATTGTAAACCAATCAGAACAGAAGATGAGGTTGGTTAAATTACTGCAATTACTTTAGTTCTTTAAGTTCATGAGATTTGTGTTGAGGATCAACGACTTTAAATATTTTTCTTAACACCGCAGCGATCGAATTTGGATCATCAACATTCTCTATAGAAACCATGATGTCCTTAATAGATGTGACCGGACCATACTGAAATAAAATTGTGCCATAATTGAAAAGTCTTCCCAACAAACCTTGAACTACTTCCACTTGTGAAAATTGTTCAATTCTAACGGTCAATGACTTGCGTTGAATAATCCCTCTGGTCACTACTACTCTGTCTTTGAATACCTGATAACGTATTGAGCGTAGTTCTAAAATTAGATATCCAACCATAAGTCCTAAAAACCCAAATGCAATTACAAAATAAATCGGTCCTCGTAATAAATTCATCAACGCATCCATCCCAATTGCTTGAACAAGATAAGCCACGATATTATTTTTAAACCAAACTACTGAGAGCACGATCAACACCGCCACGATCATCTTCATCCACAAGACTTTCGCAGTCTGCCTTAAATCCAAGTAATCGTCTCTAACAATATTTTCGGGAAACAACGACATCGTCATCCTTTTTTTAATTTCCTAACTATATTGTAAGCTAAAAGCATCTGAATAAAAGATGAAGCACCTCACCAATACTTTTATCTGCAATCTGCATCAACCTATTGCTGTTGCAATTGGGTAATTATTCATTTACTATTGGTGCTTAGTACAATCAAATATAATTTCCTATGACAGAATGGTTCAAAGAACACAAAGCCATCTCCATCATCCTCGGAGTGCTGATTATCACTGCTCTAGCAATGATAATTTTTGGGGAGCCTAGATCAAGAGAGACAGCTGCTATCTCGGGTTCGGTTAACTTCAACGGCATTGGGCCGCAAGACGGATCTCGTAATGGCAATATTATTCTGATGCAAAGAGAGCTTGGACAATCTGACTTTGTTTCAACTAACGCCACCATTCCGATCGCTGATGGCGCCGCTTGGACTTGGACAGAAGCAGAGTCTGGCATCACTTATGACTTGAAAGCAGATGTTTTCTATAATGGGCAGTTCATTAAATCAAGCAATATTGTCACCACCACCGCCCCAGCAGCTGGCCAAGTACTTACTTTCAACATTACTCTAAGTGACATTCCTGATTTTATAATTCAAGAAAACACAACCAGTATTTCTGGTAGTATTTTGATAGACGGTTTTGTACCAACTGATGCCACAGTCTCAATTTTTGCGGCTGGTGCGGGCTTGCAGGGTATGGAAGAAGTTTTGGCTAATATACCCGCGCGCACTACAACTAGCTATCAATGGAACGGGGCGTTAACCGGTCAAGAATATCAGCTAGAAGCCCGTTTGGTAAATGCCAACGGGACTGTAATTGGTGCCTCCCAAAGACAAAATATTGTTGCCCCAGCCAAATCAGAGGATATTAAATTGAGCTCACAAGCGAGTTCCGTACAAGAACAAGAAACAAAAACCGCATCGATCTCTGGTATGGTGCGTATTTCTGGACCAGTTGTGCAAGGTAGCACTTTGTTAATGTTGCAAAGAGAAGTGGGCGAAACCAACTTCACCGCCTTTGACCGTTTACCTGCTACAAGTAATGCCGCCTGGACGCTGCGAAATTTAGCTGCAGGTCAAAGATTAGAAATTACCAGTGCTTTACAGGTAAATGAACAAAATGTGGCAACCGGTGAAGTTTTAACTCTCAGCGCCCCAGCCACCAACCAAGTGATTAATCTGGATACTGGCTTCAATATGCCTGCTCCCAACTCCAGACCAAGAATAAGTTGTGGCGCTATGGACAGCACTGGCCACTTCAACGCTGAATTAGTCTTTCCTTCTGTCAACGATGCCAGAAAGTACTACGTACAGGTGGGCACAACTGCGGGCGGGAGAGATTTGCTCAACCAAGGGTTTGATGCACCAAATGGTGATCTCACCACCACTGTCTTTATTGCCAAAGACACCAATTACTTTACAAGATATGCATACTCATTATGTGCTGATTGTAATATTCAGGACAGACAAAATTGGTCAGGGTGGTCGCCTACCTTGGGATTCCGCTGTCCACAATGACATGCTCAAATTTTTGACATGAGTAGTTAATTACTCTATTCATTGAGAAGATTTTGATCGAGTCACTAGGCTATGAATAAAGAACGGCCGGCTGGGGAGAAACTCCCCAGCCGGCCGATTCAATCTCATTTGCAGTTTATTATTTCTAAAATCTCTCCACAGAAACAATTTTATCTCGTTCTTTTCCTCCGAGCTGGCTGCAATTGTTTGTTCAACTTTCTGTCAAAGCTTTTCAACTGAAAACCCAAAGCAGTGGTAAAAATTCCACTAATCAGCACTACCACACCCATTAATACAGCTGCGAGAGTGAGCGTTAATTGTGGATTGCTAAACAACGCAAAAGAAATTAGCAACAATACGATCGCACCCGCAGTTAACAACCACTCACCACCAAATAAGACTTTTCTATCTTGAAATGCTTCGAAGAGCATGGCAATTCCCACCACGAAGATCCAAATTGCCACCAAAAAGACGAGTGCTGCCAAAGTCAATTGAGGCAGAGCAAAGATCAACCACCCAATGATGAGCGTGATCAATCCCTGAAAGAAGAAGACCCACCAGTCATCGTCTTTTTTAACTTGAGTCAAAGATAGAATCATTAGTACCACACCCTCTATCAGCAAGTACACTCCTACCAGTGTAGCGAGCACAATTAATGATTTAACGGGTGAAGCAATTAATAATAATCCCATGATGACAGCCAAAATTCCTCTCATCGCAATCAGCCACCATTTGCCTACATAATCTTCCCACATAGTTTTTATTCCTCTCTCTTTAATATTCTCTGTCTTAATACAACTTTACTTAAGGGCACTGCGCAATCGGAAGGACATGACGACAATGCCAATTCCGCCAATCAAGGTCAATAATGACACCGCAAACACCATCGTCACAAACTTGGCGGCAATAGGCATTCCTAATAAAACTATACCTAAAATCACGTAGAGAATACCTACGAGGAAAGAGCCCCAAGACCAATCATAACCTGACTTTTCTGCAGATTGATTGCCCAGAAAGATTTTTAACACACCATTTACTAAGAAAACTAAAGCGATAAACCACATAATCATGGTTGGTGTGAGAATGCCTGCAAAGATTGGATTGTTGATCACCACCATACCAGCAATAATGCCCAACACGCCTCCAAATAAAGTCAATCCTCTTGATTGTAAAGACTTATTGGCAATTGCCATCAGCACATCAATAAAACCAGCGATCAACCAGTAAAAACCTAAAATCCTAATTAAGATAATTGTGGTCGCAATTGGACTGAACATGAGCATGAGTCCAATCAAAACTGTAAATATCCCCTGAAGTAGTAGTAGCCACCAATTTGCTGCTGCTTCTTGAACAGCATCTCCATTTGCAACAGCTACCGACTGAGAAGATCTTGGCATAGATCAACCTTTCATTATTGTAGGTATTACGATTTAACCCACGTTTTAATTGTAGTTGATTATAAACACTATTATCTATTTGTCACCACAATGATGTCTTTATCAACCCATTGATTTCTTAACTTGCACAAAAATTGGACATAATCTAATTCAACAAATAGAAAGCTGTGGCACACTGATGTTGAGTAAAATGACGTTGTGGGTGAAATGCGTTGAAGGGTAAAGTAATTCATTGACAAAAATCATCTAGCAGCTCAGTTTCTTTCAAAACAGCCTGCCATTGATTTAGATCAATTGCCTGAGCCATGACATGCACTTGCGTTGGATCGTAGTATCTAGTAGCCAATTCATACGGAACACGATCATCAGGTCCAGAAACATACAAGGTTGTGGTAGCAATTAATTCTGGATCACAAATGATGTCCCACGGCTCTAGATTGCCAAATTCATACTTGCCAAGCTTGGTAGGATGTTGGAAACCCACATCATCTGCACTAGGAAAATTCACTGACTGACGGTACCATGTCGGATCAAACTGACCATACCAAGCCACAGCAATGTGTGCATCCGGAAAATGTTGATGAAAATAAATTCGCTTAAAGTTGTCGCTGACATTTAAGACATCAATAACTGTTTGCTTTGGGAGGGGGTATGCCCGCCAACTATACTGCACAGGATAAATCACCCAATAATTAACTAACGATCTTACAGTTAGAAGCAACACACCGGCAGCAAATAACAGAAACATCATGCTGCCAAATTTTTTCTGACTGACCCACTCCCAACTAGCAAATAGTCCCATACCGATGATGATGGCAACTAGTGGCATCAAGGCCGCACCCCTAATCACCTGTGGGGGACCAGCGAATGCGTTGGGCATCACCGCCAAAATCCAGATAACAAAGAATAACAACCACTCAGGTTGCGTCCTTTTTTGCCAGACAACAACTAAACCTACTAAGTAAAAAGGGTATAAAATCCATAAGAATTCACCCATACCAGGCATCGAGGTATAAACCAAGTCATCCCCTCCTCCATCAAAAAATAAAAATGTTGGCAGAATGAAGTGAGCATGATTAGACACCACCTGCTCCAAATAGGTGAGAGGTTTGTTAAATAACAACTTGCATGCTACACCTAAACGAGGATCAGCAATGAAACAATTAGCACGTTGTTCATTTACCACCATGCTCGCATTCTCATTTGAAAAAATAGAAACTTGATTGAATCGCGCCGTACCTGCGGGAGACAAGACTCCAGAAGTAAGGGGAATCACCAACACCAAAAATATGATGGCTGCTACCAAAAACCTTGTTGCAGGCAACTTAAATTTCCAAATAAGTAAACCCATTACTAAGCCATACAATGGCACCAGCATGCGCAGCGCCACGTAACTATAAACCGCCCCTGCCATTGATACACCCAATACTCCCACCCAAACTTTTTTTGGCTTGTGGTTCTGCATGATGATGATACTGGCCAATAGACCGAAGATGAAAAATGCTGAGGCTAAATTTGACTCGATCGCCAGCCGGGATAAATGAATTGGCCACGGCGAAAAAGCTAGTACTAAAGCTGCTAATAAAGCTACCGGTCGCTTGCTGGTTAAGACATACGTCAACCAGTAGCTGCCAATAATAATCAGTATACCCGCCAAAAGAGAGGGAATTTTGAGTGAAAAATCATTCACGCCAAACAGGGCAAAGCTTAATACCGTCGCATAAACATACCCTGGTAGTTTAAAATCACCAAATGCTTTAAAAACTACTGGAAAAGTTTTTCCCCACTCATCCTGACCGGTCTTCAGAATAGATAAGGCATTGTAGCCAATGCTCATTTCATCATGCACCAACACCAACTTGTTGAGATTAACCAATCTAATTACCAAGCCAATGACGATGATCAGAGCCAATAAAACGTAACTCATGTTGTGGATTTTTTGCTTGATGTACCAACCCATATCAACCTGTCAATTCCCTAAAATCAAGTTTTAATTTTTTAACTCCTAGACCACAGATCATCACTCAATTGATAAAAGATTGATTACTTGATCCAAAATTGTGGCCGATTCTGCCAACTCAACACTCACCTCGTTGGTGGTGTCATTAAGTTGATACCTCTCATCAACTTCCCAAGGCACTATTCCTAAAAACTTCTTTTTTGTTTTGACGTTTGCTTGATAAATGACTTCACCTTCTGGGTTTTCAAGCAGCTGCAAATCTGTGACTTCGCCGGCTTCCAAAGGCTGTGCCAACTCATCTGGATCAGGAGTAACGATTGGCTCAGGTGTCTCATCGATATCTAAATCAGGTGAAGCCGATGGCCTTGGCGAGGATGATGGTAGCAGTGTTGGCGCTAATTCCATCTTACCTTTAGACAACATCACTCGAATAGCCTGATCTGGATAATTTCTTAGTTGATGGGTGTTCCCAGATGGGGTAGTAAGAGTCACCATTCCATCATGACTGAGAGTGAATTTAGCCGATGTTGTTCGGGCGGTCACTCCCTTTGATTTGAGCTTCAATCCATCCTCATCTGAATCAATCTCTAGCTCTACTTCTTGCTCTTCCTCATCATCAGTTACTAATTCCTCCTCATCTTCAGTTGCTAACTCATCCTCTTGTTCGGTCTCCAATTCCGTCAGTTCCCTACTCTCATTTGAAAATTCTTCAATTTTGGGGAGTCTAACCCTGAGCATATCGGTTTCTGTTTCTTCGGCTTGCTCAAACAAGTTTGGCTGCACGCTATCTACGCTGGTTGAGTCTTGAATGGTGACTTTAACTTTGCCAGTGGTTTTTCCGGCTCGATGGATATCTCTTTTTGTTGATATTTGCCAATTTGTTTGACTAGCACATCATCTTTAATTTGTTCAACTCTGACGGGCTTTGCTTGTTCAGTCGAGGTATCTTTGCCCGCTGCTTTACCTTGATTGTCAGTTTTCCCCAGCACAGAACCTTGATAAATGTTGATCCAACCTTGGTCGGTCACCTCAACCGTTAACGCAGCTGAAGTACCCACTACGTTCATGATCAGTATCAACGAAAAAGCAATAGATAACACAATCTTCAACTGTGTATGTTTCATGTCAGCCTCCAACTCGTTATTATTTGAGAGTTTTTTTCTGAACTTAACTATACAACATCTGAAGAAACATTACATCTGCTGTGGTACATCAATACCCAATAGCTCCAGTCCTAAACGTAGCACCCGCCCAAAAGCAGCTGTCAAAACTAACTTAGAGCTAGTTTGTGGTTGGTTATCAGTCACGATCTGCGCCGAGTGATAAAATCTTGTGAAATTCTTCGCCAAGTCATATAGATAAATCGCCAATACCGAAGGGTTATAATTGGCCGCTGCTTGCTCAATGGATTCTGGAAATTTGGCCAAAGACAGGGCCAACTGAAACTCCTCTTCTGTACCTAGTTCCAAGTGATCAAAATCCGGTCGAAAACTGTGCTCATCAAACTGACCTTTTTGCAGTAGTGATTGAGATCTGGCATAAGCATATTGTAAGTAAGCAGCACTATTTCCTTCTAAAGAGATAATCTTATCCCAATCAAAAGTGATGGTGCGGCCCGGATCACCTGATAAATCTGTCCACTTGATGGCACCAATCGCCACTTGGTGAATTAATCGCTCTTTATCTTCAACGTTCTCAACCCGAGTTCTTTCTTCAACCAACTTGGTCGCTCGCTTGATGGCTTCATCGATCACCTCATCAAGCATCACCACCCGTCCTTTTCTAGTAGACATCTTGCCATCGGGCAATCTGATCATGCCAAAGGAAACGTGCGTCATCTGTGCAGGCTCAGCATAGCCCAACCGATGCATGATCTCAAAAAGTTGTTTTAAGTATAAGTTTTGGTCATTACCTACGACGTAAATTAATCGATCAGCGTGCAACTCTGTCAAACGATACTTGGCGGTAGCAATATCGCGCGTCATGTAAATCGTGGCTCCATCAGATTTTTGAATAAGGCTGATCCCCAGCCCCGCGTCCTCCAAGTCCACAACAATCGCGCCCAGGCTTTTACTAGCGATTCCTTTTTCAATCGCTTCCTGAATCACCTCTTTCAGCATCGGTTCATAAAAACTTTCTCCAAGAGCGATGTCGAACCTTACACCAAGTCGATCATAGGTTTTCTGAAAATCAGCTAACGACCAATCCACAATCTGTTGCCAGCGTTTCCGAGCTGTCTCATCACCAGACTCAAGTCTTCTAAACCACTCGCGGCCAGCGGCTTTGATCTCCTTAGCCTGTTCAGCTGCCAGGTTGGAATCAGTATTGGTGTAATGATCTGAATGCTCATCACCAGCGGCACTGATTTTGACATACAACTTTTGCATCTCTGGAATAGGATTTTTGGCAATCTGCGCCTCATTACCCCACAGCTCAATCGCCGCCAACAAGTGACCAAACTGTGTGCCCCAATCACCTAAGTGATTATCTTTGACAACTTGATAGCCTAATTTAGATAAGATTCTAGCTATAGCATCACCAATGATGGTTGATCGCAGATGGCCAACACTCATCCGTTTAGCAATATTGGGCGATGACATATCGATGACCACTTTCTGAGGCTGCGCTAAACTGCTGGCGCCGTAATGATCGGCCTGTTGCCAAATTTGTTGCAAAACCTGGTTATTGAACTGTGTCTTGTTTAAACTGACGTTAATATAAGCACCGACCGCAAAATAATGGTCAATTAGACTGTTTGGTTCCACCGCAAGCTTCTTCGTTAAGCTGTCCGCGATCGCGACTGGATCAGCTTGCAGTTCTTGGCCAAAGATGCCACAGTGGAAACCTAAATCACCCACTTCAGTTGCTGGCACACTAATAATCGGCACCTTTCTGGATAATTCAGCTGAAATCCCGCTACGTTGCAATGCGGCTCGAATCTCAGTAGTGATAATTGCTAAGACGGACGGGATGGGGGAATGATTTCCTGTGTTTTCCATACTGTGAATTATAAACTACCAACAGGCGGAGACATCAGGCAACCCGTTGTTACTCAACCACCAACCTCAGCCGAGCACCCTCTACCCTGGCTAGCTCTCCACTTGACGATTTGATTTGGATGAGATATGCGTGGCTGCCCGAGTGCAAAGTAAATCCAGACGAAACTTGCGTGGTCGGTTGTTGGGTATTATGGAAAATTTCGGATGTATTCAAGATGGCGCCTGTTGATAGATTTTTCAATCTGACATGAACTTCACCGCCCACAATCGATAAACCACTTTCCAAATAGACCGCCTTAATCTGGTGATATTGATCGGTGTTCACGCTGACGGTTGTTGCTGGTAAATCAACCCAATCACGACTGGTAGTTGTGCCTGAACCCAACGGAATAAAGTATTCTCCCGCCCCAATTTTTTGACCAGCAGTCAGTGCTGGTTGATTGGTGGTTTTTACCAAATTGCTGGCGGCGGCACTGCTTACTGCTTGCTCTAAAGCGGCCAATCGCTCGTCTTGGTCTGACAATTTGACCAACGCTTGTTCAGTTAACCCAGCCGAAGCAGGCACCGCGCTGAAAGAGGAATTCTTTTCAAACTCACTCATCAAAGCAACCAAGCGCTGCTGGTCTGACCACAAATAAGCAATGGCTGCCCACGAAAAAATGGCACTCAAGCACACAGCTGCCAACAATACTTGGGCAAACCTATACATACCACCAGTATATCGAAGAATCAGCAGAAACGTTAGCGGGACACCCACGCGATGATTTCTTATATCTTTGAAAACCAATCTTGGCCTATTTAATCTGAATTCGTGTGTGTATGCTACACTGCACACGCCATTCTATGAAAAATCACAAGTTATTCTCACCAGCCACAACCACTAACTCAACTACGATTCCGCTAACAAAGCGAGCTTTTAGTCAATTTAAGCAAAAGTTTTCAAAACTAAAAAATGAAAGAGCTGAAGTCATGGCGCGTCTAAAAACTGCCAGAGAAATGGGTGATTTATCAGAAAATGGTGCTTACAAGTATGCCAAATTTGAGCTGAGTTCGATTGGCAGACAAATGAGGGAATTGCAGCACATTCTAGATCACGCCGTTGTCACCACCAAGCAGATTAATGGTCAGGTTGGTTTTGGCAGCGTGGTCGGGCTGGAACGAAATGGAGTCAAAACTACTTACCAAATGGCCAGTGGCTATGAATCAGATCTTAGTCAACACAAATTGTCCATCAACAGCCCAATGGGCTTGGCCTTAACAGACAAAAAAGTTGGAGATGTGGTGATTGTCAACGCCCCAGCCGGTCAGCTAGAATACAAGATCGTTAGTATTGACTAAAAAGTATTATGCCAATGCCTAAATACCTTCGTTTTCATCAATTAATGATGGAACAAAATGCCGCTTTGTTTGCCAAGTTCAAACCCATTCATGACGGATTTGCCGTTTCACCAACAGAGTGGGCTGCCCAGTTTCACAGCGTGGGAAGGGATGTCACGGACATTTGTCGGGATTGGGAAAGACGTCTTTGTCATGGCTCAGAAAAAGGACAGTATGCCAAGTTTTCTCAAAATCTATCAGATAAATTCTGGGGAGTGATCAAAAAAGACTTTCCACTGATTGAACAGGTGGGTTTGATCAAGTCCTAGCGAATATTCTACAAAAGCTTTCCTTGTCGCTCGATGATCAAAGCTTCCCCCGTGAGGGCGCAAAATCTTGAATAGTGAGTTGCAATTGACCACGGTGAAAAGGATTTTTTCCTAAGGAAAATACTAAATCGATAGTTTCACCTTTTGTAAGTTCAAAAATTCTCTGCTTCATCTCAAAGCCAATCATTGACTCCGGCTTCATACCCTTTTGCACTTGACCAACCAAATGCTTGCCGTTTCTACTATGGCCAAGCGATGTAACCACGGCGCCTTTAATAAGATAATTAGGCTTTAGCCATCCATTGCCAAATGGCTCAAGCTTCTGTTGCTCAACTAGAATTTTCTCAAGATGATCAAGATTGTCTAGCTCGAAATCATACTCATTAATGACAGGTTGATCTGCTAGTGCTTGTTGTTCAAAATATTTCATCAACCGAGCTTTAAAT
>CAZKSJ010000001.1:72359-74505 GCA_964555515.1 uncultured Pseudomonadales bacterium
CCTAAAATTGTCGTCCTTGGTTTGCTCCCGCCTTCGTTTCTCAAGCAACCTTCCAAAAACATAAGTTAGGCCGGCAGCACAAAGATTGCCATGGATAGTAGGGCCAGCCGGCAGGAGATCATCTCTGATGTGATGATCAATCACAATCACTTCTGCTTGTTTTGACTCAACCGCATAACGAGTAGCTGCGGCTGCTTTTCTGCCTACGCCACTATCCATCACAATCCAAGTGGCATTTTTGGGGAAGAGGGGTTTATCCACAATCGAGCCAGAGAGACCATAGTGATCCCGTCTGTTTGGAATGTGAAAAACAATGTCTTTCGCACCAAGGGTTTGAAGTACCTCAGTCATAATCGCCACAGAAGACTTGCCGTCGGCGTCATAGTCACCAATTAACACAAAAGATTTGCCATGATTGATGGCTCTTTCTACCATTTCGCTAGCTGCTTCCAACTGGGTTGGATCAACACCAATGTTTTCTGGCTTCAAGTTTTTCATACCGGGATTTAAAAATTCTGCCGCGTCTGCAGGCGAGACACCACGTTGCTCTAATAATTGCGGCACGAGCTGGTCAGGTTTATCTATGTACAACCTCCGGTCATATCTTGACCGCCAACGCGTTAGCTGCGGCTCCTTTGGTAATGATGAAGAAGTCGTGCATTCTTCGTCCTCCACTGCTGATCGATTGCCTGTACCCAATAAATTAATGACTACTTGCGGATTTTTGGTGAGATCAATGCCCAACTCACTTTTTAGCTTACTCACTACAAATGGCCATTGATTGACAGCTCGATCTGAGATTTTCTTACAAGCTTGTTCCAACGTATAAGTAGCGGGAATGGCCTTGCAATGTCTTCTGACCGACTCAAAATAGACGCCAAAGTAGTGATCCATCTGCGCTAAAGAAATGGCCATTACAGCACAATGTCTGTTAAACGTGTCTGTGAGTAAATGTCTTTTCTCATCTTTTTTTTTAGTTGCCAGGGCTAATTTTCTGCCCAGATTCCTCATTACATCAATGTTTTTCCGATAACTTTCTGCAAACAACAACGCCTGCACACCTGCTTGATAATTGGCTGTGGGTACTAATATTTTTTCACCTGTCGAAGCGGAAACATATGTCTCAATAGAAGCTAAAGATTCAGCTTCCGGTGCCATAAACATACCATCCTCATCAAAAACTAACGTTGGGTGATTAAGTTGGGTGACTAAATCTTGAAGAGTTTTAGCTGGTTTTGGAGCAGAATACTGCCACACAAAATAAGCCAGTTGAGAAAATAGCAATTCCAAAGCAGCTTGTTCCATTTTTGGCCAGGTAGTTTTGCGTTCACCAATATAAGCGCCTCCAGAAGAAGATTTGCCCAGCTCATCGATCACGACAAATGCTTGCAAGTCTCCAACAAACCCATCGCCCTCAGACGATCTTGTTTTTAAATCAAAACCGACGGGCTGCTCTACTACCGGCTCTCGTTTGCGCTCTAAATTATCAACCAGCCATCTAACTGCCGCCGCTTTGGTGAATGTCAGCACTACCTCATTCAGTGGGCTTTCATGATTTAGGGTTCTATAATAATCTGCCACTCGTTGCCGCGACTGACTGGTAATGATCTTTAATCCACCATTATTTCTCTCGAGACCAGTGCCATGTGCTAAATCGTCAAGCCATTGACCAGACTTGAGATCCATATAGGCCAGTAATTGTTCGGCTGAGTTACCTTTAAACAAAGCGGCTAAGGAGTCAAGCGCTTCACCAATTAGGTTGGCGATTCTAAAAGTACCAGTTTGCTCGACTGGTTTTTTACCGTTTAGAATTGTCTTAGTGATCAGACTTTCATCAATACTTTTGGGCAAACGAAAAACTTTATTTGGGGAAAGATTGTATCTAATCAACTTTCCTACGTAAGCTGGACTGATCTGTATAGCCGTCGGTAGTTTTTGTAGAGCCAGATTTTCTGCCAAATCTTCATCGCTTACCGACCAATCGGCCTCTAAAACAGCCTTGGGAAAGTACTCGATGTCATAATTATTTTTGTTCTCTGCTGAGGCCATTGTGGTGGTTGTCGTTAAATTACCACACCACATGATGTGGTATGTTTTGCCTCAAACTATAGAACTCTGGAGCGACTGTCAATGGGAAGAATCTGGT
>CAZKSJ010000001.1:74605-80439 GCA_964555515.1 uncultured Pseudomonadales bacterium
TAGTAAGCAATATCCATCAGCGTGATGGCGTGACCTTTCACAAAACCATAGCGGGAAAAATTGATCAACTGGGTGGCAATTTGGTGAGCATCATCCTCGGCTAAACCGGCGGTAATCAATCTTGATTGCATTTGTTCCGCGGTAGCCATCAATTTTGCGGCGCTTTTTTCCTTACTCACTTGTCTACGAAGTAAATCGGATTCGTCTGGACTAAAGCCAGCCACCTCACTAGCAATACGCATGAACTGCTCTTGAAAAAGCACCACCCCATAGGTATCTGCCAAGATCCCATCGAGCGCGATTATCCCCGTCTGATAGCCGCCTTGTTGTCTCCGCGCATAGTAAAGCTCCCGATCTTGATGAGTGAGTCCCGGTCGTGAAGCACCAAAAGCATTCCGCAAGTCAAGTTTTTCTAGGCCTAACCACTGAATTTTCTGGCCATATTCCCATAACATTTGCCTCATCCAAGGTGACTCAATGTCTGGAATACCAATTGTGTTGGCGTGAAATAGCTCCAATAACGTCTGTTTGTCCTCAACAGGAATCTCTTTGATAGCCGTTGCCGTGTCTGACAAGAGGGCTGATAAAAAATTCAGCCGATTGGAACTTAACCAATCCAAACATAATTCTTGCCGGCGTTCGGCATCATCTTTACTGACTGCCAGTAAGCGTCTATCCTTACCACTTACCACAACGTGTGTTTCCCCAAAATTGCCAGGAGCAACCATCACTTTGCTGGGATGATAGGCCAGATATCCTTGGTGGGGGTTCAGTGAAGCTAAGTGCAAGGCGGCTCTGATTAAAGCATGAGGAACTACTGTTGAAGCTGGAATTTCTTCTGTCAGTGGTCTAGGGTCAACCTCAAGCTTAGAAGCTGTAGACGAGCTAATAGTCGATTTTGATCGGTTGTCATTTGAACGAATAGTGATTGAGGAAGTATTGTTTACAGATCTCTCCAATAATTCACGACCCACTTCTTTAATTTGTGCGTTCGTTAGCCCAAATGATTTTAGCACTGCATTCATGGCGCCTTGCGAACCATAAGTGGGGAATGTGCCTAATCTAGCGACGTCGAGGCCTTTACCTGCAAAGTGATTGATGGCGTAGTCACGCACATCCGCCACATAGTCGGCGTCAATTTGGGTATCAATGTCTGGAAATCTCCGACTCGCAGAAGATAAAAATCGTTCAAAAGGTAAACCATGATCAAGCGGGTTGACTGCTGTGATTCCCAGGCAATAACAGACCAAAGAACAGGTGGCTGAACCCACCCCCATGACCATTGCTCGGTCTGATGCATAAGAAATGACATCATGCACAATCAAAAAATAGTCTGCCAAATCACGTTCACCAATAGTTTGCAGCTCATCGGTGAGACGTCGCATTACCGCGGGATCGATCGCCCCAAATCTTTCTTTGGCACCAGCCAGACTGCGCTCTAATAAAACACTGTAAGCAGTTTCTCCCTCCGAGACTGGATATTTAGGTAGGGCAGCGGTTGGCAATCTATCTGGTTCAACTTGCTTAGCGATGTGGTGAGAAGTGGCTAGAGCGCGTTGCCAAATTGGAAAGTTTGCATCATCAGATTTGACCATCTTGCGCATCATTTGTGGCGGCTTCAACCAACCTTCAGGATGGAAAGCCGCCGCGGCCAGATTGAGAGGCGTCTGAGTATGGGTGAGAATCCATTCATATACTTGACGATTATGGCGAAAAGAGATTTGGTCAAAATCGGCCAAACTCAACTGCTTATTTCGACTTCGAGCCACCAGTACCAAGGACACTAATTGATCATAGTCTTGATAGGCTTGACGCCAGACGTGGTTGGTTGCCACCACTTCTGCGTTAATTTGATCGGCAAACTGGCGATCACTAGCTAATTGTCGATCAGCTGCTTGATCACCAAAGTGGGTTAATTCTAAAAATAAACGATGCGGATCTACCACATCCTGGAGCGCTGCGTAGGAATGTTGAGGAGCAATCACAACTAATCCAGTAAGATTTGGCCGTAATGCATAAATCGTAAGTTGTTTTGGCGCAACTTGATTGAGTTGAAAAAGTGATTTAAACCCAGCTGGCTCAACTACGTGCAGTGACAACCGGCCAATCGTATTGTCCCTAATCTTCATCTCCAACTGCTCACCAAAGACTGGCTTGATACCTTGTTTAACGCATGCAGTTTCAAATGGCGCCCATGCTTCTAAATGATGCAGATCGGCGACACCCAACTCCTCAAAACCAAAAATTGCCGCCGTTGCAGCCAAAGACTCTGGCTTGGCAAGCGCTCCTGGTGTGAAACCAGTTTGGCTCAATAACTCAACATAAGATTGGGAAATGGTTGTGGGTGAGTGTTCACGCTGTGTCACTGCAACGCTATTTTACTCTATTTAATCAAGCACTCGTGACTAACAAGCTGACGAGTTGTAAAACCCCCCCCGCCTCTGGCGGGGGGGGATTCAAGTTTAGAGCCGAGTCTGTCCTCTCAGCCCTGATGCTTGATCTAACAATGCTTATTCTTGGTCGTACCCATAATGCATTCTGGGCATTTCTCCATAAAATTCATCTGATATTTCGCCAGAAATTTCCCCTCGCATCGCCCCGTGCATGCCGCGTCCTCCCATCCTGCCTCCAAATTCGCTTGGACCAAAGTGCAACGCCTCCAAATCAATCCCGTTTACTTCTGCCCAAGCAGTTATTTCATCATGCTGTGCCTGCATAGTGGCTCGGCGATCCTCTGGGCTCATTTCCTGCAAATCCTCCCACATGTCTTGATGAATTTTTTGAATTTCCTGATGTTTCGCCAAAATCAATCTCTTCTGATCTTCAGTTATCGTGCCCGTTGCCACCTCTTCATTCAGCCGTTCCTCATAACGTGCTTGCATCTGTTGTTGGCGTTCTTGACGAACTTCATCAAAAACCACTTGCACTTCTTCCTCGTCCTTGCCCAATCTTTCTGCCAGCCTTTGAATCAAGGTGTCTTCATCAGCGCCAAAACCAAAGGCATCAACTCGATCTGTGGCTAAGAGTGTTACCCCCACCAAAATAATAAAAGTTGGAATAAGTAAAATGCGTTTTTTCATAAAGTTTGTTGATTGATAATTATTTAAATATAACCCACAAAATTGAGAAAACATTGAAAGGATATTTTATTGTATTATCAATCTTTGGAAGATAACGTCACGGTAAATGTGCTGCCTTTACCCACGGCTGATGTGACCAAAATATGACCGTTGTGTTGGTCTACAATTTTTTGCGCAACTGACAGCCCAAGTCCATAACCATGATTTTGCTGATTACTGCGAGCCTGATCTGCCCGGTAAAATCTTTCAAAAATATGGGGCAAATCTTTTTTACTAATACCGCTGCCGAAGTCTGTCACACTTAGTTCAACTTGATGCTTTTTCTTTTGTAACTCAACTTTGATTACAGATCTGTCATTACTATATTTGATGGCATTATCAAGTAAAATTAGAACCAAATCTAAAAGCGCACCCTCGTCTCCCATCACCCAAATTTTGGTCTTACCTTTCTCAAATTGGATTGTCACTTCTTTTTTCTGGGCAGTGGCTTCCAGATAATCCATGCCCCTAGTCACGACCTTTTTTAGGTCAACCGGCTCCTTTGCCAGCTGCTGGTCGGTGATCCTGGCCAGTCTGAGCAAACTCTGACTAAGTGACTCCAGACTAATCACATCCTCTAGATTTTCGTTTAGGATTTTTTGAGTCTTCTTATCTAGCATTCTATCCATCAAATTGACTTCGAGTGACGTTTTTAAAGCTGTAATCGGCGTCTTTAGTTCATGAGCAGCGTCACCAATGAAGCGTTTCTGCTCCTCATGGATTTCTTCAATGGGCTTGAGTGTTTTGCCACTCAGAAAATAGCCGGCCACGGTAAAAAAGACAATGATAATTAGGTTAATTACTATCAGCTGACCAGCAATTTGGCTTTGGGCATTTCTTAAATCTTGCAAAGTAATTCTTCTGCCAAAACCTGGCCTGCTTTGCAAACCAACGCCAGGCCATTCCTGCTGCAAGCGTTGTTCAATTCTGATATATTCTTGCTCCAAAACCGATGAGACTCGGACATAAATCACACCACTTAATGAAGAAGTAATCAAGACGATGATGAGCAAGTACCACAGCGTCAAACGGATTCGCGCCGACGCAAACATGTCTCCCATATTAATCATTCACTCCAAATTTATAACCAAATCCCCGCACCGTGATAATCAAGGGCTTTTCCTTCGGAAAAGCCCGATCAACCTTATTTCTTAAATAACCAATATATACTTGCGCCGTGTTAGGTAGAACGTCACTGTCATAACTCCACACTTGCTCTGTGAGCTGATCCTTAGACAGCACTTGCCCCTCATGCCTCATCAAAAATTCCAACAGAGCAAATTCTTTACGAGACAAAGAGATCGATTTGCCTGCTCTAGTTACCGCAAAACTTGTAGGATTAAGTTGCAGTGAACCACACTGTAAAACTTCATTGACTTGTTTCTGCGGCCGCCTAGAAAGCGCCCGCACTCTGGCTAAAAGCTCGGTAAAAGCAAAAGGTTTGCCCAAATAATCGTCCGCCCCAGCATCCAAACCTTCTACCCGATCCTCAACTTGAGTCTTGGCGGTCAACATTAAAATTGGCGTGTGATTGCCAGCTGCTCTTAACTGTTTACAAATCTCCATGCCGGTCATGCTGGGCAACATTCTGTCTAAAATAATCACGTCGTACTTCTCACCGTCTGCTAAATCGAAACCTTCTGCCCCATCATATGCCACGTCTACCACATAAGACTTGACTTCCAAACCTTTTTTGATGTAATTCGCAATCCGGTGTTCATCTTCAATCACCAGAATTTTCATAGTTTCTATTATAGATCTAATCTTGAGAATTAGTTGAGAATTATCAATATCATCAAGCTAATGGCAAACCACAAAAAATCCCCCTATGTTAGGAGGATTTGATGCTTGTCTCATGAAGAGACGTGATCCGATAATTGTATATTAACAAATTAGCTTACAATTTTCAATTATCTGTGTTAGTCCTATTTTTAAATGTGGACCCGACGGGAGTTGCACCCGCAGACTAGATTTTTCGGATCACGTCTCATACTCATGCGGGCCCACGTGGTTGCATCATAATTTACCAACCTTACATGAACCTTTAACCCCCATCATGAACGTGGATAAATGTGAAGAAGGGGGCATCAATTGTTAACTGCGGATGTGGGAGATAGTTAAAAACCTAATCGGCAAATCGGACAGCGCCATTGTTATATTCTAGCTTCAGCTGCTCAGCGGTCAGGGCATAGTTCCAAATTTTAACATCGTCGATTTGTCCGTCAAAATAAGCGTAGGGTGCCTCGGCGTTTATTCCCCTGGCACCAATCATCAGACCATAAGCATTGCTTAAATTTGTATCAAGTGAACTAGTTTCTGCCATCTGTACTCCATTTTTAAAGAGAAGTAATTGGTCGTCGGTTCTGACTACTGCTACATTGATCCAACTACCAGTTGTACATATTCCCGCTGTTTGAAAGGCTTGATAGTTGGTGCCAACAGCATCCTCATCCAACTCCAATGTAAGTGTGCCTGACGAGCTTTCACAGGCCATCACGTAAAAATTACCATGAGAAGTAGTGCCTCTTTTAGCCAAGATAGCGTCTGTCGTATTGCTCGTGTTGCGATAGATCCAAGTCGAGATCGTAAAGTTACCGGTTCCAAAATCAAATGCACCGTCACTGGGATCATTCACTTTGACATAATCATCACTCCCATCAAAATCTAAGCTCGCTGCAAACTTACCGGTAGTGCCATTATTCCAAGCCTCAGTGC
>CAZKSJ010000002.1:0-66115 GCA_964555515.1 uncultured Pseudomonadales bacterium
ACAATCCGCAGCCAAATATATGTTGGTCATTGGTGACAATGCCAGTTTTGATCCAGTCAACAGCGCTTATCGCGAACTTACTTTGTTTGGCAAATTTCAACTAATTGATCAATATATTTGTACAGATAAATTAAATATCAACGTCATCCAAAAGCTCTGAAGCAATCATTGTGATATTTATTAAATAAGTTAAGTCTCACTTTGCGAATTCAGACTAGATTGTTTAGCGTTTCTCAGAAAAACCTTTGAATACAGAGTCATCCAAATCTGCAATGATTGGTCTTGTGCGCTGATCGATGTATGTGTCAATATTTTTTGCCCAAATCTTAATTACATGGTTAATATAATTTGTCACTTGATCACGAATTACTATATTAGATAAAACATAGATTTCTGATTGATGCTTGAGAATGACTGCAGCAAGCTCTTCAGCAGCAACTGCCATCTCCAATTTGTCTGAACTGTCAATATTTCCTCTTTTGTCTTCAATGAATTTTAGGATCGATGTGAAGGTAATGTATCTCCATTCAAATTGCTTTCCAGCGCGCTTATCAATCGCAACATACAATTTCTTAACAACTCGTATTTGATCTTCTGCAGAAGATATCTTCTGTTTCACAGCCCAAGCTAACCAACTTTGGAGTACAACAAATATTGATGAATATTGCGTAAGAAGCTCTTTACTACTGAGTAATTCGGTGACCTGAATTAATCCTTGGCCAATGGCACTAAACTGTACAATTTCTGAAAAATATTGTCCCTTACTATCAAGGATGCGCTGAAAGTCGAGTAGATCTTGATAAAGCTGTGGATAAGCTTGCGTTATCAGCCCGGTGATAAATTCAAATGCTTCAATATCGCGCTTCTCTAGCGCTGTTAGTTCTCCACTTGGTTCTGGTCTGATGGGATGTGAATCACCCTGTTCTGGCAACATGTCCTATATTATATCTAAATTTGCCTGATAGGCAACCTGTTATGATTGAACAAGTGAATCATGAAGTTCAAGATATATATTTAGAATATTTTGAAGGTAAATGGTGGGGGTATCGATTATTGACCAAACGAATCTCATGCCGCCTCATCAGAGGACAGTTTTTTCTTGTTTCTAAGTCTAACCATTTGTCCAAAAAGCTCTTTATTGACCTGTTTTTTCATTTGTATCCACAAGACTATCACACTTTCTAACAAAGCTTTGTCGGCACAACACTCCTTCGCCAAGTGATCTAAATTGGTCTCGCCCTGAATAATCTGGCAGATTACTTGCCCAATTTGTGATTCCGCTCTCAGGTTTATTGAATAATTTACACCTGGCTCTGAATTTTGGGCAATTACTAATCTACTGAAGAACTTATGCTCTCTTCTGAGGTGAGTTAAAAATTGATGAAAACATAAAAGGGTATCGGCGTCGATAATTTTTTCCAGCTGCTTGCACTTGTCCACCGATTCACCTACCGAATCTGAGGGGTAGGATTCAAGTATCCTCATCTTGAAAGTACTATAACAGCATCAACTAGACTTTGCAAATTGAAGGGTGGATATTGAGCGAAAAGTGCTGCCTGACAGTAGTTAAGCTAAGTGCAACTTACATTGCTTGCTTAGATTTATACCACTCCACTACCCGCCTCACTCCTTCGTCAAACTCCACCTTAGGCTGCCAATCAAGTACTTGTTGTGCTTTTTGGTAGGAAAGTGAGCTCGTCACTTGCTCGCCAGGTCTCTCTGACCCGTGTTGTTCGGGTATTGTTAAACCAAATTGCGTTACTACTTTATGAAAAACCTCATTGGTGCTAATTTCCTTGCCGGTGCCAATATTTAGTGCACCCACAAAACCACTATCTACAGCGGCAACGTTGGCCTTGACTACGTCATCAATGTAAACGTAATCTCTGGTGTGGGTGCCATCGCCATTGATGATGGGCTGCTTGCCTTCGGCGATCATTTCGCTAAAGATCGCGATCACGCCAGATTCGCCGTGCGGATTTTGGCGTGGACCATAGACGTTGGAGTAGCGAAGCACAATATGGGGAATCCCATATTGCTCATGATAATAATTCAAGTATAACTCTCCCGCGCGTTTAGACACACCATAGGGTGAAAGTGGTTCTTCTTTCATTTCTTCTGTAAATGGAGTAGGTTTGTTACCATACATGGCGCCACCCGTGGATGCCATAATAATCTTTTGAACACTTACCTCTTTGGCGGCTTCCATGATGTGGAGCAATCCTAAAATATTGTTTATGGCGTCAAACTGGGGATCTCTGACTGAGTTGCCAACCTGAATATGAGCGGCATGGTGATTAATGAGCTGGGGGTTTTCTTCTCTGACAATTTGCTGAATTCGCTCTTTGTCTGTGATATCGGCTTGAATAAACCGAGCTTGTCCATTGACGAACTCTTGTTTGCCAGTAGAGAGATTATCCACCACGACCACTTCGTGCCCGGCGGCACAGTAGGCATCCACCACGTGTGAACCAATAAACCCAGCGCCACCAGTTACCAATATTTTCATAAATGCTCCTTTATGCTACCCATAATCCTTGAATAAATAAGACCGTATTAATCAATAATAGTATACCGGAAAATATCCAAATCCAGCGCCAGCGTGGAAATTTATCGAGTTGAATGCCTGCCCAAACAAAGACTGGAAATGCCACCAGGAGGTATCTGGGCATGCTGGAGAGAGTGCCAGTCGTTGTGGGGAGCAAGACCGCAAGCGTCGTAAAGATAAGCCAGGAGTGTTTTATGCGTTTCTCCTGCATCCACAGCCAACCAATGATGATCAGGAAACTTATCGTCAAGAAAAACTCTTGGGCGTAGGTCAGCCATGTCAAGCTGAAAGGTACTGTCATCATAATTTTTAGACCCCGCCAAAGAGTTTGCGGCAATAAGATCAGATGCTCTTGCCTGCCTGCCCCGAACTCTGCTTGGACATGCAAGAAATAGAGAGGATCGCGGAACTCTCCCCACAAAAACAACATGTAAATGCCAATGCCAACTAAACCGAGGAGTGAAGAAATGACTTGCTTAGGATGGCTGCGTAGTTGCTGAGATAGTAGCTGCCAGAACTTATTCAATTTTTGAGTGAAACTCTGCTCATTGCTCTTAAATACTCGGCTGATTAGTGACGATACGTTCAGTGCCTCCCACAGTAAAGCTGGTACTAAAAACACGCCCACGACCCTAGTCGCAGCTGCAGCGGCAGCCAACAACCCAGCTAACCACCACCCTTGGTTGCCACTAGCATAAAAAGTGCTTATCACAAGTAGTAAAAATAATGACTCTGAGTAGACCGCACCATGAAAGAAGCTGGTGGGAAATAATAAGAGTGTGATGAGGGCTAGCCAGGCTACATTGGTAGAGAATTGTTGGGCAGTGAACTTAAAAAATACCACTCCCCATAACAGGAGGGCAATGTTGCTGATCAACAGACCACTGACAATCGTGTTATCGAACAATCGATTCAAAACCATCATTAGGTAAGGATATCCTGGAAAAAATGCTTGAATGAGTCCTGTACCAATGTATCCTTTTTCTGCAATGGTAATGTAGTGGACGCCATCAAAGTTTGCCCAAGAGTAAAGCCACTGCGGCAAGTTATATTTGGGTAATAATTCTGTAGCATATGGAAAACTAGGCTGATACATTATCAACCATGGGGCAATTATGCCAATTAAGATAAGCAGTGTTCGCCAGCCCAACAGTAATCCCATCACGGCAGATAATTCACTTTTTTTATTTTTTAGCATTTTTGAAAAACTCCCATGTGATGACGACGACAAGTCCGCTGATTGCTAACAGAGAAACCCAATTACCGATTTGCCGCGCCCAAGTATGTTGGGTGAAGCTAGACTCTACGGTGTAAGTTCCTGGATCTAATTCATATGCCAGCCGCCCAGCAATTTGGTCATTATTAATGTGATTTGCTTGATACTTATTCCCTTGATCATCGATCACAGTTGTCTCCCAGCCTGGGAAGGCCATCGTTGGCTCCACAATCGTCGCTTTTTCAAAGATACGAACCTGATAGCGTCGGTGTGAGCCAAACCACTCCTCTTCCGAAAACTCTCCTTGCCCACCCACCAAAACTAGCTCCTTATCCCAGTTAGGCATCTGATCAAACTGAGCTGTGACTGGTAAATTTTCATTATTGGTGGAGGTTGATTGGGTAAAAGCATCATAATCCACATTGGTTCGGTGAAAAAAGTCGGCTGGTTGAGCAGCCACAGCGGTACCAAGTTGGATAGCTAAGCCAATCACCAATAGACTCCGTGCAAATCTCCCACCTTCTGCCCAGATCCAGACCATCGGCACGAGCAAGAGCATGGGCAAATAGAGTGATAATCGCCAGGGGAATTGGATGAAGTTGGCAAGTGGGATCAGCTGCCAAATCGGTTCAGTCTGTTTGAGCTGAAATAACACAACAAGCAAAGCAAAGAACAGCAACACCATCACGAGCTGATGATGAACTCGACAACTCTTAATAATCCTCTGCCAACCAATTAGAACCAATCCCAGGAGGATGGATACTAAAAAGGGCCAACCAATCTGAAAAGAGAGACTGTCTACAACTCCTGGATAAGAGAAACCAAACTGAACTGGTGAAAACAGTAATTGATTAAACTTAGGAAAGTGTTGAGCAAATTGATCTGCATTTTTGGCCTGATCAAGCACGATCATTGATTTTTCTGCCAAAGCCGGCAACCAAAACCATAAGCTTAATAAAATACCAAGCACCAAACTACCTAGCCAAGTCAACAACTTGCGATAATTAGATCTCATCCTAAGCAGTGCGTAAATTCCTAAGATGGGCAGAGCAAAAACCGCGCTGATATTATGACTGAGTAAAAAAGCGGCTGTCAGAACCGACCAAACTCCAAATTGCCGCCATTGCCATTGACGATTAGCCAAAATTGATTCTATGACCCACAGCATCCAGGGAAATAGAGCATAGGCCATCACTTCACCAATATTACCGCGAAAGTTAATTAAGTTGATCAAATAGATCGAACTCACCCAACTACTGATGGCGATCACGTTTGCCCATCTAGAACTCGATTTAAAAACCAGATTTAGCCACAAATAGCCCCCCACCGCTCCAAAAATGATCGACAGACTCATCAATGCTTTAAACGTTACTTCATAATTCAACTTGATGAATGAACCAGGCAAAGAAAGTATATTTGCCAGCGGGTAGTTATAGTTGAAAACGGGGTAGCCATACCTATTCATCAAATTAGGCGCCCAACGTGGTGGCAGCTGACCCTCGCGCAAGGCAATTTTATAATTTGCAAAACGTGCCAAGTGATTTTCACCGTCGTGGGTGTAAGGTACACCAATCTGCATGTAATTATGCAGTAAAAACCAAATTGCCAAGATGACTAACAGCCAGGGCCAATGGTTGCGGATAAATTTCATGATAACACTTGCTTGTAAACCTTAATTGTATCTTCGGCAGTTTTCTTCCAGGTGAATCCAGCCGCCCAGTGGGCAGCATCAAGCAGCCACTGCTCTCGAGATCGATTAGACCAAGATAGTACTTCCTTGACACCCTCGGCGATAGCGTCCGACAATGGCTCGACATAGATGGCGTGTGATCCGCCAACTTCTGGCAATGAACCGCGTTTGGTGGCAACTACAGGCGTCTGGCAATGCATCGCCTCCAATACTGGCAAGCCAAATCCTTCCGATAAAGACGGCTGCACATAACAAAGCGCGCCATTATAAATTGCTGCTAAATCGGCGTTATCTTCTAAGCCAATGGTACTGATAAAATGCACTCTATCCGCTAGTTTATTTTTACTCATCGCCAACTTGATAGCTTGCCACTCAGGTATAGACTGCTCCCGAAAGTTTTTGCCAATACAGACCAGCGTTATACCAGTCGGCAGATCGGCCACTGCTTTGATCAATTCTGGCAAGTTTTTATTATAATTTATATCCCCAACATACAGGATATATTTTTTTGGAATTTGATATTTATTGCTAATGGTCTCAATTGAAGAGGCATTTCCCAAACTAATATTTGGGTTTGCTGCCAAAGGTACGACGTGCATCTTCTCCTGCCTAATCCGCAGCAGCTCGGCTATTTGTTGCTTGGAATACTCTGAATCAGTAATCACAGCCTGCGCAAACCATAAACTGAGCTCTTGGCGTAATAAATTAAAACTGCCCCGTAAACCAGGGTGATGGGCTTTTGGAAATTCAAGTGGGATGACGTCATGAATAGTTACCACTGTTTTCTTTGACCTGTTGATGGGCAAAGTCGCTTTAAATAGATCAAAATAAGGATAGTGAACTAAGTCAGCTTGCCACCAGTTGTCATGGGGTGAAGTAAGTATTTCTACTTTTTCCTCACGCAAAGCATCAATCAAACATTGGGTATACCTGCCAATCCCTCTGATTTGATGGCCAGTATGCAAGGGCAAGGTGTCAATATAAATTTTCATGCCTTAGACTTTTCTCTGAGTGCCCAAACCTTAAACAAAACAAACGGATGATGCAGGCTACTCATTAAAGCAAAAATAAAGCCGCTCATGCCGTCCACATAACCACGATGGTGAAAAAACATGGAAAACAGTGTTGAGATTGGTTTGACAATCAAATACTGCCAAATGGTTGATTTTTGGATTGGCAAAAGATCAAGGCTAACTCGAGTGGCTTCAAATGAGGTATAAGTATTAAATTTTCTCATGTAGGCACTAAAATTGGGATATGGGTAATGAAGTAAGTGACCCTGAGCAACTCCAATTGCGCCATCGACCGTCATTTGCTCATGCACATTCTGCTGTGGTAATCTAGCCTTGCCCCTGATGTACAATCTGATCACTTCATCTGGATACTGACCGCCTTTAGTCAATACGCGCCCAAAGAAATGATTGTAGCGAGCAATTTTCCAGGCCACTGGATCTTGTTTGTAGCTACCCTGCGCCAACTGAGTGGCTAGATTAGTAATGAAATCAGCCAAGATATTTTCGACCACTTCGTCGGCATCGAGTTGAAGAATTAAATCTCCCGTAGCAGCATCCATGGCCAGCTGTTTATTAATGTGAAAGTTTGGCTTGTTGGTGGTAGCTATTACCTTAGCACCAAACTTTTTAGCAATTTCTACAGTTTGATCAGTGGATTCGCCATCGGCAATCACAATTTCATCGGCAAACCTCTTCACACTCTCCAAGCATCGTCCTAGGTTTAGTGCTTCATTGTGAGTGGCGAGGACAACAGAAATTTTCATATTATTTTATTAACTATATTAGACTTAGAACTGACTCAATTGCCAAGTGTCACCTGTCCATTCAACTAATAACTGCTCTTCATCTCGGTCAGCTGGCTGACCAATAAAATGATATTGGGCTACTTGTTGACCATACCTAAAACCAATTCTATCAGGTGCTTGTCTAATCACCGAGGAGAAAAACTCTTCGGGAGTGATTTTTAGATACCAACTGAGCAGAATATACTGGTAACCGCTAGGGTCGACAATGGCGACGGCTTTATCTTGCGACTGATCATCAACGCGTTTGATAAATTCATCAAAGTCCGACTGAAAAATAGTGGTTTGGTGTGATGGATAGCGAGTAAAGTAGGCGATTAAGTAACGGCTAAAACAAATCAAGCTGACCAAAGACAACCCGACAAATATGGATAACTCAAGTTTTCTCTTAGATATTTTCCTTATCGTGGCTATTCTTGGCAAAATATCCGCGAATACCAAGCTGATAATGATCGGTATCCAGGCAAGAAATAATAAACTACGAGTGGTATGGGGAGCGTCAGCGGTGATGGTGGCTGGTGCTAGCGCTATGATCAACACATACAACGCGATCAGCATTCGACCAAGTGATGAATTCATCCAAGGCTGGGCTATTGATTTAAAAAATGATTTGTTACCGCGAACCCGGCCAATCAGGTGAGAACTCGCTCTGTACATGATCCAAAAGATAGAAACTATCAGCAGCGCATAGACCAACCAATTGATATGACCCCAACCAGGTATAGAGTGCCATGGATGCGCCCCACCATTCACAACCAAGAAGTTGACACCAAAGCTCGCGATCACTCTTTCAATAATTAATCGCCCATAATAAACATATTGGTTCCCAAATAAATTTAACCAGATACCCGAGAATTGAGCTCTATAGGATGGATAAGCAGTAACAATTGTTTCATCAGCAAAGATGGTGATAGCACTTTTTTGAGTAGTTAAGGGAGCGAGGATCATCCACACAGCCATGAAGACAATTAGTAGTCCAATTGATGTCACCACCCAGTTTCGATAACTGCGAGCGCCACGCATCACCAATATTAAGACAGCAAAAAAAGGCATGAGTAGCAGGGGTGTGTTATAAGTCAACGAGCAAATGACCAATAAAATTAGGGCTAATAAATCTCGCCACCAGATAAACTTGCTGTTCATCAATAAGATGAGCGCAGAGATGAGAATCCCAAGAGCCAGGTTGGCTTCAAAAGCCATTCTTGAGTAAAAGAAAAATACGGGCGATGAAGCTAGAATCATGGCTGCCGCTAAAGACCAGATCTGACTCAACTTTAATCTCCTGGCTAAGATATAGATCAGCGCTGGTAGGATTGAGCCCGCCATCACCGACGGTAGCCGGACTACCCAATCTGCAGCAGGCAACGCTTTGAAGATTATGGCAAGTAGAAATGGATATCCTGGCAACTTGTAATCGCCAAATGATTCCAAAGCCAGTGGCCAGCTTCTACCCCACTCATCTTGTCCAGTTTTTGAGAGTAGAAGTCCGTTATAGGCCAAGGCTGCTTCATCTCGATTGAGAATGTTGGGATTTTGCTCAATCTGCCAAATCCGCAGGAAAAAACTCACTACGACTACACCCAAAACTAGCCAATTATGAATTGACTTCATATTACTATCTTAGCATTAATTCATTCTCAGCTGGCATAAGCTCTGTGTTTACACTCCACATAAACACGTTTCATCAATACATTCCTGGCCGCTTAAGCTATAATTTTGGGTGAAATGTTACGAACTAAGACTAATAAAATATACAAATTAATCACCCAAACAAATATTTGGATCGATAAGGCTAGCTTTTTTCAACTTAGTGTCGTATTATTTTTCTTCTCTTTTTTTGTCCACACTGTGTACGCATTAGGTCACAATACATTTTTACAAGATTCAGCACGAGACATCCTGATTGCAGAAAACCACTTGGCTAATCAAGAGTTGATCGTTAATTATGGCCCAAAAGCGAGCGTTGGCAACTTCTACCTTCCACCATTTTACTATCAACTGCATTTAATAGTGACAGGATTGGTACCATTTTTTCCCCTTGCCATGAGATGGGTGATATTATTTGTGGAATCTTTCACTCCTGTGATGATTTTTCTACTGTTAACACTATTCATACCAAAAAGATCTGCTTTCTTCATCAGTCTATTATATGTTTTATTCCATCAAGTCTTGATTTATTCAACCCAAAGCTGGAACCCAAATATGATTCCATTTTTCACAACCAGTTTTTTGGTATGTTGGCTGTATTATATTAAAAACCATGATTATGGATTGATTTATTTAGCTTTATTAGCTCTCGCCATCTCACTACACCTGCATTATCAGACATTCATCTTATTGCCATTTGCCTTGATAGTTTGGACTTTTTCGTTTATCAAATTTAAGACTGCAAGAAAACATTTGCTCCTCAGCCCATGGGTAGCTGCCATCCCGTTTTTGCCTTATTTGTGGGCAGAGATAACCAATTCATTTATTAATACCCAAGCAATAATTGCTTTCTTTTCTCAAGAGCATGCGCTCTATTATGATCGGGTTTCAAAACCCGCCTATGTGTTGACATATTTTCCCTCATTTATGGAAAGATTGATATTTAGCAAAGAAATGCCTTTTCATTTCATCGGCAGCTTACTATTTTTTGGTGGCTTTTCTATTGCTTTAATTAAATCTAAGAATAATATTATTCTAAGATGGTTGTTGTTCTATTTTGGTATGGCGTTTGTGATACTAAGAGTCTTCAAAGGTGACAAATTGGATTATTACTTAATGACTTTGTTTATATTACCCACTTTTTTATTAGCTTGCTATCGATTGATCTCAACAAGATTGACGGTTATTTTGGGTTCAATTATGCTAATTTTAATACTATGGTATTTACCGACGCTGAAAACACATAATTTTTATCGGGACCTAAAACAAATCGTGTCGTTTATTGAAATTAAATCACCCACTCAAGATATTCAGGTCGTTTTTCACGACTTGAGTAACGCCAATTATCTTTACTACGGACTACTTAAATTTAGCAATCTCAGCATAGTGCCAGCATCAACTACTTTGGTTGATCTATGTCCTAGTTATGAAGCACAGTGCGCCTGGGACGGGATAGCCATGTGCAAACCAGGAACCCCAGATGATGAAGAAGTTTTCTGGTATGCACTCGATGCCAAGTACCACAACGACTATAAAGTAATCAGCTACAAAAAAATTGATGATAAGTTTCAGGTAGCAATTGGTCAAGTCAACCAACCCAGATCTTTGCCAAATCACCCTCAACAGCATGACGCATCATGGTATGGTAGTGACTTCTTGATTCCTTTATGAACAACATTAGAAATTTCATCAATTATTTCCATTTACTACCTTTGCTAATCCTGATTTTACTGGGCTTGTATGGTATTCAAGCCCTGTTTCACCCAGGACTTTACAGTGCGCATGACATATGGCACCAAGTAGCGCGACTCTATCATTACTCCGCGGCGGTAAGTGATGGGGCAACCTTGCCAACTTGGATCTCTACACTCGCCAATGGCTATGGCTATCCCTTATTTTACTTTTCTTATCACTTTCCTTGGCTGATGGGACTGCCCTTCATCTGGTTAGGATTTTCAATTTTTAGTACGCTAAAAATATTATTTGGTTTAGCCTTTATGGCTGCCGGTTTCGCTATGTATTGGTTGGCTTTTGTCATCTTTAAAAATCGAATTGCAGCTCTAGCGGTTGCTGGTCTTTACCTAATTTCTCCTTATCATTTTTTCACAATCTTTGTATCAGCTTCGATTGGCACGGTCTTTCAGTTTGCTTTGTTACCCCTGATTGTGCTGGGTATTTTTCAAACCATTCGGGAACATAAAATGAGTGGAACATTACTGTTGGCAACTACAGCTGCTGCCAGTATTTTGTCCCACTTAATGACTTTTGTCTTTTTGGTACCTTATTTAACGATTTACACGTTGGTTTTATTAATTGAGCAGAGACATCAAACAATGCTGCTGTTTAAAAGCATTAAATTACTGTTCACTGCAGCCCTAATTGCCCTTGGCCTCAGCGCCTTTTATGTCATTCCCACCCTACTTTACTTACCGCTGGTCAGAGCCGGCGAGGGTACCGCCAATTTTCAAACTCTCTACTTGGGTGGATTCGTCACGCTTAAGCAACTACTATACTCAACCTGGGGCTTCTCACCTATATCAGAAAATGCGGCTACGAGTGACATCTCTTTTCAAATTGGAATTGCCCAGTGGTTAATCATCGCTGCAACAGCCTTTTTACTTAGCTTCTTTGCAATTCTGCGTCTATTAAATAATTATCGTCGACGGCGTGTGGAGCAATCCAAGCCTTTTATATTCCTAAGACGCATTCTTGATTTCAAGTTTTTAAGTAAATTCTGGGCAACAGCGTTAGTGATTGGCTCGCTACTCGGCTTGTCTATTTGGCTGATGCTGTCGTCCTCCATCCTAGTGTGGGATTTGATCGCTCGCTATTTTACCCTCGACTTTCCGTTCCGTTACTTGATCGTGGCAGTGTTTCTCGCCTCGTTGTTGGCTGGTTTTGTGATTGGTTCATTAAGCACACAGAGCCTAAAGCTATTTGGACTATTTTGCATTATTGTGATAGCACTTTACACCAACCGAAATCATATCAAAGTGAATATGTACACCGACTACGCTTTGCAAGAATATATTGGAGCAGAGTTGACCACAACTACTTTTCATGAGTACTTACCTATTGCGGCCGATTCTGGGAATTTGCAGCTTTCACAACCACAACTCATCAAAGACATCCCGGCTGAAATTTTGTATACCTCGCCCACTAGGTTAGTAATTGGCGTTAATATTGACGGGTTGAGAAATGCTGAGGTGAGACAATTCGATTTTCCCGGACAAAGAGTCTACATCAATGGCAAGTTGCTTGAACGCGAAATTGATCCAGGTAAATTAATTTTGTTCAAACTGCCAAAAGGTTATCACACCATTGAAATTAGGTACCAAAATCCGCCCATCTATTACCTAGGACTGCTCACTTCCTCTGTTACAATTATCTTTGTCCTAATAGTTTTGCTAAGAAAGCCAAAATGAAAGTGATCGCCGTCATGCCCGCATTCAATGCGGCAGAGACCCTTGAAAAAACAGTGAAAGACATCCCAAAGGGAATTGTTGACCAGATTATTTTGGTTGACGATAATAGTTCTGATCAGACAGTCAAACTTGCCCGGAAGTTAGGTCTACAAGTGATTAAGCACCCACAAAACCGTGGTTATGGTGGTAATCAAAAAACTTGCTACACCCATGCACTCTCTGAAGGCGCCGATGTCGTGGTGATGATTCATCCCGATTATCAATATGATAGTAGTTTAACTAAGGAGATGGTTTTGCCCATCATGAACGGTAGAGTGGATGTGATGCTTGGCTCAAGAATTCGCAGTCGCGAGGAAGCCTTGGCGGGGGGCATGCCACTTTACAAATATTTTGGGAATAGATTTTTGACCCTGACTGAAAACTTATTGCTTGACCGAAACTTGTCTGAGTATCACACTGGCTTCCGAGCATTTCACAAAAATATTTTGAAAAAGTTGCCCTTCCATAAATACTCAGACGACTTTGTGTTTGATTCGCAAATCTTGTTTGGCACCATTGCCTTAAAGGCTAAAATAGGCGAAATTCAAGTGCCCGTCAGGTACTTTGAGGAGGCTTCGTCAATTAATTTTATGAGGTCATCCATTTATGGTTTGTCAATTTTGAGAGACTTGGGGTTATACGTCATCACTGACGGCAAGTGGTTTTTAAATAAATAGCAGTTGCAGTTAATTTCTAGAAATTGCGGCAATCACATACTCCTCATTTTCTGAATCGATATACCGAGACTCGTTAACAATCATTATGTCATTATCGAGTGTGAGTTTTGTCCAATCATTGGCTCTCATTACCACGATCGATTTGTCCAAATCAGGCCATCTTGGTAAACCTTCATTAACATGATAGATCCCAAATCTAGTCGTCGCAAAATCCTGATCGAAATCTGATCTGGCTGTGCTGTTTATGACGGGAAAATTGTCATAGTCAGGTTGACCAGCAATCCATAGATACATTCTTGTATTTACCCCCCAAAAAAACACTTCTGTCTGATCGGTGTTCAGGGCTTGTGATTGCTCCAACAGAAATTGGTCGCGCTCTGCCCAAGCTCCTCTACTCAAACTTTGATATGGTTTCTGATAATAGTAGGCAAACTCTACAACAGCAAAGATCAACCAAATCAACCATCCTATACCTACTATTTTCATACCCAATTGGCCAAATCGACGCATTATGAAGAATATGAAGGAATGTAAGCCCACTCCAATAATGATACTGAGCGGCACCAATGCATTTAGTGAACGTAGCGCATGAGGAGTAGTATTGGGGACAGCAGCTGGTAATAAAGCAACCATCCACCAAATGAACAATATCAAACCCATGGCACGATGTTTGGTGGCTAACTCGTAGATCCCGCAAACAAACACTGGTAAAAATGGTAGTAAAAATAAACCATGAGCGCCAGTACCATGACGGAGGTTTTCATCACCGTTTAAAAATAGAAAATTGAAGTCTAAAAAATCAGCATAGTTAGTTGCTAGCTGTCTCACGAATAACCAATCGCGATGAAAAATTAGCCGGTCAAAGCGACTATTACCAGCGAGTTCGCGATAGACATTCTGAGTTAGTACTAGATCACCCCGATCATTTAGAACGGAGTCTGTACTCAAGCGGTACTGTTCTGAAGCAGCTGCGAGTGGAGAGTAGGTCTGGGGTAATAAAAGCATATAAAAACCTATTAGAGGGAACAAAATCGTGAGGAAGATCTTAACGAAAATATTTGAGGTAGTTCGGTTCCTAGATGCTAGGTGCCGCGTTTGCCATAACTGATAGAACGAAATTGAAACGAATACAGCAGGGGCTACAAATCTAACTGAGTAATAAGTGTAAGTGCTGGCAGCCATTAACAATACACTTACTAATCGCCACCAACCGTTTCTGAGACTTAATAGGAGCGCATAGATAGACAAAGCCAGTAATAATTGAGCTAGATGTCCTTCAAACCCAGCTCTAGAAAAGGTCATTGACCAAGGACTGACAGCCACTACCATTGCAATAGCTACAGCCAACCAACGGTGCGTGATATACCACTCTTTGAGTGGTATATTTAAATCCCGTTTGAAGTTGCGCCAGCGCCACAACTCTAAGCCGATTAATGGCGTGATAAAGATTGTGAATAAACCAGCTAATAGGCTTGGAACTCGAACTACCCATTGCTCATCGCCAAAGAGAGCTACCGCCACGCTGAGCAGCCAAATATAAACGGGTTGTTTATAGTCACCATATGATAAGAAGATGGGCTGTAACCAGCTTTCACCATGCATATCTTGACCTGTTGCCACCACAGATTTAGCATCAACTAACATCGCCATTTCATCGATATAGAGCGTGGCGGAATTTGATTTGAAATTGTAGATGCGTAATCCTAGTCCAATCGTCATGACCAGGAAAATTAAACAAAAAAATAAAATTGTTGAGTTATGCTTTGTCATAGGGCATGTAATTTCATTTTCTTAAGATATACCAAATCGGTTGGCCATCTAAGCCAACAACTTTGGTGACTGCAAAGTTCCCCAACGCTGCTTCATCCACCTTACTAGCTAGCACCACTCCTACTTCACCAACTGTCAACTGACCAAGGTCCACTTCCCGGTCAAAGATCATCTTTTTATAAGTAATTAATTCTCCTTGATCAAATTCTTCATTTGTTGCTGATGCCTGCACCAAGCTGGGGTCTTCATTGGTGTAGAACCAAACGTACATCGCTGGTCTACCCAAACTTCTCGCGAAGCGAATTGGTTTACCTGCGGCGATGTCGGCTGATAGCTCGCTAACTAGTTGTTGATAGCCATACTGCCATTCATGCTGAGATTGAACTGGATAGATGTATAAGTAATAACGAAAAAAAGCTACCAATTCCAGTAAATAAAACCCAATAATGATAGCAACCAGCGCCAGTTTCGTCGATGATTGAAGAACTTGATAAAAAACGGACTGCTTGCTGAAATACTTGATTCCTAGTTGTTGAATTAGGTGCGTACTTTCCTTGACAAAAGAACTCAGTCCCAAGGAAATGATCAGTAAAACTGCTGGCAAGGCTGGTAAAATACGGAGAGCATGGGGATTGGGCTTGGCCATCGTAGCTGGCAACAACGCCACCAAGAGCCAACCCCAAATTAACCAATCCACAGTTCTCCTCCGCTTCATCATCAACAGAACCCCCCAAATGAGAAAAACAGTTTCGAAGTGGTAAATCAAACCCGTGAAGCTAGTACCATGACGAAGATTGACATCACCGCTTACTGCCCAAAAACTCAGCGAGGAATAACTGAATAGATTCTCTACAATTGTTCTGGCCATGATGACATAACGGTGGTAAAAAATTCTAGAACCAATTGAGTTTGCTGATGCATCGCGCAATTGATTGCTAGTGGTAATTACCTCCAAATCACTAGTGATACCAGTCTCTTTGAACCGCTGGGTAATTAAATTTGAATTGGGATTGAGCAATGTCACAAGTAGCGGCAACATTAAGACTGCAACCAATATGGCTGCCACAAATGGATAAACCAAAGCTTGATGTTGCCAAACAATCTTCTTATTGCACCAGTCTGCGCGTCGTTCCCATAATGAGACCACCAATAAGATCATGACTAATAATGGTACCATTAGCCGGGCAGAATGATATGCATAAGGCGCTAACCCCAAACTTATCACAGCCAATAAAAATTGCCATGTCCCTCCTATTTTGACTGCTCGCCACCACCAGGCCACTCCCCAAGTTATCAACACTGTGGCTAAGTGTGCCTCCCAAGCTCCTCTAGAAAAATGAATTGCCCAGGGAGAAATTGCCGTCATAAACAGTGCCCAGGCCGCAGGAAATTTAAACTGCCGGGCTAAGAAATAAATACCCATCATCATGAAGACACCAAGCATCACTCCAGAACTTCTTACCGCCAGATCAGTTAAGCAGAGTATTTTAATAAATGGCACTAAGTAATAAAAATACAAACTTGGTTTCCAATCACCAAAGGATTCGAAGGCAAGGATGGGCCAAGGATGACCGTGATGATCTTTACCTGTTTCTAGAATTGAAAAAGCATCATATCCCAGCGCTACTTCTTCCCAATAAAGTGCTGGTGGTGCACTAGTTACTTGATAAGCTCTCAAGAATAAGCCAAACACTAAGATCGCCAATATTAACCAAAATATTTTATTAGTTGGCATGTTCACCAGTGTAATAAACTTCAAACCGAACTTGACCATCACTACCATAAACTAAATGTGTGGCTTCATGCTGATCAAGATTGAACTTGGGAGTACTGATCACCAAGGTATTGTGCCTTAATAGATCAGATCCTGACAAACTATTGGTAAACTCATATTTATAAAGTGATCCACCTCGATAAGCAATGGGAGAAGTCTTTCGAACAAACAGAGCAAAAATGTATGGCTGACCATAGTCGTCGCTGACCAGAATTTTATCTACTGGAGCTTGTCCATATTCACCTCTTTCATAAGCCGTTGCTAGCTGCATCGCCTCAAGATAGCCATCTTGGAACTCTGCAGCACTGACTCTCGCGAAATTATTAAGATAATCGTGCCAGTAATGCATAAATATTAATGATTCGATCAAGAAAGTCATACCTACAAGCAATCGAAAACTTATATCCAGAGATATTTTTTTCGATAACCAAGTGACCGTAGCATCGACTCCATAAATTGCTAGTAAAATAAATCCAGGCAAGGCAAATAGGGCACGATTGCTGTGTGGTACAGCTTCAGATGAAAGAGCCGCCGGAATTAGTCCGAAGATCACAAAAGCGATACCGTATCCTAACAAACTGTATTTCATCTGCTGATAATGAGCTAATCGAAATAGAATCATCAGTAACGCAATCATGCTAAATAAGAACGTCATGGGCAGTAATACCCCCCAACTACCAGAACCATGCCGATATGAATCAGTCTGACCCAATACTAGAAATTGGGGAGATAAATGGGCGACCAGATTTTCTGCAAAAACTTTAATAGTGGTAACGGCAGTATAACCTTGATTAGTGATGAGGACACCAGCTCTGGTCGCCCCATGTCCAAAAACACCATCATAAATAAGTGGCAACACAAGAATTATGCCGATCATCAAGCCACATATCAGCCAACGCCACTCCCTCCTCACCCACTCGCGTTGCTGATACCCATACCAAAATACAAACAATGGTACAAATATTTTTGCACTATGATAAGTATAGAGCGCGGCAGCCCAAGCAATTGAGCTCATCAGTAACAAACCTATTTTTTGATATTTATTTAATTGTGCAAACCTTTCAATCATCTGGGCTGCCGCTACCAATCCAACTAGAAAAAAAGCTAGCGCCATGCCTGATTCAAACCCCACCCGAGAGTAATGAACATGCCATGGCACAGTGGCGATGAGAAACAAACCAAGTAGTGTTTGCCACTTTTTGGCATGATTTTCAGCTAATATGTACGTTAGAGCTCCAAATGCAAGAACGGTGACCATGCCCGCTAGGGCAAAAGGCAGTCTTACTACCCATAACTTAAGCCCCAACAAAATGGTAAACACGCCGTTGATGTAAATTGCTGCGGGAGCCTTGTAATCTCCAAAAGACTGAAACGAGATAGGAATTTTGTGTAACCACTCATCTCTTCTGGTGGTAATAACCGCGTGACCATTATAACCAATGGCTGCTTCATCCCAGGTCATACCGTGAGGAATAACGCCCAATTGATAGAACCTGACTAAAACCGCCAACAAGATGATGAGGCTGCCAAGCACAAAAAACCACTGCTGCTGAGACTTATAAAAGGGTTTAAGTAATTTCATGCAGCTCCATTGTAGCGGTCTATGATATAGCCTGTGAAGCAGTTGCACGGCTTCTGTGCCACCACCAATAAGGCCGCCAGATTAAAAATGATAACCTTTGCCAGAAATGACCATTCTTCCAAGTAAAACGATCGGCATTGCGCCAGCTAATTTTTTGCATTTCCTGAGCTGTCCATACTGATTGATGGGTGCTTTCATGTTTATGATAGATAATTGCTTTCGGCTCAAAGATTATTTGCAGTCCTCTTCGGCGAGCTCTAAATGACAAGTCAATATCTTCCCAATATGCCGGATAATATCTTTGGTCAAAGCCGCGCAGCGTCTGCCAATCATTTAGTCTAAACATGGAGCTACCACCACTCGCCCAAGCAGTACTGCCATATTCAAAATTAGCTGCCTTGGCATGCTTAAACAAGCCCATTTCAAACCATAGTAAATTTTTACCACTCGGGTTAGATCCTGCTTGATCATCAAATTCCAAAGCCGTTACCGCAAACACTTTTGGATTTGACTCTAAAACCCGAGCCAAGTTGATAAAAGCTGCCGGATGTGGAGACGCATCATTATTCAACAACATGACCATTTCGTGACAGGCCAAAGATACTCCCAAGTTTGCGGCCCCTCCAAAACGCAGATTGCTTTCATTGGCAACCAACATCAAATCAAGATGTTTTCCTTCAGCAGAATATGCTCCAGCATAATACCTGAGTTTGAGCAAATGTGGATCTGGAAAATAACCTTTAAGCAAATTAAATTCTGGTGATCTAGATTTTTTGAGCTTGAATTCACTACATAACCACGCAACTGTCTGATCATTGCTAGCATCATCACTAATGATTAACTGACTTCCAAACGGTAGTGCTTTTAGCACAGCTGGCAGGTGGGTATGCAATAACTTTAATCCGTTAAAAGTCGGAATCACACAAGACACTTTAGTCATCAACTGGTTCCTGGTCAACATTAAACATATTATTCACCTTCTTGGCAAAAGTGCGCTCATTAAAATGACTGGCTCGCTCTCTCACCTTTACTCCCAAATCAACTACTTTAGGTGGATGTTTCATCAACTCCCAAGTATGGGAAACACATTCAGCCTGACTGTGCCATCCCAATCCAGATAAGTCTTCACCCAAGACCTCACGCTGACCCCCAGCCAAATATACAAGTGGCACACATGAAGCCGCCATCGCCTCGACAGTACTTATCCCAAAGTGTTCAACTGCTTCAGGACAAATATTCTCATCAATCCCGTAACCCGCTGCATGCCAATAAATGGTGGCGCTTTGATACAAATCAATTAGCTCTTTTCTAGATAAATTAGTTTTAAACTCTATTGGAAAACCCGTCGCCATCTTTTTTAACTCTTTTAACCAAGTTTCATCCTCAGTTGAACCAGCTAAAACCAACTTCCATCTTTTTGTGACACTCTGATGGGTCAAACATAGCTTTTGAAACATTTCAATTAAAATATCTTGGCGTTTGGAGTGAAGCTGTTTAAAATATCTGCCTACATTCAAGATCATGGGCTCTTTATGAGGGCTACCGGTAAATTCAGCTTCATTAATCATGGGATGTAAAACTAAATTTACCTGCGCTCGCCAATTTTGCTCAATAATTGACTTGGTAAAATATGAGTTAGTATTGATGTGCCGCCAGTTTTTTAATTTCAAACGATCTATAGGAGAAGTAAGTCGATTGGAGAATGGTACCTGGACGTGTAGGTAGTTGTGATCAGCTAAACTAAAAAATAATGAACCATCACTCACGTAATAAAGCCCATCATAACGGGCTGTCCAAAGTAGCTTAGATGCCGCAGATTGCTTTGAACCAAGAGGAGTTTCGACAAACTCAATCGCAGCCAAATCTTGATTCATAAAGTTTTGATACTGTTTTTTAACATAACTCAATGTTTGATCCTTGGGCAGATGCTGGGATGAAACCGCCACACAAACTTGATGGTTTGCAGCTGCCACACCCGCTACATCTAGTAAGTGCTTTTCGCCACCACCAAAATGATTAGGGAAATAGGGTGAATAAAAACAAATGTTCATCAATTATTTTTCCACATATCTGCCAATTCCTGCTCAAGCTTTTGGTATTTATCAGCAATGGTGGGGCTTTGTTGTCTTTCCCAAACCTGAATGTAGACCAACATCCTATTGATTGCTTGAATGGTGGCTTCCATCAATCCCACCTGTCCATCTTTATAACCGCGATATTTAATCACTCTTCTTAAGAACTCACCAAATCCTTTTCTCAGTACCGTCAATAAGTTGACATTTGGGATACTTGAATCGGCCAGGAGCCTCGCTTCGATCGGAGTCCAGGCTGCTGATTTGATCAATCCAGATGACACATTCCGATGGGAAAAGTGAACTAGCTGTGATTTTAGCGCCACACACTCACCCTGATATCGTGGACTTTCATGAATATCCCCAAACCATTCCACATCAGCGGATTTATGGAAGGCACGCGTCACCGTGTCTTCCGCCCAACCACCGTACATCAATTCTGTTCCAAAGAAAATATTCCTGCGAGCCATACTTAAAGCTGCAGTTTGTTTTGTTTCTATTGTTACGCCGATTTCTTTGGCCAAAGTAGGAGTGACTCTTTCATCGGCGTCAATATAAATAAACCACTCAGTGGAAACGTGTTTAACAGCCTCATTGCGTAGCTTGGCAAAAGAAGGGTGCTGAAAATGGATAACTTTTGCGCCTTGTTGTTCGGCGATTTCTGCGGTCTTATCTGTAGAACCAGTGTCGATCAACAAAATTTCCTGGCACCAACGCAACGAATTTAGACAACCCGGCAACATTGATTCTTCGTTTTTAGCGATGATGACGGCAGTGATGGGTAGATGGTGGTTCATATGACTGGTTGTTTACCCCATTGATGAAGCACAAAGTGTGTGGCCGCTTTGCGATCTAATGGATTTTTAGACGAAAGCAATTGGAAAAACACGCGTCCCACATTAAATTTTGTTCGCCAATCGCCGTATCTGAAGAAAAAAATGAGCCGATTTCTGTTTTGAAAATACTGATGCAAACTTGATCCCACCCCATCACTTGATCCAGCATTGACGTGCCAGACCTTAGCTTCATCTGAATAATGTATTTCGTAGCCTAAGTTTTTAACCCGCATTGATAAATCTGTGTCTTCAAAATATAGGAAGTAGTCATTATCTAGACTGCCAATTTTCTCCAAGATCTCTCTCTTCAATAACAAACAACACCCTGTAGCAAAATCAGATTTGGTCTGTTCTGCAAACTGTCCTTTGTCAATCTCGTCGACACCTCGATGAAAAGCAGACAGATTATCCCAATCGATGCTCCCGCCAGCATACCAGATCACTCGTCCGCGATCATCATCTTGATAGCTGTCATAGAAATATTCTCTACCAGCCTGAAAATATATTTTAGGTGAAATGATACCGCACTCAGGATGAACCTCAAGATAATTAATTAAGTGATTAAAGAGCTGTTCATGAACAACCGTATCATTATTAATTAGCATCACATAATCAACCGACTGTTTCTCGATGGCATACTCAATACCCATGTTGTTACCACCTGTAAAACCCAGGTTAGATTCGCTACGAATCACATCAATCCACTTCAATTTTCTCAACGCCTTCGGCAATGCATACTCAGTTGCTGAACCGTTATCTACCACAATCACTTGAACTTGATGATTGCCAATATCCGCAGCGACAATGCTTTTTAAGCACTGTGAGGTGAGCTCGTCAGAATTAAAGTTGACAATGATAATTGCGACTTCGGCCATTTGTTTATTATATACCTGTTATTATTATTCAATTAGGTGCTAGATATCAATCTATTATTTGCTAATTCGCTTCTTAAGCTGCCACCATTTTTTGGTAACTCCTTGAGAATTTGCTACCCGTTCGGCTGCTAACCAGTAAGCCAACTCGCGCTGTAGTTGCTCCACCGCCTTCATAACATCCCCCTTTGGCTGATGAGTTAGTGGGCACCCCTGCAATTCCCAAGCCTTTAGCTCTACGACTAATTGATAAGTACTTTGTAAAAATGACAAGGCAATGCCATGCACATCTTCACTGATCCCTTCTTCGGCAAACAAGCGGCGCATTAATTCCTGCCGATAGGTATCAATCAACTGACTAGGCTGAATCGTCAATTGAGACTTACCCTCCTTAGCAGAAATAGTCGTGTATCGATCTAAGCGCTGCAGATAATCACTTACCGAGCGATAATTATGGTGCTCGATGGCTAAATCCTCAGCAACGGGCAAGTACTCAATCTGACCCTCAATGATTGGTTGGCTGTGAATTTCATTGCGCCACTTCACTTTGCCACGCCTAAATAACCGTGGTTGGTAGTCTGGCCACCAGCCAGTTTTTTGAATCCACTTGCCGAAGATGATGTTCTTACGAGCGATAAAATAGCAGGACACATCTGGGTCTTGAGTGACCACCGTCTCAATTTTTTTCTTTAAGCCGCTGGAAATTATTTCGTCTGCATCCACCAACAATACCCAGTCAAACTTGGCTTTGCTCAAGGCAAAGTTGCGGGCTGGCTCAACGTACGACACATCCTCTTTAAAATCATAAATTTTTTCAGTGAATTTCTTTGCAATCGCCTTACTATTATCACTGCTCAGCATATCTACCACCACAATCTCATCAGCCCACTTCACAGACTGGAGAGTGTCTTTGAGGGTTTCCGCCGCATTTTTGGTATTGATTACTACAGAAACTTCTGCTGCCATAAAATGTCTCCATTAACATCGTACAGGGTCTTTACCGATGTTGCAAAAGTGAGCTAACTTCAAACTTTAATTTTTGATATCCGGTGAGCACTATCACAACTACGTATGCTAGGCCGGTTAACACCATTCCCACAAACATCATCGGTAGGCTACTCAACCACCACGACATACCCAGAACTCCAAAGACTGCCATCACTAGACTAGCCAGGATCTGGCGCCAAACCTGATCCCATGGTTCTATAGGCACGTATTTTTTCACCAACCAAAACGGAATTACTGAAGATAAGCTGATCACCAATGCAGAGATAGCCACGCCTTCATAACCAAATTTAATAACTAGCAATGGTGTCAGCAACCAAGTTAATGCTGTCCAAAACACCATTAGTTTTAAAGTGGTGGAAATTTTGCCAATCGCGTTGAGAGTGTTCGTTAACGGGGTGGACAAGGCGCTGCCCAAAATACTTAAGGTAAACAAAATCACGCTTAAAACAGCTGGTTGCCACTTGTTATATTGTGGAATTAAAGTGACTAGCGGATAAATAAATACTGACATACCAATTAAGATAGGAAAGATTGCCAAGGATATAAAAAATAATGACTTTTCAATCGCTCTTTTTAGCAAATGAGTTTGGCTTTGCAGCCGCGAAAAAGTAGGAAATGTCACCGCCATCACGTTCTGGACCGTCAAATTATAGGGATACATGGACCAGTTTTTTGACCACTGTACATAGCCAAAGTCCTTTAGAGGCAAGTACAAACCGAGTGCTAAGAAAAAGAGGTTGTCCTTGATCCGTGCCAACAAATCATTTAACTGAAACTTAACTCCATAACCCAGTAGTTTTTTTACTGAGGAAGCATAGATACCAATCTTTGGCCACCAAGGCTTGATGGAGTACATGACTATCACCCCCACAATCGAGCGACCAATGATGGCCGGCGCATAAGCCATCGCCCCCAAACCCTGCCATGCTAATGCTACCAACACAATATTAAACAATAGTTGTTCCACTATTTGTGGAATCACCAATTTAGAAAAGTCTAACTCCCTTTCTAACTGAATAGCTGGAATGGTTTTTAAAGAAGCCAGGGGAAATGAGAAACCTAAGGCCAGCAGAATCAGATTGGCGGCGTTTGAGCCGGTTTTTTCTAGTAAAAACCCTGATAAAACAATCAGCACACAAACAGCAAATATTAGCCATGACAAAGCCTGCTGCAAGGAAAATGCAGTTGCATAGTCATGATCAGTTGGCTCTGTTTTTGATTGAATTAAAGCAGCGGCCAGGCCGATATCTGAAAAGAAAACCAAGATACCAATGATCTGCACCACGATTCCATAAACAGCAAAGTCCTCAGGGGAGAAAAAAGAACTCAAGATAAAGATAGTCACTAAGCCAATTGCTTGCAACAAAATTGTTCTCAAAAAAAATGAAGCTGCCCCACGCACAGACTGGCGTTTGACATGCGCCACATATTGGTCTGTGGTCATGGCGGATTGAGACGCTGCCAAAGTTGGTGAAGGTACGGTCTCATTTGAATTAGGCTCGGCCACGGTCAATAAAGGTACTCGTACTGTTGGAGTCAAATTTTTTTTGGCCATAACTAATCCCTTTGTTGGCGCTGGTGGTAAAAAAAAGTCAACACCACCAGCAAAGCCACAGCAGATATTACATCCGCCCACCATCTAATCGGTGTTGATGCAAAGTTAATCCCCACCAAGTGCTCACCCGCTGGCACCAGTACTTGGATCAAGCCATCTTTATCGATTGTTGTTGGCACGCGCTCTCCATCAACCTCTGCTACCCACCCCGGAAAGTACGCCACAGAAAAGCTAATTTGACTATCATCAGTCTGTGCCAACTCGATCAACTTCTGATGCGTTCTATTTACTAATACTTTGTCCACCAATCTCTCACCTTCATCGAGATTGCATTCAGGATCACACTTAAATGGTTGAGTTGGAGCCTGGTCAATCAACTTAAAATCTTTGGGCATAAAGTCCGGTAAAATGCCACTCATCTGCTTCTGAATCTTCAGCTCGTCTGCATAGTACAGTTCTTCTGGGTTATCAAGTAACGATTCTGCTTTAAAGTACCGAAAGTTGCCTAAAATTAAGAGGATGAGCACTCCTGCAACCAATAACCTACTTGGAAAGCTTTTTACTAAGCGCGTGGCATAACCAATCATAAGTCCGGAAAAAACTGCTGTCACAGCTAAAAATCTCCACGGAAATTGCACGTATCGCAACAATTCAGTACCTTCCCAAGCAAATAAAGTTTTCTCGGTAGCCAACAGAATGCTCATGGCAAATAATAAGCACGCCGTCCACAGCAAGCCGTGCTGCCAAAGAAATTTTTGCCTCAACTGACGCTGATGCCAGAAGAGTCTAGCCGTCAACAAGCCGGTGATAAAAATTCCCACCAACTGTCCCCAACCTAGAAAAAAGGAGATGCCATCTTCCGGTCCCCAAACCGATCCACCATATCCCCAATATGGCGTAAATAACTGCCTTAAATAAATAAAATGAAGATGAAAATCAAAGTATCCAGAGATGATCAACTTCTCCACCATAGTGTAATGTTTCTCAGTAAATGCAGGCAATAAATAAAATGCCGACAACGCTCCCGCCAGAACGTAGGCGGTGCTAAATTTAGGCAAATATTCTTTGACATCTTCCAGCATGATTTTGCGAAGATGAGATGAATTATTCTGGCTCACTTGATTGGCATTAACCCACATCCATTTGAATCCCAACCATAGCAACACAAACAATAAGGCAAACGGAACAAAAATAAGAGTCATTAAGTTATGACTCAAGAAAAGAGTGCACAAACTGAGCAATAATATCCACAAGCCGTGTTTTTGTCGTTTCAATATTAGCACTGACCCATATAAAACCATGACTCCAGCCATCATCCCCCAGGCTTCACCCAAAGCACCACGGATGAATAGATTAACTGCCCGGTATGGGGCGAGCGTAATTGCTGCAGCCGTCATTAATCCACCCAGGCGCCCAAAGAGTGACTTGCCCAATAAATACGCTGCAATGGCTGTACCTAGTGTTGCTAACCAAAACAATAACTGAACACTGACGGGCAAAGAGAAACCAAATAGCCAAAATAGAGCACCCAAGTAATAAGGAAGAGGGGCATAAAACTCAAACAAAGGCATGCCGTAACCGTATCCAAGGTTTTGACTCCAGCGGACGGGAAAGTGACCATCTTGTAATGCCCTGCCCATTTCCGCAATTCTTGCGCCATGTACATAGTCGTGGGTCTTAATCATGCCTGGTTGAAGTAGTTCCCATGACGCAGCGAACACAAGTGCAGCTAGTATCATTCCCACCAAAATCCGCTTCATAGATAGTATTGTAGCGTAATCAGTGGTTATAATGTGCACTGATGGCAGATTCATTTAAAACTAGCAACCCTGCATACTACTCTCTCGCAGAAGGCGTGCCAGAGAAAACACAGCCTGCAGAGATGTTTAGTCTTCCCAAATTGCTGCTTAAAGCAACACTATTGGCAATAGGTATATTTTTTGTGATGGTCATTGCAACCGCGCTCATCGCCAGCATCTTTGCTTACCACCGCGCTAATCAATTTTTAAATCAAGTTCCCCTTAGTTGGTCTGAGGTTTATAACTTATCAAAATTAAGTCAAGCACATCAAGTAAATAATGACCAAGGCATTTCAAACTTTTTAATCTTGGGCACCGACACTGTGCCTAACAAACCCAACGCACCAGTCCTAACAGATAGCGTCCTGCTCGTTAGTCTTAATAGTAATAATGGAGAAATCAACCTCATCTCATTACCGAGAGACTTGTGGATAGATGCCTATCAGACCAGAATAAATGCTCTCTACTACTATGGTCAAGAGCGTTATCCTACGCAACCTGAACTTTTTCCCACAGAGGTGGTTGCGGAACTAACTGGCCTACCAATTCATTACACGTTGATCATTTCTCTAGAAACACTCAGCCAGATGGTTGATGCCTTGGGAGGCATTGAAGTTGAAGTAGCCGCAAGTTTTACCGATACGCAGTTCCCCAGAGATGAGGTAGACGTTAGAGCCGAACAAGATCCAACTAAACTTTATAAAACTATTACTTTTACGCAAGGTATCGAGCACATGAGTGGGAGTCGTGTTTTAGAATACGCCCGCAGCCGTTATAGCAATGGAGAGACAGGCACTGATCTCAACCGATCTGAGCGACAGCAAGCAGTCATCGCTGGCATAATGAATAAATTGTCCAAGCCCTCGGTCATGCTTGACCCCAACACCGCTGCCAAAATTTACCTAATCTATGATCAACAACTTGCTACAGCAGTGCCACTGATTGATATAGTCGTCTTTTTAAAACAGCTCTTCCCCTTGCGAGACCAAATTGTGTTGCAGAGTCATCACCTAGCTATCTATCCAGATGAAGAAAATGGGGTAATTGAGCACCCGCCCATGAAGACAACGCAGGGCCAGTGGATCTATCAAGTTCGCAATCCTGAGCTTTTCCAACAGGAAATCTATGATAAGCTGGCTATCAAATCTACTCAAAAGTGAGTTTTTAAATATATGCCAAAAAATACTCAATTTCAGCCGCTGCCAATATTAATGGTTAACCGAATCTTAATCGTGATCGTGATCGGACTTGCTATTTTAGCGGGTTATTTTCACGCTAGAATGAGTAACGAAATTAGGATATCTGAACGCCTATTGAGCAACTACCAAACTTGCCAGCAAGCACTGGTGAATTTGGCTGATGCCGATGATCAGCCTGCTGTAGAGTCATTAGAATGATCATAATTTGGATTTATAGGTATAATTGATAGACAAAGATCTTATGACACAAGAGCAATCGCCTCGGAAATTATTAGTTACAGGTGGGGCTGGATTTATCGGCTCAAACTTCATTCATTATTGGTTGCAGCACTACCCTCAAGACGAGATTTATAATCTGGACGCGCTCACATACGCTGGGAATTTAGAAAATTTGGCAGACATCGCTGATCTTAGTAATTATCACTTTATCAAAGGTGATATTTGTAATGCTCAGCTAGTTGATGAGATCATGGCCGGCACTAACCTCGTCGTGCACTTTGCTGCGGAGTCACACGTTGACCGCTCCATCTCCGAACCTGATCAGTTTTTGCAAACAAATATCATTGGCACCCACAATTTGTTGCAAGCATCCTTAAAACATCGCGTGACTCGTTTCCACCACATTTCTACTGATGAAGTTTTTGGCAGTCTTGAACTTGGATCAGCTGCTAAATTCACCGAGCAAACCAATTATCATCCCAACAGCCCCTACTCGGCAAGTAAGGCTAGTTCAGATCACTTGGTGCGCGCTTATGGTGAGACTTATGGCTTGAACTACAGTATTAGTAACTGTTCAAATAATTACGGGCCGTACCAATTTCCAGAGAAGTTCGTCAGCTTAGCGATCACCAACTTGATTGATGATCAACCTGTTCCGGTTTACGGTTCAGGAGAAAATATTCGCGACTGGTTATATGTCACCGACCATTGTGCGGCCATTGATCAAGTTATTCATCAGGCCGGTGATCAACAAACCTATTTAGTGGGTGGCTTGACCAATGATGTCAATAACTTAGAGTTGCTGAAAATCATCGCCAATTTGATGCACAAGCCAGACTCAATGTTTGAATTTGTGACCGACCGGCCAGGTCATGATTTACGCTACGCCGTTGATTGGCAAAAAATCAACCAAGAATTGGGCTGGTCACCTCAGGTTACTCTAGAAGAAGGACTGCAAGCCACCATTACTTGGTATCAAGAACATCAAACTTGGTGGAGGCAGCTAAAAGAGAAGAATCAGGAATATTTTAAAAAACAGTACCAACAACCTGTAACTAATAAGGAGTAATATGAAAGTTGATCCCAAATACCAAGCAATGCTGACAACCCAAGACTATGGTTCCTCTCCCTCCATCGATGGTGTCGAACTAATCAAGCTTAACCTACATACAGATGACGGGGGAAATTTTCTTGAAGTCTTTCGTCTCACCGACTCCCAAGTTAGCGGTTTATCCACCGCCTTTGAAGTTAGGCAAGTTAGTCTTTCTGTCATGTATCCTCAGGTTGTGAAAGCTTTTCATATACATCAGAAGCAAGATGATTTGTGGTTCGTGCCACCTTCTCACCGGTTATTAATCAACCTGCATGATGTGAGAGAGGGCAGTAGTACTTTTGATCAACACATGCGCGTAGTTTTGGGCGGAGGGCAAGCCAATTTGCTCCGAATTCCCACTGGCGTCGCGCATGGTGTTAAGAATTGTTATGATCAACCCATGTTTTTATTTTACGCCACCAATCAGCAATTCAATGCGCAAGCTCCCGATGAAAATCGGTTACCTTGGGATGTTTTTGGGTCTGATGTCTGGGAAGTTACCAAAGGTTGATTATTAACTCTTTTTAAAAACAACAGAATGAAATCAGAAATACTTGTCACTGGGTCTGGTGGATTAATCGGTTCTAAGTTTGTGCAATCTTTGGCTGATCGGTATCATTTTCAGATGCTGGATATATCACATCCCACCAATCCGGTTGATATCACTAACTTTCAGCAACTTTTTAATTCAGTGCAGAATTCTACTGCTCCTTTTTTAGTGCACTTTGCAGCTTACACCGATGTGACTGGAGCTTGGCAACAGACGGGTGATCAAACCGGCATTGCCTACCAAGTCAACGTCGTTGGCACCCAAAATATTGTCAAGGTCTGTCAAGAAACAAACAAACACTTGATTCATATTTCTACTGCCTATGTGTTTGATGGTCAGAAAAAGGAACAATACCTTGAAACTGATCGCGTTCATCCTATTGAGTGGTACGGAGAAACCAAAGCAAAGGCGGAAGAAGAAGTCATGAAAAGTGACAAGCCTTGGACAATTCTTCGTATCGACCAACCATTCCGTCAAGATCCTTTCGTTAAACCAGACATTGCCCATGGCATTGCCCACCAGCTCCTGGATCACACCTTGCCTCCCCAGTTCATTGACCACTGGTTTGGCCCGACGGTAATTGAGGACTTAGTGAAAGTGATTGAGTGGGTTTTTCGCACTAATACGACCGGCTTGTATCACGCCACTAGCGGTGAGTCTTGGAACAATTTTGAATTTGCCACCAAAATTGCTGAACTGATGAATAGCTCAAATCAGGTTCAGTCTAGCAAACTGGCGGATTATCTAAAAACTTCTCAACGTCCATACCAACAAAATACCGCTCTCAATAATCAAAAGTTGGCCTCATTGCTAGATTTTAAACTTAACTCTGTCACATCAGCCTTAAAATTAGTTAATTACTCATCGTCCGCAGCACTTTGAAACTTGGTTAATTTTGATTATCAGTTAGAAAAAGATTGATTAATTGGTGCAGTAGATTGATTGTCAAGAATTTTTCGTTGCTCATGCCGCCATTTTTCTATGGCTGCGTGATCACCACTCAATAACACACTTGGCACCTGCCATGATTGAAATCTTTCTGGCCTGGTATATTGTGGATAACCACCTAGTCCTGGCTCGGAATGGGTTTCCAAGACAGGGCTAGCCTCATTACCTAAGGCACCTGGTAATAATCGAGCGACAGCGTCAATGATGACCGCCGCCGCTGGCTCGCCACCAGTCAAGACGTAGTCACCAATTCTCACTTCCTCATCGACGAGATGATCCCCAACCCGCTGATCAACCCCCTCATAATGACCGCAGACAATCGTTAAACTGGTGAGTTTAGAATACTCATTGGCTAATTTCTGATCAAATATCCTACCTCGGGCTGAAGTGAGAATGGTACGACCTGGCTCACCCTCTTTGTTGAGCGCAGCCAGCGCTCCAGCAATTGGTTCCACTTTCATGACCATGCCTGGTCCCCCACCAAATGGTCGGTCATCCGTAACGTGGTGTTTGTCTAGCGCGAAGTCGCGAATGTTAATCAATTGCACGTCAATCAGCCGCTTTGTCTTCGCCCGACCAAGGATTGAGCTGTTTAACAATCCTGAAAAGTACTCTGGAAAGAGAGTTAGGATGTGAATTTTCATAGATGAGTGCTGATATTCTAGCATTACCATAAACTGTGGGGGCTAACTGCGGTTTGCCACCAGGCCACGGCCGAACTCGACAATTATCCTGTACATTTTTTAATAATTGCGTACCCAAACTTTCCAGCGAATTTCTTGATTAGATATCTAATCAAATCCACGCGCTGAAGTCTTTTCAATTGCCTCTTGCTTTTAATCTCACGCAGTGTGGTGACAGCGGGGCGGTATGTACGCTACAATGAATTCATGCCACAAACTGACAACGTCGGTTTTAATTTAACCAAAGCCACCCGGATTGGCAGATTATTTGTCAAGTTCGGCATCATTGTCTTTGGCCTAATGATGGTGGGGCGTATCAGCTTGCAGGCTTTCACCGCATATTGGATCGCCACCCATCCACCGCCACCACCCCCACCAGCGATGGCATTCGGACTGCTACCAAGCATTGACTTTCCAGATGAAGACGAGCTAACTTTGCCCAAGAGCTATCAGTTGGAAACCGAAACTGGCTCCTTACCTGAGTTTGGTGATCGCGCGTACGTTTACTTTATGCCTCAAAAGGCGGCGAGTCTGCTTGATGCTGACAATGCCATTCAAATTGCACAAAAATACGGCTTTACCAATAATCCCGAATCAATTGACCCACGCACCTATCGGTGGCGAAAACAATCACCCCTGCAGTCAGTGTTAGAGCTAAACATCGTCACCAACAACTTTGTCTACAAAACAGACTACTTATCAAGACCCGAGCTAATTCTAGACGTCGAAATTCCTGTCGAATTTGAAGCCGTCAGCCAGGTGAAAGCATTCTTAAACACCACCCAATTGCTGCCAGCCGATGTAGCAACAGCTTCCGGAAAAGTGAAGTTTCTGAAAGCAATTGCTGGCGACTTAACACCCGCTGTTTCTCCCTCAGATGCTGATTTTGTTCAAGTCGATATCAACCGCGCAGCTTTAAAAGATCAGTTTGAAGTATTCACGGCTGATGCCGAAACCGGCAGTGTTCATGCCATTCTCTCCGGACAAGGCGGCAACTCTAGCATCGTGCACTTTGAGTTTCAATACTTTCCAGTAGATTATCTGACTAGCTCAACCTATCCTTTACGGTCGGTGACAGAAGCTTGGCGTCTTCTCCAAGCCGGCGAAGGCTACGTGGCTAGGCCAGCTAGCAGAAATACTGATCTGGCAATCATCCGAAAAGTAGCGTTAGGGTATTATGAAAGTTTTGTTTATCAAGACTACTTACAACCCATTTATGTGTTCTTTGGCGATGATGATTTTGTCGCATATGTACCCGCACTAACTGCTAACTCGACTGAGAGTGTACAATAACCACCAACTTTAAATTGAGGATGACTGATATGACGGTTAGAACGCGGATGGCTCCCAGCCCCACTGGTGAACTTCACGCCGGAGGCATGGCGACGGTATTGAAGAATTATGCCTATGCCAAAAAAAAAGGCGGTCAATTCATTTTACGCATTGAGGATACAGACCAACAACGTCTGATTCCAGGAGCTGTAGATGAAATTTTGAAAGTTATTCATGACTACGGCTTAGATTGGGATGAAGGTCCAGATAAAGTTGGCCCATTTGGTCCTTATATTCAATCCCAACGTCTTGACCTTTATCAACAGCATGCACAACAACTAGTCAAAGCAGGTCAGGCGTATTATTGCTTCTGTTCCCCAGAACGGCTAATTTCGCTCAGACAACAACAACAAGCCAATCATCAACCTCCTAGATACGATCAACATTGCTTGCACTTATCACCAGATGAAATTCGGTCAAAGTTAGAGAGAGGCGAAAAATATGTAATTAGGCTGAAAGTGCCAAATAATCAAGAAGTCAGTTTTACAGATCTGATTAGAGGCAACATCACTTTTAATTCATCTCAAGTTGATGATCAAGTATTACTAAAATCAGACGGTTATCCAACCTATCATTTGGCTGTAGTGGTTGATGATCACTTGATGCAGATTAGTATGGTGATGAGAGGCGAGGAATGGATTAGTTCAACCCCCAAGCATGTTTTGTTATACCAAGCTTTTGGGTGGGACATGCCAGTTTTTGCGCATGTGCCAGTTTTTCTTAATCCCGATGGCAAAGGCAAAATGAGTAAGCGCAAAGGAACTGTATCTGCTCGCTCATTTCTCGATCGAGGCTATCTTCCTGAAGCGATGCTAAATTTCTTTATGATCCTTGGCTGGTCCCCACAAGATCAACGCGAAATTTTAAGTCTTGAGGAATATGTGCAAGAGTTTGACCCTGCCGATCTCAACCCCAACTCTGTGGTGTTTGACTTAAAAAAGCTGGATTGGCTGAATGGGGTGTATATAAGAAACTTATCTCCCCAAGAACTCAAAAAACGATTACAGCCATACATGCCAGCGGACTTTCCTGATGAAAGGTTTGATCAAATCCTTCCGCTTATCTCAGAAAGATTGGTCACACTCGCAGACTTTGAACAACTTACCCAGTATTTTTATCGTAACCCTCAACCTAGTAAGCAACTGCTTTTAAATAAGGCGGATGAAAGCCTTGTCATTGCTCAACTCCAAGAAGCCATTGCTCAGCTTGAGCAAGTGACAGCATGGAACGAACAAACAATTGAGCTCACTTTAAGAAAGGTTCAAGAGATTCATAATTGGCAGAAAAATCAATTCTTCATGATGCTTCGCCTGGCAGTAACTGGTGAAAAGTTTACCCCACCTTTATTTGCCACGATGGCTGTCTTTGAAAAAAGTGAGCTACTCCGCCGCCTACACCAAGCAAAGCAATTAGTGTTATCCTAATTATTTAACTCAGCCTCATTTAGCCCAATGATGAAAATTAATGTAATTTCATCAATCCACTGCTAGTCGCTACAGGTTGATGTTTGTATACTAACTTTATGTCACAACAGCTGCCCAATGAAACTGGAGGGACGCTAAACCTAGAAAAATTGCGTCATCAAGTGTTGACAGCGGAATCACAACTGAAGTCCGAATATCCTCAGCAATCCGATTTAATTCTGGCGGCACTTAATGAGCGGCTGTTAACTCCACCCGCACCAGTCGGCGATGACTCAATGCGCGGTGGGTTGATCATTGACAAGATTGATCAGACTGATCAAAAACTTAATTCTAATGCCGTGTCCACTGAAGAAAAGCAAGCCATTCTTGATAAACTTGCCGTCTTAGGACGGCAACCGCTTGCCACTTCTGCTGATGAGCTTTTATACCTCGAGCAACAACTTTCCGATTGGCTCAACCTTGATATTGATTCATCGCACCATGACATTGCCCTACCCCACAATCAGGGCATGATTGCTGCTCTACCCCATCTCAAACAATCCCCAACCGACTCGCTGACAAAGAAACCCGTGCTCAAAGAAGCGGGTCTAACTTCCAAGAGAAGTTTTTTTGGGTGGCAGCACCTGATTAACCAAACTAAACCAGATCCTCATCATGAATTCTTCATCAGCCTGCCCATTTTCCACCTAGATGCTTGGAGCACGCAGTTTCAAACCTTGAGCAAATGGTTCTTGAACCAAGCAATGTTGGTCATTAATCCCACTGACGGTATTTTTATGATTGCCAAAGTCCACGACATTTTCTTTGAACCAAGTAATAAGTATCAGTTTGGAGGATCACCCCAATTGATCAGAGCTGGAAAATTTTGGTCGCCTCAAAACATGGGCAAAGTCATCGTCTTTTTCGTGACAGATGAGAATCAAGCGGTGAAACCAGGGAAACTTAAATTTGCTTGATAGCCAACTAACAAGTGATATGATGTTATGAACACACCAAAGGTCATTAATCTACCATATCTCAGCTATCTTCAGAAAAGTTTGTCGGGCAGTCAGTTGACCGAAATTCTTGATCACTCATCTCATGAAGAAGCTTACTACTTGATTAGATATCTCTACCTTGTCACAATACAGCGGGCGCTAGCAAACAGCAAATTTGCAGAACAAACAGAATTGCTACAGGCATTGGTCAAGTCAGATCAAGACTTTTATAATTGGGTCGAGTCACATCCTAAAACTGCCGCTGCCATGATTGAGGCTGGCCAACGCGCCATAATGACTCTTCGGGAAAATTCGCTATGATTCAAATTAACTTATTTGTCGGTTCAAGATATCCAATTAATCGCAAATTACTCAGAAATCATGTCAAAAATTTTCTGACAGAGCATGATGTTACACACGCCCAGCTTGATATCTCTGTTGTAGGTACCAGGAAAATCAAGGAGCTTAACGAGTCAAAACTTGCTCATGAAGGCACGACCGATGTGTTGTCTTTTCCTCAACACGAAAAACACCGACTTGATGATGTCCCCCTGCCCGATACGATACCGCCACATCTTGGTGATATTGTTCTGAGTTTTCCAGAAGCAGTGCGATCTGCAAGAAGATACGGTAAATTGGTTGACGATCAAATTTGCTTCTATGTAGAACATGGCATTATGCACCTATTGGGCTACCACCACGATGATGCCTAAAGAGCCTCTTTGCAGAAGAACATAACTCAAGTATGTTAGGATTATGAGTTGGAATAGAGACTACCGACCACAACGAGTTGCAGACCTTCACCTCACCAAAGTTAGAGAGTACTTGTTGCAATTGATGAGGGCGACGAGTTTTCCGCAAGTCTTTTTATTCACTGGTCCTAAGGGTACTGGTAAAACTTCTACTTCCCGAATTTTGGGGGCGATACTCAATGACGATCAAAATCAAGCTGCCGTCACCAGGCTTTTTTTTGCGCATCAAAAACCCGCCGCTCATCTTGTCGAGCCAGATCCACGTACCGATCGTGCAAAGCGCATCTTTGCGGGTGAGTCTTATTTGGTACAAGAACTAGACGCCGCCAGCAACAGAAGGATCGATGATGTGCGTGCGCTTAAGGATCAGGTTCAGCTGGCACCGGTTGATGGCTTGATTAAAGTTTACATCCTAGATGAAGTACACATGCTCACCACAGAGGCTTTCAACGCATTGTTGAAAATGTTAGAAGAACCACCTCCACACGTTGTGTTCATTCTTGCCACCACCGAAATTGAAAAAGTGCCTCCCACAGTTCGATCGCGTTGTCAGGTGTTACACTTTGCCAAAGCCACTTACGATGAGCTTGTGAGCGCACTCAAGCCAATCCTTAAGCACCAAAAATTAAAGATTGAATCAGAGGTGATTGAGGAAGTCGTTGCTCATGCCGATGGTAGCTTCCGTGATGCCGTCAAGAACTTGGAAATGATTAGTCATCTTGATCAGATCAATTTAGAAGCGGTGAGACAACTGTTGGGCAACGATCTCCTTCAACAAATTGAGTCTCTCGTCACCCTGGTATTAGATAAGCAAGCCTCCCAGGTGGTAGGTTTTTTCGAGAATCTTCGCGATCAAGGCGTTGCTCCAGATTTATTTTATAAGAATTTGATCACTTATCTCCATCAGCGTTTGATTAACGCAGTCATGGGTGAGGATCAAAGTTTAACTGATAATAAAAGACTGTCACAGGTTGTGCTCAGGTTTTTTCTGGATGAGCTCACCCAACCCGGAATAGATACGCCTTCACCAATTCCCTTCCTTCGCCTCGAACTAAAACTTTTACAACTGATTGATCGCGCCACTAACAAGAAATCTACACCATCAAAATCTCAAAGCTCAGACGGTCAGGAACCAGGCATGAAAAAAGCTTCTCCAGAACAAGCGCTTGTTAAAACTAATCCAGTCAAAAACCAAGTGAAAACGGCAGCCACTTCCTCCAACGATCTTGTTGGCGATCAAGCTGATCAAGTCTTGCCCGCAGCAGCAATTACTCCCCTCTCCAGCCAGAGCGCAGATGTGCTGACCGGTAACGGTGAAAAACTCTGCCAAGAGTGGTCTAGTTTTGTGAACAAAGTGGCGGAGGATAATTTTAGCTTGGCCACCCTACTCAAATCTGCCCGCCCAATCGCCGGTGACCATGGTGAAGTTACTTTAAGTGTGTATTATCGCTTTCATCAGGAGCAACTTGCCCAACCCAGATTTCAAGCAACTTTAAACGAGCTAATTGCCAATGCTTATGGTGGGCCGCTCAAAATTAGTTGCGTCCTAGACGAGCAACCTGCCCACGCCGAACTAACCGAGCCAACTCTTCCAGATCAACTCGAAAAACTAGCAGTCGAAGCCTTGATGTAGTACAATGCAGCTGGAATTTGTAACCTATTATTTCAATATATTAAAGGAGACACATGGCAAATCCATTTAAAGCCCTCGGAGATATCAATAAGTTGCGCCAGCAAGCCAAACAAATGCAGGATGAGTTGGCTAAAGAAGAAATTAGAATTGAAAAGGGTGATATCTTGGTAGTCATCACTGGTGATCAAAAGATCAAACAATTTTCTGTGCAGGGTATTTCCAGCCAGGAAGCAATTGACGCCCTTAACGAAGGAATTAAAAAATCCCAAGAGGCAGCCGCTAAAAAGTTACAGTCAATGAGCGGTGGTCTTGGGGGCATGTTGGGCGGTGGCAATTAAGTTGGAACCAATATTTTAAAAAATGACAATCGTGCTTGCAACCAAAAATGCCGGAAAAATCCGTGAGTTGTCAGAGCTGTTGTCACCACTATTTCCTGCAGAAATCAAGTCATTAGCTGATTTTCCCGATATAGATAAGCTGGACATTGAGGAAACGGGTGATACATACCAACAAAACGCCACTTTAAAAGCCAAAGTTATTGCCGAGAAAACTCATTTACCCACCATCGCCGACGATAGTGGATTGGAAGTTGAAGCACTAGATCACTTTCCCGGAGTGAACTCTGCCAGGTGGAAAGCTGGCAATGATCAGGAGAGAAATACTGCTTTGCTCAAAAAGCTGGCCACCTCCCAATCAAGACATGCAAAATTTATTGCGGTGCTGTGTTTTTTTGATCCACAGTCTGGTTTTGAGTCCTGTGTTGAGGGTGTTATGCCTGGAAAAATTGCCCACGCCCAACAGGGCAGCAATGGCTTTGGTTATGATCCAATTTTTATACCAGATGGTTTCAATAAAACTTTCGCAGAGCTGAGTTCTACAGAGAAAAACAGTGTGTCTCATCGCGGCAAAGCTGTGCTCCAATTGGCAAAGCTTCTCACTGAAAAGTATGGTAAACTCAACCTCTCGATAGAATCTATTTAATCTTCAATGCAACCGAATAATGTTTATCAGCCACCTCAGGTGATATTGCAGAAATATGCTGAATTATTGGTTAATTTTGCTCTTGGCAAGCAAGAGGGCATCGCCGCGGGTGAAGTGGTGCAGTGCTTGATACCAGACGTTGCGAAACCACTTGCTCTAGAAATTCAAAATGCAATCTTGAGAGCGGGCGCGCATGTCTTATTACGCATTTTGCCAACTGGCTTTGACAAAGATTACTACACACTTGCTTCTGAGGAGCAACTGACTTTTTTTCCTGAGGATCATCTTAAGTCTAGAGCAGATTTAATTGATCATTCTATCGGCATTATTGCGGACATTGATCCCTATGAACTGAAAGACATTGAGCCACAAAAAATTATTGCCGCTAGAGATGCCAAAAAGAAGTATCGTGATTGGCTAATTCAAAAGGAAAATCAAGGTAAGTTTACCTGGACGATTGCTCTGTGGGGTGTGAAGGCAAAAGCAGAAATTGTAGGTCTCACTCTTGAGGAGTACTGGCAACAGATTATCAATGCATGTTTCCTAGACAAGAATGATCCCATTGGCGAGTGGCGTCAAATCAAAACCAAGCAAGCAACAATCAAGGAAAAACTCAACCAACTGCGGATTGAGTGGATACATATCAAAGGTGATGATGTTGATCTGCAGATTAAGTTGGGTGCAAACCGAATTTGGAGAGGAGGCGCAGATCGTAACATTCCTAGTTTTGAGTTATTCACTTCGCCAGATTGGCGAGGAACTTCCGGCTGGATTAAGTTCAACCAGCCTGTCTATCGTTATGGCAAGGTATTAGAAGGAGTTGAGTTGAAATTTAATGATGGTGTGGTTAGCCATGCAAAAGCTGCTCGGGGCGACGACTTTCTGCACGAAATGCTAAAAAGCGCAAATGCCAACAAGTTGGGTGAGTTTTCTCTCACTGACGGAAAAATGTCGCGGATCACTCATCCCATGGCAGAAACACTCTACGATGAAAATATTGGTGGTAAATTTGGCAATACGCATGTGGCCATTGGCAGTGCTTATCGAGATTGTTTCAGAGGTGATGTCAAAGCAGTGACTGAAGTTGAGTGGGATGAGATGGGTTACAATAACTCGCCTGAGCATACCGATATAGTCAGTACCACCGACCGAACCGTTACCGCCACGCTAACTGATGGTACAAAAAAAGTTATTTATCAAAACGGTTCATTTGTGTTGTGATTTTCCAATTTCGTTACATCTACACCACGTTTGTGAAGTATTTGGATAGTAGGAATTATTGTGGAGTTACTCTCAAGCTACGGTAATCTCTTTGTCTAGATAGACATCCATCACCGCCTGCATGAGCACGATACCTTCTTGCCTTGATTTCTTAAACACTTTTCTACCCATAATCAAACCTGACCCCCCACCCCGTTTATTAATGACTGCAGTTCTGATGGCAGTACGCAGGTCGTCTTCTCCGCTCGCTTCACCACCTGAATTAATTACTGGGATGCGGCCGCTGTAGGCGTGGAGAACTTGATATCGTAGTAGATCGATGGGATGATCGGTCAAGAGCGCATCGTACATGTCATCTGCAAATTTTGAGTAGTGTAAGGCGGGAAAACCTCGATGAGCCGTAGGGAACTTCTGCTTGATAATGTCTGCTTCCATGGTCACGCCTAGGTGAATCGCCTGCGCAGTCAGATCAATTGCTTGATTGTAATCACCATCTTCCCGATTATAAGCATCATTGCGGGGATAACACCACAATACTGTAAAAAGACCCAATTGATGAGCTTTGGTAAAAATTTTACTGACAACTTGAATTTCTGCCGTGGCCATATTTGAACCGAAGTAAACTGTTGCTCCCACACCAACTGCTCCCATCTCCTTTGCTTGCCTAGCGGTGGCAAAAGGCACTTGATGATGCTGATTGGGATAGGTCATCATCTCATTGTGTGTCACTTTCACGATGAAGGGAATTTTATCTGCATACTTATTTGACACTAGGCCAAGCATACCAAGTGGCGCGGTAATGGCACTAGCTCCCCCCTCGATGGCCGTAATCAGTACCTGCTCAGGATCAAAGTAATCTGGATTTTGATAAAATGAATAAGCGGCAGTATGCTCAACGCCTTGATCAATTGGGAAAATGTATAAATATCCGGAATTAGCTAATCTCCCAGTTTCATACAATCTTTTCAAGTTATCTATCACGGCTGCACTGCGATCTGAGTTTCCAAAAATGTCTTGAACAGAATTGGCGTGTGGATGATAAATTTTTTCCTGAGGAATCTTCTGACACTGATAATTCAATAAATATTCGGCCTCTTCCCCAAGCAAAGAAACAATTTGATTGTGATCCATAGCTTTCCAACATTACAAATCTACGATAGTATTACTACTGTAGCAAATATTTAAGTGAATTGTAAATCTAGAGATCATAACTTTAGTGGTGTATTCTTTTATGATGAACCTGCCTGACAATCAATTACCCACAGTTTCTCATCAAAATCCAGTGGCCTATTTTAGTGCTGAGTTTGGGTTTGATCCCCAACTGCCTATCTATGCTGGTGGCTTGGGGGTTTTGTCTGGAGATACCATCATGCAAGCCGCTGACGACAACTTTCCCATGGTGGGTGTCGGGTTGCTGTACCGAGGTTATGGCATGAGGCAAAGAATCGATGAGCATGGTAACCAAATTGATGAAGACTGGAATTTCGATCCCTTATCGGCTGGTTTGGAGCACGTTTACGTTGATGAGTTGCCACTTTTTGTCAAAGTTAGGCTCACAGAAACAGAGGTTTGGCTGCGTTGCTGGAAAAAAACGTTTAAAAACGGGGTGATACTCTATTTATTAGACTCAGAAACAGACCAAAATCAACTCCCCGAACGCAGTATTACGCAAATTTTGTACTCCGGCACTCAAGAATCGCAACTGAAACAAATGTTTTTGCTGGGCATCGGTGGAGTCAAGTTATTAACCGCCCTCAACATTCATCCCAGCATCTATCATCTCAATGAGGGTAGACCAGCATTTTTGCACTGGCAATTAATTAGACAATTAATGGATACACACGGTATTGACTATCATTCTGCTCAACAAATTGCCATTCAAAAAACCGTCTACACTAACCACACGCTAGTAGCAGCTGGCAATATGGGTTACTCAATGGAGCTGCTTGGTACTTATTCAAAATACTATTCAGATAAAATGAAGATTACTTTAGAAGAATTACTCAGTGTGGGCATTGAAACAGATCCTAATGTGTTTGCCATCACCCGTTTTGCTTTAAATGTCTCCAAAAAAGCTAATGGAGTGAGTCAACTACATTCGAAGTTATCTGAAGATTACTGGCCACAATACCATTGGACTAACGTCACTAATGGCGTCCACTTTCCTAGTTGGCAGTCGAGCGCTGTGCCAGCTGCGGGCGATGATCCCGCTGAACTGTGGCAAGCCCACCATCAAGAAAAAGTTAATTTAGCCAACTTTGTCCATCAACAAACCGGTTTTGGATTTGATCCAAATATGATGGTCGTCACTTGGGCAAGGAGGTTGGCAGGTTACAAACAACTACAACTGCTTTTTGAAGATATCGAAAGACTCCGCCGGATCCTAAAAGATCCAGAGCGACCAGTGCAGCTGCTCATTTCTGGCAAAGCCCACATGGGTGATACGGCTGGCAAATCAATGCTAAAGGAGATTATTCGTTATCTTTCTAGAGAATTGGCGGGAAATGCGCTCTATATTCCCAATTACAACATTGAGATTGCTCAGCACTTAGTCAAAGGCTCCGATTTATGGCTAAACACTCCTCAGCTTGGCAAAGAAGCAAGCGGTACCAGTGGTATGAAATCTGCGGCCAACGGTGGTTTGCAGTGTACGGTGCCAGACGGCTGGGCGGCAGAGGTGGATTGGACAGATTTGGGATGGACACTCCATCAAGATCACATTGCACAACATCTTTATCAATTACTTGAAACAGAAATTGTGCCTCTCTATTACCAGTTAGAGGATGGCTTGCCTAAAAAATGGATTGAAAAAATGTTTAAAACGATCAAGATGGCCGACCGCTTCTCTGCCAAACGGATGCTGCAAGAATACGCTGATAAACTTTATAAATAAGGCGTAGACACAATATCAACATGACAATCTTCATCGAAATTACTTTGGTCATGGTCATAGTTTTGGCAGTTTCTTTGCTGATGAAACTGCTCAAACAACCCCTGGTGGTTGGATATATCTTGGCTGGCATCCTGGCTGGACCAGTGGGTTTCAACATTGTTCAAGCCCATGATACCGTTGAGCTGTTTTCCAAGTTTGGTATCACCATCTTGTTATTCATCGTGGGACTCCACCTTAGTCCCAAAGTTATCAAGGAAGTTGGCTCGGTCTCACTCATCACTGGAGTGGGACAAGTGCTGTTTACATCTTTTTTTGGCTTCCTGATTGCCTTACTGCTCAATATTCCCACCCTGTCGGCGCTATACGTGGCCATTGCTCTCACCTTCAGTAGCACAATTATTATCTTGAAATTATTGTCAGACAAAGGTCAGACCCAATCCTTATATGGCAAGATCGCGATCGGTTTTCTGTTAGTTCAGGACGTGATTGCTACTATCATCCTGATCGTGGTTTCCTCATTTTCAGACCAAAGCGTCGCACTTTTACCTGCGATTTCATTATTAATTCTCAAATCTTTAGGCATCTTAGTCGGGTTGTTCTTGATGATGTCTTGGCTTTTACCCAAGATCGCACAGTTTGTGAGTAAAAGTCAGGAGTTGTTGTTTATCTTTTCTTTGACATGGGGACTCAGCTTGGCGGCTCTTTTTCATGTGATTGGCTTATCAGTTGAAATTGGCGCTTTGCTAGCGGGTGTAGCTGCTTCTAGCTTGCCATTTGCCGATGAAATTAGTTCCAGAATGAGACCTCTCAGAGATTTTTTCATCATCTTATTCTTCATTTTCCTTGGTTCTAGTATGACGTTTGGTTCAATTGGCAGTTTGATCGCACCGGTTTTAATCCTGTCAGTTTTCGTTTTAATTGGCAACCCAGTGATTGTGATTATCATCATGAACCTCCTGGGATACCATAAAAGAACGTCTTTTATGGCCGGACTGACAGTAGCTCAAATCAGTGAGTTTTCCCTGATTTTGGCTTCCTTGGGTCTGCAACTGGGACACCTGTCTCCAGAAACATTGACCCTAGTTACTTTGGTTGGTTTAGTCACCATTGCTGGCTCAACTTATCTAATCCTTTACGCTGACCAAATCTACCCGTTACTCAAAGATTGGCTGACCTTCTTAGAGTTGAAAAAAAATAACCACACCGACCGCAGCAACCGTGAACAATTAGACATGATGCTGTTTGGATGTGACCGAACCAGTCAAACTTTTATAGATTTTGCCAAGAAAATGGATTACTCAATTGGTTTTGTAGACTTAAACCCAGAAGTTGAAAATAATCTTCAGCCTGCCGGTGCAGAGTATTTCTTCGGAGACGCAAGTGATAAGGAATTTATTTCTGAGCTGCCGCTGGATAAAACCAAAGCGGTTGTATCTAGCATCCCCTCACTTGAAACTAATTTATTGCTAATTAAACACATTCGGAAGAATAAATACCGCAGTTTAATAATCGTACTGGCAAATACCACAGAGGAAGCAGCTCAGCTGCGTGAAGCCGGCAGCGATGCGATTGTGCTGCCTCATGAACATGCGGCAAAATTTGTGGTGCGAAAATTGACAAGACACGGCCTAAATAAAGCCGCTTTTGTTTGAATCACACAATCCTAACCAATATGTTTTCACTCTTCAATTTTCTACTAAAACACACAGTGTTTCAAAATCTCTGCATAATCCATGGAACTATTCTCATCCCAAGAGATTCTAGCTCACAACTGATTTTCAACTTCATAGCAGTTTCGATTTATCAGCGCGTGAGTGATAAAATACTTTCTATCAATATCCATAATAAGAGAGATCAGCATATATGACACTCAAACGTGTCCCTAACTCTACTTTACTGAAGAAATTTCACATCACCGATAAAACTCAAAATCTTTGGAAATATTTGTGTTATGTGGCAATCTTTATTTTATTTACTGTGGGATCTTTACACCTCCAAAAAGCTGATTTTTATTATGATACCGACATTGCTCGAGATATGCTTTTACTCGAAGAAATGGTTAAGGAAAATAAATTAACACTGATTGGCGGCAGAACCAGCGTATCTGGCGTATTTCATGGGCCCTTATATTATTGGCTGATGTTACCATTTTTTGTTTTATCTGGCGGCAATCCAGTAGCGATTAGTTGGGTGTGGTTTGTGATATATCTGATGTTTATTGGATCATTCTATTACGTTGGGAAAAGAGTATTCGACGATCAGACCGCTTTGATGAGTACTACCTTGCTCACAAGCGCTACTATCGCTTATTCTAGCGGCTTCACTCACAGCGTATTGGCCAACTTTCTGATTGTTCCCTTAATCTATTTAGTATATCTCTATCTTCAGTCCAACAAAGTCTGGCTGCTATTGGGAGCTGTCTTGGTGGCAGGATTGATTATTCAGTTTCAAATGGCATTTGGTGTACCAATATTGATACTAATTGGAGGTTATACGATTTATCATATCGTTTATCACCAGAATTATATACATTTATTGGCAGGTTTATTACTATTTGTGCCAATCAGCACATTCATTGCATTTGATTTACGACACAACTTTATTCAGCTAAATTCGGTTTGGTCAATAATCACTGGTGAAAGTGCCGGAAATTCTAGTCTTAATGGATACTGGCCAGATCGTTGGGCTTCATTTATCGATACGTTCAGATTTTGGTCAATTCCTCTCAATGAGTTGCAAGATTTTGCTAAAGTCTCCACCATTATCTTGTTAGCGTTTCTCGCGTACCAAAACTTTTTAGCCGGCAATAAATCAAATAAATTTATCACCTTGTCAACATTGATTATCTTTGGTTTTTGGATTGTGACTAGTCCATTTAAAGGCAATGTATGGCCTCAATACTATCGCACCTTATTGCCCATAGTCATACTTTGTCTGACTTATGCTGTGGTTCATTATCTACCAAAGAAGTTATTCCTAACCATATTGCTGTTGATTATTGGTACTAATACATTTTTTGCTCTCAAGTCTGGGATTGATTATCTAAAATCTACACCCACAACTGATGAAATACATTGGAAGTTCTATCGTCAAATGGTTGAGGATGTTTTGGTTAATAGTGGTGGTGAACCATTTGGCTACTATGTTTTCACTCCTGACCAATTTGGTTATCAAGCCAAGTACGCACTGAGATTCTTTACCAAAGCTAATAATGCCATTGCTCAACCGTACACCAAACAATCGTTGACGTATTTGATACTTGCAGGCTATTGGGATGACAATAAGTTTTTAAGTAAAGAGTATTGGCAGAATAGCCAGGTAAGAATTGACCGTGACCCCGATGAACTTTGGAATTATAAAAATTTTGAAGAGCAAGAAACTTACACTGTAATGAGATTTAATTTAACAGATTTAGAAACTGCTATTCCCTCTGAGCCAACTCTGCTTGAAGGAATTCATTTTCGATAAATCATAGCTCACTCGCATGCACTAGGAGGGCACTTCACTTCGTTGCGTACTCTCCGTCGCGAACCATAGCTTAATCTAACAGTCCACGATCATGTTGAATTTAGGCTAAAGCCTAATTCATCATGATCCCGGACTAGGATTCGAACCTAGGATAACAAGTTCAGAGCCTGTTGTGATGCCACTTCACTATCCGGGACTGTATTGCTGCTGTTATCTACAAGTCTGAACAGGTTAGTATATCAAACAAAGACACTAAAACGCCAGCTTGTTTTAAATTTTATGAATCCTAAGATATCAATCCATGTCACCCCATCTTTTAATCGTCGAAGACGACCGCAACTTGCAAGACTTGCTTATTAGTCATTTCACCCAAAAATATAGTGTCACCACCACCGACTCGGTTGATAGAGCCTGCGACTTAATTGACCGCACCCAATTTGATTTAGCCATTGTTGATCGAGTCTTGAGTGATGGTGATGGCCTCGATGTCGTCACCTATCTTAAAGATGTGCAACCACAGTCAAGAGTGATTGCCTTGAGCAAGATGGGTCGTCCCGAGCAGCGCGTATCTGGCCTTGAATCTGGTGCAGACGACTATTTAGCCAAGCCATTTTGTTTGGCGGAACTAACCATCAAAGTCAGTAAATTGCTCGCCAACATCAAGAATAATAATCGCTCATCACAAATAAAAACTAAGTACTTAAAGTTAAACAATCACACTTCAGAATTAGGTTTGCGAGACTCGGTGGTGAGACTACGTCGTCGTGAGGCACAAATTTTGAGCGTGTTGTTGCTCTATCTTAATCAAGTGGTGAGTAGGCAGATGATCATCAACAGTGTTTGGCAAAATAAAGATTTTGTACCCAACAAAACTACCCTCGATGTCTATATCCGCCGCTTAAGAATGCACTTGGGAGGAAGCGCTGGTCAGATCGTGACAATCAAAGGCGTGGGTTATTCATATCAAGAAATCTAGTTCTTGGGCTCAATATTGGTAACTTCAGCACCACCATGGTGCCCAATCCAGGTTTAGATAATATTTCAAATTTACCATAAAATACCGATTCAACTACCCACTTCACAAACGGCAAACCAATACCCATGCCATCTTTTTTAGTAGTCAAGAATGGTTGTTTCACCAATAATTGCTGCCATGTATTCATCCCTTGCCCAAAATCAGAAAGCACAATCTTTAATACTTTTTGGGAAGAAAAAAGATTCAGCCCAACTAGGGTTTCTTCATTTGATTCCAGACTGTTTTTTACCAAACACATCACCGCTTCAATGAGCAACAGCTGTTTACCCTGCAGGCTCACTCCATCAATCTGGCGGTGTGCAAAGTAGACTCTGTCAGAATCGGGCAATAACAACAACTGCTGAGCAATCATGACCGTGGTTTCTTTAACCGAGAATGTGTAGTGGTGATGAGGTGAGCGCAGTGCTCTCAATACTCCTCTAATTTGCTGATAAGCAGCCGATTTTACCCGATCATCATTTGTAGCCGCCAGCACTGTCAACGGCGAAGCAATGGAGTGTTCAATCAGACTACCTAACACGACTTGTTTATCAATTGAGTTACCAAAATCATCGGGTTGAATAAAACAAATGATATCCAAAAACTGCTCCCAAAGCCGTTTCATATTCTTTTTCTCTATCTCTCAAGCATTGGGCAGGCAAATTAAACTACGTTAATCTTATCAAGATAAATTTGAAAATAAATGAGTAACGGTTATGTAAAAGTTATAATGTCTATTTTACTTATATTGATCGCCATTTCGCACAATTTCGGTTACATCCCAAACTTGTAAGCAAGGGGCATCAAAGGGTCGGCAGTACTCAGCCACTAAGTATTCTTTGGTTATATCAAAGGTAATGCGATGCGAATTGACTAATATCCAAAGCCGATCAAACTCACTTTGCCGATCAATTAATACTTGCGGAATACTGTTGACGGGCTGACCTGCTCCCTCCACATAGATATTTTCCACTGGCGTGCGATGGAGATACATCAGTACTCCATCTGGCAATGTGCCAAAAAAGCCTTCTGTCGCCACAGCAATTTTTTGCTCGGCTGCTTGAGTTTGCAGCAAGTTTACGAACTGATAAATACCGTGACCAGACGACCACTTAGTCAGATACTGCTCTTTATCGGCAGGCACGTATGGATATGAAGAGACATCTGTCCAGGCATAAGTCAGTGCCACCAGAGATGGAGTAATAATCTGTTGGATTAACATAATTGAAGTAAATACCACCACAATTTGCTTGGCAACACTGATTTTCATCATCTGGTGGCGCACTCTCTCTAGATAGAAGGAAGCCGCCAAGGCAGCGGCCACGGTCAGATAGAGCACTGAGGGCATTAGGTATCTTGGGTAGACGACTTTGCCAAGCACCACAATCGGAAACACAAAAGAAAGACTTGCAAGAATCAACACCAACTGCTGTCGCCGCAAGTCCCTCTCAAATAACCCAGCAATAATTAATACAACCACACCCGGAGTTAAGTACCACCAATAATAACTAAAGTACGTAGGGGCATTAATCAAAGTTTGTTGCCATGCTCCATGTAAGAGCACATCTGAGACCGGATATAAAAAGTCACTACCCCGGAAGATGAGCTGGGGAAAGGCAGCTGAGATTTTTAAAGTGAGAAAAATCAATAAGCCGATCGCGACCAACACCCCAACCCTGATTAGTCTGGAAATTAATCGGGACGCCGATTCTAGAGGTGGCAATAAGGTTAATGCAAACAATGACGGTACTGCCAATAAGGCGGGAATTTTGGTATACAAAGCTGCTCCTAAAAATATTCCTCCCCACCACATCCACGCTCCATTAAGAGACCATAAACGTTTGATTTCTGCATAACTTATCCGCCAAAACATTCTCACAAACTGCTGATGGCTGGCAATCAGACCGGCTTGAGTATTAAGCTTGATGACCGCTAAGGAAGCACCAGCAATCCAAACAGTCAACCAGCCATCCATTAAGGCCATGCGATGGTGGATAAACCAAAAAGGCAAAAATGTCACGAACAACGCCCCAATTGTTTGGGTAAACCGCTTGCCGCCCAATGCTTTGAGGATCAACGTCACAAAAACTAATTGAACTGCGCCTCCCAATACAGACACAAATCTGCCGGCAAATAATGGATCATCAAATAAATACTGAAAAGGAAATAGCATCCAGATAAAAAGGGGGGTTTTGCCATCATTTAAGGGAAAGAATAAATACCGTGGCAAATCATCAATCATGAGTTGCGACCATCTGATGTAAATCGCTTCATCTGCAAAAACAGGCAAAGCGGTTAGGTAAATCAGGTGAGTCAAAAAATAGATGGTCAACCAGATACCAAACCACTTTATTTCTCGGTGAAGGAGATTTGCACGAAGTCGTTTCACACTAGCATTATACGACGTCACTCAGATGAAACCTAGCGACTCTTCAGCGATTAATTAAATAACAATGATCATCATCCTTAGAATCGACAAACCCGCAATCGACGACTAATAAACCTTCAATTAAACTCAGCTTTCAATCACCTTTAGGCGTGGTAAAGCAGAACTGATTGACTTGCGCTCTTTTTTTCGCTTGACAAAGACGTATAACAAGCAAAGTCCTGCGGGTAACCAAGTAGTTAATTGTTGGTGCCATAACACGTTCCCCTCAAACCCACCAGCCAATATCCAAGGAGCATAGCGCCAGAGTGAACTGAGCGATAAGACCAACATCAACTGTGACCAACGTTCAAACTTGATTAAAGGTAACCAAATTAACGGCCAAATCAAATACCAAGGATGGAATTGTTGAGAACGCGTTGTTAATAAAGGTAGGAACATCAAGACAGAAGCGATTAAGGGTAGTTTTGTGAGTAGCTTGTGGTCTAACCAATCAACCATGATTGTTTGGTATTTCTGGGGAATTATGGATAAGTGCCCGATCTGCGTTCGTTTAAAAATGTTTATTAGCACCAACTTTTCTAGCAAAATCAGGGTAACCAGGGGCAACAATATTAGGGTGGCGTATTTGATGCTCACCGACAATAATAGCAAGCCAACCCCCAACATCATTGGTCGGAAAAGCTGGCTATTGATCGTCTTAATATTAGTCAACACCACTAAGCCAGCCATGGCGGGCACCATCATCCACAGATCATTGTGGGAATTGCCGATCACCTCAATCACCACTAGGGGATTTAGAAAAAATAAGGCTAGTTGCCAAACTTTTAAGCTTTGACCAGTCCATGCCTTGGCAGCCAATAACACCACCCAGAGCGCGACGAGTAAACTAAGTAAACTGAAGAATCGAAAAGCGAACCAAGAAGTAATAAATTTTCCCCCGCCAAGCAGGTATGGCAACAATGATAATGCGGTCCAACCATACCCATATGGAGCTGGTGTATGGGTATTGTGCATGAACCTCGTCCAGTCGTCTGCCACAAAATTGAGGGCCACTACCTGGTGAGGATCTGCACCATACACCAAGACCATTTTGGCATTAAATATGTAATTAAAGACATCATGAGAGAGAGCGTTATAAGCAAATAATAACGGCAAAATTAGTAAAACATAAAAACCGATCATTTTTGGCTGAAAAGTGAGGTTTACCAGCTCCTTCCTCCTGAATATCACCGCCAAAGACAAAAAAATCACAAACCAAAGTGTGGTAATCAGCAAATATCCCTGGGTGAGCAGCACACTATTATGAAAGAAAGTCTGCCACATCCAAGTTTGAAACTGCCAGTAGATGGGATGGTTAATTAAAACCAAGTTTGGATCGACCAATCCATAAGTAAGCAGCGCATACAACAAACCGCACAAAAAGTATGCGGATAACAACATTTTTAGTGAAAGTCTCATAATTAATTCGAAGCCCGATAAGCGCCTTGAAAATCCGAAATCCGAATTTTTAAAATATCCCTTAACATGCGCAGCGAATCTTTGATGGGACTGACTCGATTTGTCTCAGTGTGTTTCCAGATGATTGGCACTTCTTTAATTTTAAACTTAAACTTTCTGGCGAGGTATAGTAACTCTACGTCAAAAGCACCGGTAAACGCATCTGTTCTAAGTTTTTGCTCACCATAAACACGCAACGAGTTAAACAATTTTTCAGTCGCAGCGGCTGAAAATAACTTAAAACCACATTGGGTATCATCAATTCCTGGCACAGCCATCAACTGCACTAACAAATTAAACCCTCGACCCATAATATGGCGGTATAATGGCTCCTTATCTCTTCTAGCACCCTTGATTTCCCGTGAGCCAATCACTACCTCATAATCCTGCTTAGCGTATGTAAACAAATTTTCAACTTCAGAAAGCGGGGTAGACTGATCAAAATCAGTAAACAAGCGCCATACACCCCTGGCTTCAAGCATGCCTGCCTTGACGGTGGGAGCTTTGCCGGCATGAATGTTTCTCAGTAAATACACGTTGGGATACTGACCAGCATATTTTGATAACTCTTCCAGAGTTTTATCGGTTGAACCATCGTCGCTAAAAATCACCTCCCACTCATAGTCCTGCTTCTGCAAGTATCCAAGCAGTTGTTCAATGACGCCTCTTTCAAGGTTTTTTTGCTCATTATAAGAGGGAATCACCACTGATAGAAATGGCTGCTTCATGCTCTTCATCATACCTCACCTTCTGCTGATTGACCACGTTTTTCTAAAATCATTACTTCGGTGCCGTTGGAGAGCTGAAATTTTGTCAATGACTGACTTGGACCGAACGTGACAATCTCATAGATTGGCAGAGCTAACGGGTCTTCTGCTACTCGTTCTTCATCAATGATAACTAGTTTTTTCGCCCTAGCATGTTCTTCCGGTGAAAGAGGTGATTTATCAGGAATTGTATGTAAATAATATCGATAATTCATGCCATACAAGTCTTTAGAAGATGATAATAAAATTAAGGTGTAATTCTCGCCAGCATCTATGCGAGCATGAATGGCAGCCGCTGCTTCCGATAATTGATTGATCGTTGGTCCAGACGGTTGAAAGCTATATTGGCCAACGTTATATCTTAAATAAAACACCAGAAAACCGACAAAGATGATCAAATTTAGTTTGTGAAGCTTGATTAGCTGATCAAATACATAACCAAATAGCAAAAACGTCGCTGGAAATAAATAGGCGATGTAGTGATCGAAGACTGAGTGTTGATAAAAACTCAAACCCAATACACCCACCAATAACCAGACAATCACGACTATCACACCTGCTTGTGGCTGGTGTTTTTTGTGATCGCGATAAACAAATAAGCCAGTCAATAATATCGTGATGAGCAACAAAAGGGAGTTAAGCTGCCGCTGCTTGCCAATCGTGAACTCAAATAAAACGTGCATCGCCCGCCCGTGAGTCTCTCTAATCACCGTCTCCAAACCGCCCAATCTTTGCTCTGCTTGAGTAAAATTTTGGTCACTCGTGAGCAATGATCCCAACGCCTTGAAATTAGTCCAATCATGCTTAAAATCAAACAATAGTAAAGGCACAAACGAGATCACTAAAATGGCCAGCGCACCGATGGTAGGCATGACTAATGGCTGCAGCTTTTTTGATCGAAACCTTTGCCCAAAACTAATCAACCAAATTACCACTGCCGCCGCTCCAGCCAAAATCGTCACATAATGCAGTTGCAACAATATTGCAAATAATAACCCAACCAACAACCAATATTTTGGATTTTTTTGCCAGGCTAAATATGTGGCATACATCATTGCTAGAGAAACAAAAGGTGCCAAATTAGGATTCCAACTAAATCTACTTAAGGAAATTGCCACCACCGAGAAAGTCATCAATAACCCGGCGATGAGTCCAGCTCTTTCACCCACCAGCTTTCTGCCCCATAAGTACAATCCAAGTACCGTTGCCACCCCAAATATAGCCATAGCAAAAGCTGGACCCAACGGACTGGGATAGGAAAGCCACAAAAAAGGCAACATAAAATAATAGTAAAATGGCCCCAAATACATGTTGCCAACACTAGTGACGGGACCAATAAAAACTAGGTCACCTTCTTGAAATATCTTCGCAACAATTAAAGCATCTCTGCCCTGATCGCCCAAAAAATGTAAAGAACCAGGTAAATTCCACACCCGCAGACCAAGCGCAATCGCTGCCAAGATGACTAAGATCAATCTCTCTCTAGTAATTTTGATGGGCAAGTTTCTCATAGCAAATGGCGTTCAATGCTGCTTGCCGCGTTCCTTCCAGATGAATTTGTTGTAGGCAAAAAAGTTCCAGAAGAGCCCTAAGACTATTCCGATCATGACGTATAAAGTACCGCTATCAAAAGTAAAAGCCAAAGGCCAACTGAAGTTGAAAATCGCAAATATGCCAAAAATTCTTTCTCCGAAAAAAGCGACTAATAATTGAATGAGAATTGAACCTGCCGAGGTCACATTAAACTGCAGGAACTTAGCTGGTAACTGCGCAAGCGGTAATTTTCTGTCAGCAAAAGTCCACATGTTGTTGAGCGCAAAGTTGCTCCCAATCGCCACTTCAATGCTTAAAAATGTCGCGACTAAGTAATTGGTGACGGCAAAGAAACTGAAGACTGGCAAAATATATCTAAACAACTGCAAACTAAGTAACTGCACCACTGTCCCAGTGCCCCCAACAACTAAAAATTTAAAGACTCGATGATTCAAGATTTCTTGAATTCTCACTCTAAAAATAAACAGTAGGGTGTTTTTGATATATTCAGGCCCCAATTTTGACTCTCCCTCTGTCCGGTCAACAAACTGAAAAGGTACTTCTCTAATATCAAAGCCTGCCTTCACGGCTGAATAGAGAAACCCAATCTGGAAAGTGTAACCAAAAAACTGAGCAGAATCCAACTTATCATGAACCGTTTGATATACTTTTTTAGAAATTGCCCGATAGCCGGTAGTCCAGTCCCGAATTGAGAAGTTTGTTAAAACCGCCATAATGATCCAATTGCCCACCACACTTAAGAGCTTGCGATGAAAACCCCAGTTTTTGGGGATGCCTCCGCCAGGAATATAGCGAGAGCCGAGCACCATGTCGGCACCGTTGTCGATCTCTGCTAAGAAGTCAGGAATTTTTGTGGGGTCATGTGAGAGGTCGGCATCAAACTCAAAAATCACATCTGCTTGTAGATGATTAAAAGCTTCTGCCATGCCTTTTAGGTATGCCCCACCCAAGCCAGATTTTTTTTGATTGACTAAAAGATGAACATTTTTATAACGCTTAGCTAACTCCTCAACTAGCTGATATGTTTTATCTGGCGAAGTGTCATCCACCACCAAGATACCCATTTGCCAATGATCAATTTTGGCAAATACTTCCAACAATCTTTTGATGACTCTTTCAATGTTGGCTCGTTCATTGTAGGTGGGAATAACGACAATCGCTCGTTTCATGCTTGCCCTTTTTGCTCTGCTGCCAGTTCAGCTTCTACCATTATTTTCACCAATTCTTCAAAGTTTGTCTTAGGTTCCCAACCCAGTTTTTGCTTAGCTTTACTAGGATCGCCAATCAGCAGATCAACTTCTGCCGGACGATCATATTTAGGATTGTGCTGATATACCTCTTCCCAATTGGCGATACCAGCCACCTGACAAGCTTTTTCCAAAAAATCCCGCACTGAGTGAGTCTGGCCAGTCGCAACAACGAAGTCTTCCGCCTTCTCCTGCTGCATCATTAACCACATGGCTTCCACATAATCTTTGGCATAACCCCAGTCGCGCTTTGATTCAAGGTTACCCAGCTCAACGTGTTGCTGCTTGCCAAGCTTAACTCTAGCCACACCATTAGCAATTTTTCTGGTGACAAATTCTAAGCCGCGACGGGGCGATTCGTGATTGAACAAAATCCCAGAAACAGCGAACAAGTCATAAGATTCGCGGTAGTTGACGGTGATCCAGTGACCGTATACTTTGGCAACTCCATAGGGAGATCTGGGGTAAAAAGAAGTATTTTCGTTCTGGGGCACTTCGCGCACTTTGCCAAACATTTCACTGGAACTAGCTTGATAAAATCGAGTATGCGGTGACGCCAAACGGACTGCTTCCAACATTCTCACCACGCCGAGTGCCGTAAACTCACCTGTGAGGACGGGTTGTTCCCAACTTGTCTGCACAAATGACTGGGCGGCTAAGTTGTAGAACTCGTCTGGTTGAATGTCTTTTAAGGCGAAAGTAACTGAGTGTTGATCAATTAAATCACCAGAAACTAGTTCAAGGTTGGGGTGATGAATAAGGTGTTCAATTCTAGCAAAGTTTTGGGTACTCGTGCGCCGAGTTAATCCATAAACTTGGTAGCCTTTGTCGAGTAATAATTCTGCCAAATAAGAACCATCTTGACCGGTAATACCAGTGATAAAAGCTTTTTTCATTTTTCTCTCCAATACATTATTACCTGAGCCAATGTTTCTGACAAACTGAATTTTGGTTGCCAGCCGAGCTGCTTAATTTTCCGATTGTTGGCAATCACCACAGGGATATCTATAGGTCTGTCTTTACTCGGGTCATGCTCAACCTTAATTTCGTGATCTGCAAGCTTAATCAGTTGATCAAGCACGGTTTGTACAGACACTCCTTCGCCGCTACCAATGTTATAAGACTCACCAACCACACCTTTTTCCATCAACAACATATAAGCTTTGACCACATCTCTCACATCAGAAAAATCCCTGACGGCACTCAAATTGCCCACTTTAATGCTGCTTTGCTCTCCTCGCTCTACTTTCACAATCTGCTCAGCAAAAGCTGGAATCGCAAAGGCGGTTGTTTGTCTAGGACCCAAGTGATTAAAAGGTCTGGCATGAATAATTTGTAGATCATAAGAACGCACGTAGGCAGCTGCGAGCATTTCCTGCGCTACTTTAGAAACTGCATATGGATTAACCGGCCGAAAAGGATGAGATTCATCAATCGGAATCTCTTCTTCTGTTAAACTTTCTCCATAGGCGTCTGCCGAACCAATACTCAACGTTCTGGCCTGGGGACAATGTACTTTGATGGCTTGAAGAACATTTAGCTGCAAATTTAAGTTGTTCTGCATCACTTGTGCAGCTTTCTCAAAACTATCACCGGCACTGGCAAAGGCGGCCAAGTTATAGACCTCCGTAGGTGAGAGCGCCTTCATCAGCTCTGAAGTCGCCGCATAATCGGTTAAATCAACCTGATGAAAGCGCTCTTCAGGTAGCATGCCCTGCATGTAATTGGGCAGATCACCAAAATTGGTGGTATGAATCTCTAGCTCTGGGTCGGCTTTCAACTCTTCAATCAAGTGAGAACCCGCGAAACCGGTGCCGCCAGTGACCAGAACAACTCGTTTATTGTTCATGAACGTTGCCTCTCCCAATACCAATATATTTAAATCCCCACGCTTCTACCTGGTTTGCCAAAAATTGATTACGCGCATCAATAAACCATTGGTTTTTCTTGGCATCAACCACCGCACTGTAATCATAGTCCACTATTTCTGGCCACTCAATTAAAGCTAGCACCACATCTGCATGCTGACAGGCCTCGTCAATCGCCTGATGGAAACTCAAATCGGGATGATTTGGCAGGATCGACTTAGCAGCTACCAAAGCCTTAGGATCATAACCACACACTTTCGCCTGTTGGTCTAACAAAAAGGGGATGACTTTCAAGCTTGGCGCCTCTCTTAAATCGTCGGTGTGAGGTTTGAAGGATAGTCCCAACACTGCCACCGTCTTACCAGCCCAACCCTCGATCTGTTCACCAAAATTAGCCATCAACTTGGGGATACGATGCTCATTGAGATCAGAGATTTTGTTGAATAGATTTTCCCCTTCACCAACCTGTCTAGAGTAATAAGCCAACTCCTTCACATCTTTGGGGAAACACGAACCACCATAGCCCACTCCCGGATACCAGTAGTGTTTACCAATACGCCGGTCATGACTAATGGCAGCAATGACTTCTTCGACATCTGCCCCATTTTTCTCACAAAGATCGGCAATTTGATTGATAAACGTAATTCTAGTCGCCAGATAAGCGTTGGCAGCATACTTGGCCATTTGGGCAGACTCTGGCGACACTTCAATCACCTGACATTTTAGCGGTCGGTGTAGTTCTCGCAAACGATCAAAAACTACGTTCTCTCTGGCTCCCACCACTACTCGATCAGGGTGGATGGTATCTTCCACAGCCGAACCTTCTTTTAAGAATTCAGGCATGGCTGCCAAGTGGTACTTCACCTGAGCTGATTGGCTAATAATTTTATCTAATTTTGGTAATGTACCTGGTGGAACAGTAGATTTGACCGCGACAATGGCATCAGGTTTCAAAAATGGGGCTAATTCCTTGGCTGCACTCAATAAGTAAGTTAGGTCAGCTCCACCTTCTTGATTGGAGGGCGTACCCACTGCCAAGATGACTAACTCGCTTTGCTCAATGGCAGTTTTGTAATCGGTGGTAAAAGTTAAGTTTCCCAACTTTTGTTGTTGTTTCAATAACTTTTCTAATCCTGGTTCGTAAAAAGGCACTTGGTTGTTTTTTAACTTCGCAATTTTGCGCTCGTCAATGTCTAAGCCAATCACTTTGTTGTCAAAAGAAGCAAAGACTGCGGCGGTTACTACCCCCACAAATCCCGTCCCAATTACCGTCATCTGCATGAGAAACCTTTCAACTTTTAAGACTAGAACAGCTAGTATACCACCGCCCCAGCCTGCAACTCTTCTATCAAATCCACTGGGTCATACCACTGGTAAGCATTCAACACCCAGTCCATTAATTGTCTTGTATCAGCATACCGATCTTCGCTAGCTAAAACAACTATGATGAAACGCCTGCCCTGGTCATTGACCGCTGTGATCAAGACTTGACCTGCTTCTTCCGTCGTGCCGGTTTTAATACCAATTATCCGACTGTCGTCTTTAAGTAATTGATTGGTGTTGTATAAAATATGTTGCTGCTTGCCAGTCACATCACTGATTACCGCCGACTGAGAGGCAACTAACTCACTCAAAAATTGATCTTTTAATACTTCCCTAGACAAAATTGCTAAATCACGCGCAGTTGTTTGATGAAACTGATTGTCAAACCCACTAGGATTGTTGAAAAATGTGTCATTCATCTGTAACCTTTGGGCGGTTTCATTCATCTGCTGTACAAATGCCTCCTCACCTCCTGGAAAGTTTTCTGCGATGACGGTAGCCGCATCGTTGCCAGATTGAATGATGGCTGCACGTAATAAGTCGTCAATCGTTAGCCGCTCACCACCAGTCAATCCCACAGTTGTGCCTTGATATTCCGTGTTGCTGGGCACTTGCAAAATCTGTCCGGGGTTAAATGCTTGCCTCGCCACTAAGGCGGTCATTAACTTGGTGGTAGAAGCCGGCGCAAACAGCGTACTGGCATTCTTTTCAAATAGCTTCGCGCCTGAACGTTCGTCTGTGATATAAACTGCTTGGGCCGAAGTGACTGGATCCGGCACTGAAGATGATCTAATCGCTACTGGCGCCACTTCCACTTGTGAAATTGTCACTTCAGATTCAACCAACTCATCTAAGCCTTTAGTTGGCTCAATTGATCGGTACAAAACTAGCAACAACAAAATCACTCCAATTGTAAACAACTGGCGCTTCTTTAAGTTTGGCACGTATTTATTGTATAGAAAATTAGACCAGATATATAGTCCACTCCTGGTTTTACTTTTCTATATGTTTAAGGTGTAACTCTGTCAACTGATCTGCTGATAACAAAGCTGGCGCATCCATCACCGCCGTTTTACCACTAGAGGACATGGGGAAAGCAATCGCTTCTTTAAGCGAGGTTTCTCCCGCCAACAACATCACGATTCTGTCCACTCCCAAGGCAATACCGCCGTGAGGTGGCGTCCCCAACTCAAATGCCCTCAACATGTGACCCACGCTCGCTTCAATTTCTTCATCTGAATAACCCATGATGCGATAGGTAGCTTTGAGAAGCTCGGGTTGATGAGCTCTAATGCTGCCGCCACCTACTTCATATCCGTTGCAGATCAAATCGTACTGGCTGGTCAATATTTGCTCAATATTTTCTCCTTTGAGATGTTGTTCCACGTGCTCTGATAGAGGCATGCTAAAAGGGTTATGAGTAAATGTCCAACCTGATTTGCCATCGGCTACCTCCGCTCGATCTGCCTTATCTACCTTTTTGAAAAAAGGAAACTTAATCACCCAAGCAAAAGCAAGCAACCCGCTGTCTTTTTCAGATTCACTTCTCAAATCAAACTTATCCTGACCAAACTGCTCCATCGCTTGTTGATAGGTGAAAATGGGAAATGGTGTCTCCTTAATTTTTCCGCCAACAGCCTGGATAGATTCGATCATCATCTCTTCAACCGTGTTCATCACTTGTTTTTGATCCACAAAACTCATCTCTAAATCAATTTGGGTATGCTCAAAACCACGGTCTGCCCGCAAATCTTCGTCCCGGACACATTTGGCCAACTGAAAGTATCTTTCCACGCCAGCGGTCATTAATAACTGCTTATACTGCTGCGGGCTTTGAGGGAGGGCATAGAATTTTCCAGGCTGTAATCTGGCGGGCACGACAAAGTCACGTGAGCCTTCTTTGGTCGACTTCGTCAAGATGGGTGTCTCCACCTCCACAAAATCTCTCTTATGGAGCGCCTCCCGAACTGCTCTTGAATAATCCGATCGGAGGACTAACGTTTGGTGCATCCTAGCTCGCCTGAGATCAAGATAGCGGTACTGCAGTCGCACCTCTTCACTAATCTCATGGCCATCGGTATCCACCGGTATCGGCAGTTCACGCGCTGTATTTAGCACTTTGTACTCAACCACATCCACTTCAATGGTGCCTGTTGGTAAATCTGGATTGACCATTCGTTCCGGCCTTTTTTTGACTTCACCAATAATCTCCACCACCGATTCTGTGGTTAACTCACCCATCTTTTGATATCCCACCACCTGCACTTTACCTGTCCGGTCTCTTAAGTCAACAAAAGTGAGCTTACCATGATCACGCTTGGTATCCACCCAGCCAGCTAACTTCACCACTTGACCCACCATCTCTAAGGTGTCATCCACCATGGTTCTCACTAATTCTTTTTTTTCTGACACATTTTCAGACATTTGTACTTTCTTTTGGAGGAATCACTACAAAAACACCCTCCAGTAGCTAATTACTAAATTTGCTTCCGGAGGGTCTCTTAAACTCTAAAAGACGGTACCACCTCTTGATTAACTTGACCAGCAATGACGGGCTTACCCGGATTGGTTGCGACCCCAACCACCTCAAACTTAAAAAATTAAGTTTTCCCACAGCGTTACCCATGGTCACAAGGGTTTTTTAAATTGTATCCGTCATTCTACAGCCAACAAGGTTGTTTGGCAAACAACCCTCATGTCAGATCTGTTTCATCTGACGAACTATATTGCCGACTTCTCATCATGGTTTCTGTACAACTCGCAGTATTGAATTACCGACTTACTGCTTGCTTCTACCCACTGAAGCGGTATAATTCTGCTTTGGTATGTCATCACTACACATCTCTGCCACTGTTCAAATTAACCTTTTTAAGGTGTTTGGGGTTGTGGATTAAGTAATGTAATAAATAGCAAACAACAACCCCGCACCCAACAAACATGCGGGGTTTTTTATGACTAAAAGCTCCACTTGTGGAGCAAGTAGAAACAATTTTATTAATAGGTCTAATTTATTTATGTCAAAACGATCATCCGAAATCCCAGCTCAAATCGATCCTAAAGTGGTACAAGATTACATGGAAATTGTTAGTCAACTTAAGTCTGGTTTTCTCAGCCCTCCTTGCATGTTATCTTTACTCTATTTTCAAACAGTCCATCAATACGGCAATGGAACTGATGAACTCTCGAGTGAGCTGGAATCAATCGAGAGTGGGGACATCGCCCCGGGTCTTGATGATCACACTAGATACATTATTTCTCAAATTGGATATGCATATCTTATTGTTGGACAAGAATTGCACGATGCTTACATTTCTGAATTTTATCAATTATCAAATAATGGCACTCATCTCAATGGTGGCGGCGAATCACTGCGCCAAAAATATATTCAAGAAGGAAGAAGATTACTTGGGAATATCTTATCTGACGATGAAAGAAGGTTTTTATTCACCGCTTATCAAGCATTATGTATATCTTTGAGCACAACCTGAACCTGCCTCCGACCCCGCCACTCGTTGAGTTCCAACTTGCCAGCGATGGCTATATCCATATTTGGAACTAGGTGTTCAGCCAAACCACCATTGCCCCAATACAAAGCAGTAAAAGTGCGTGGATTAACTTCATTTCCATCAGACAAAAGTAATTTTAGATGCTTCTGATCTTGACCAATCGTTTGAAAATTACTTAACTTCAGATTTGCTATACCAAAGATCGGCTCTGAATTACCCGCTCCAAAGGGAGCAAATTTTTGGATTAACTCACAAGTGTCCACATTGATTAGTGCAGGATCCAAGGCACACTCCAGGCTCAATTTTCGTTCCAGCAAGCTCCGGTCAATCTGTTCTTTAGCTAACGAAAATAACCGATTTTTGATATCTTCAATGCGATTTAAGTCCACGCCAAAGCCCGCTGCCATGGGATGTCCACCCACATCCAACAAATCCTCCCGCACTTGTCTTAATAACTCCACAATATTGACGCCCATCACCGAGCGGGCGGAGCCTTTTGCTTGACCACTACTGATGCTAACTGCAATCGCAGGTTTGGCAAATCTCTCTGTTAATCTACCCGCAATCAGACCAACCACTCCTTCGTGAAACTGCTCTGATACCACAAAGATGATCGATTCAGATTTTTGTGCAGTAGCTTGTTCCATAGCCAATTGATACTGCTCTAAAGTCATGTCTTGTCTATCCAAATTGGTTGAAGCCAACAGTGCTGCGAGTTTTTGGGCTGTCTTTTTCTGATCTGTACACAATAATCGTAGCGCATCTATGCCGTGTGCCAATCTGCCCATCGCATTAATTCTGGGTGCCAAAGTATAGCCAACCGTACTACTATCGGCAGTTTTGAGATCAATTTGGGCAATCTCGGCGAGCGCTTGTAGACCCACATTGGATGATTTTCTCAAGGCAATGAGGCCATGATAGGCAAAACTACGATTTTCTTGGCGCAACGGCACTTGATCGGCAATGGTGGCCAATCCTGCTAACTCTAAAGTCTGGCGGGCTGAACCTGGGGCGATGGCGGCAGCAATCAACCAAGATACGCTGGCCCCACACAGCTGACTACTATGTACAAACGCATCGGCAGGTGGAAATATTGGCTCGCCAACATTGCTAAATTCTGGTTGATGATGATCGGTGACAATGACGTCTAGACCTTGCTGCTTGGCATATCCAACTGCTTGATGCGCAACAATGCCATTGTCAACCGTGATGATTAAACTGGGCTTAATGGTAGTCTGAAGCTCTGCAATTGCTGCGACAGATAGACCATAACCATGTTTGTCTCGCAACGGAATAAAGGGTTGACACACCAACCCAGCCGATTTGAGCGCCCGCCACAGGATCGCGGTCGCACATATGCCATCCGCATCATAATCACCAAAAATCACGACTTTTTCTTGGGTTTGAATAGCCAGCCTAATTCTAGCCAGTGCCTTCTCAAACTGCTCGTTATCAAACAAATCGTTGCTCCCCAACAAACTTTCTGGCTTGCGTGGGGTAAAAAACTGTTTGGTGTCTTTGATTTGACGATTGCCTAGCAAAATTTGTTTCAACTGCTTCGTTGTCTGGGGAATTTCTGTACTCGCGAGCTGCCAATGCATACTGGCCACTATAACAAGATAATTTGTACTGCACAACACACCGTTTGCACCTATAATATGGAGCATGACCCTCAACTTACCGATCGAGCCTCTATATATTCTATATTCCCTCCGGCGAGCTGGTTTTGAGGCCTACCTGGTGGGAGGCGCAGTCAGAGATTTACTAAGCAATCACGAAACTGAAGTTCCAACCAGAGTCACTGACTATGACATTACTACAAGTGCTAAACCAGATGAAGTTATGAGGGTCTTTCCAGAAGCTTATTATGAAAATAAGTTCGGAACTGTGAGTGTGACAGTTGAGGATGTGCAAACTCAATTGGCTTTTCCACCTGAACAATCATACTTTTACACAGCCGAATCAAGCCAAAACGAACAATTAAATTTGCATGACTCATCTAAAGTTCATGTTTCTTTACTAGCAGCCTTTGAAAATAATCACACCGCTAGCAAACAACCCCCACCTTTTGAGATTACAACTTTTCGGAGTGATGGCAATTATCTTGATCATCGCCGGCCAGAGTCGGTAAATTGGGGAAAAGATCTACGAAGTGACTTAGATCGGCGTGACTTTACGATTAATGCGATGGCGATTGAAGTGTCCTTGTCCGCACTAGAGAAGGTATTTGAAACCGATGTGGAGTATTTGCCTCAAACAATTGAGTTGCAGACCAACCAGTTTGAGTTGATTGATCCCCATCATGGTTTTCAAGATTTGACCGATGAGATTATCAGGACAGTCGGCGACCCAACGGCCAGATTCGAAGAAGATGCGTTAAGAATTTTACGCGCCATCCGCTTGTCAGCACAGTTGAACATGAAAATTGAGACCACAACCTATCAAGCCCTCCGCGATAACGCCGACTTAGTTCGTCACGTGAGTCAGGAAAGAATTAGAGATGAGTTTCTAAAGATGCTGGTGACTGATTTTTCTAAACAAGCGATTGAGATGATGGATGAAAGTGGCTTACTGCAATACGTGTTGCCCGAATTATTAGCCACCAAGGGAGTGCAGCAAGGTGGGCATCACACCACCGATGTCTGGACCCACTCACTTGATTCTTTAGCGGAGTGTCCTTCCCGTGACCCCATCGTCAAGTTGGCCACTTTGCTGCACGATATTTCCAAGCCCCAAACATATCAAGCACAAAAAGGCACCATTACTTTCTACAACCATGAAATTATCGGAGCGAGAGTTGCCAAACAAATTGCCTACAGACTCAAACTCTCACGCTCAGACCAAGATAGAATCTTCACCCTAGTTCGTTACCATATGTTTCATTATCAAGCTCATCAAACCGATGCAGCCATCCGCCGCTTTATGAGAAAAGTTGGCATCAGCAATCTCAATGATATTCTTGACTTACGCGAAGGCGATCGGTTGGGGAGTGGAGCGCGCAAAACTAGCTGGCGCTTGGAAGAAATGAAGGAGCGAATGATGGCGCAACTAAACCAGCCGCTAGCTGTTACAGATCTTGCCATCAATGGTCATGATTTAATTAGCCAACTTGGTATGCAGCCTGGGCCAGAGATTGGTCACGTCTTAGACCAATTATTTGAAGAAGTGCTAGAAAATCCTGATCTCAACACCGCAGATAAGCTCATCAAGCGCGCGCAAGAGTTGCTGACAACAACCAACGATCACTCCTAGAATGATTGGCTCAACAGCACAGATTTACTCAACGACCGGAAAATCTGACCACATCCGTTTACATTTGGAATCCACATCATCCACTTCTTACTTTCTTCGCCTGAGATCAATCAAGTGCCATGCCCATAAAATTGGCACTGAAGTAAAAGGCGAAGAATAGGTACCAGCAACTGCTCCAATTAGTAAGGCAATAGCAAACCAGCGAATAGTCTCACCGCCCAATAAAGATAGCGCCAGCAACATCAAGATAATCGTCACCGAGTTATTGACTGACCGCGTCATCGTTTCGGTGATGGCAGTGTTATAAATATTGCGCACTGATGCTCGGGGATGCATTCGCTGCAACTCCCTCACTCGGTCATAAACTACGATCGTGTCATGAACTGAGAATGAGAGAGTTGTTAACAAAGCGGTCACAAACAAGACGTCAACCTCCACACCAAAAAAGTAACCAAACAAGCTGAAAAAACCCAACACAATTACGATGTCATGAATCATGGCTAGGATTGCCCCCACGCCAAAACGGATGCTATCAAATTGTTTGGCGATATAAAAAGTGATGATGAGGGTGACAATTGCCAAAGCGTACAATGTTTTTTTGAGCAACTCCTTGCTCAGGGTCGGGCCAATTGTCTCAAAACGCAGTACCTCTGCTTGCCCGTGTGCTTCACTGACTTTAGCAACTAACTGGTCTTTTTGCTCATTGGTTAGTTCTCCGCTCCTGACAATCACCCGATCATTTCCTGATGGTTGCACGGTTTGAATGGAGTAGGTTTCATCAAGAAGTGCTTTGAGTTGATCTGTGCTCAGAGAAACACCGGGTTGCAGTTGCAACTCAGTCATGGCGCCACCAATAAAGTCTATTGAGGGCTTAATGCCAAACATAACCAGTGAAACCAGCCCTGGCAAGATAAATATTGTCGAAATTACCACATACAGCCAGTTATACTTCATCCAATCAATCATGTTTGATTCCTGCCATTTTGAGTGTCGCCTTTTCGCTTAAAAATAATCTCAGTAAGGTTCTTGTTACGACAACCCCGGTAAAAAGACCCAATAAAACTCCAATAAATAAGGTCACGCCAAAGCCCCTGACCATGCCGCTAGTGTTGAGAAAGCTAAAATTCAACGGATTAATTAAAACTACAGCGGTGGCGAGAGTGACTACATTCGCGTCTTTGATACTATCCCAAGCGCGGCCAAAACCTAACTCCATCGCACTTTCAAATGGTTTCTGCACCCGTAGTTCTTCTTTCATTCTTTCGAAAATTAAAATATTAGCATCAACTGCCATACCAATAGACAACAGCAGACCAGCAATTCCTGGCAAAGTAATTGTCACGCCGAGCAGTTTGTATACAGCAATTGTCAATAAAGCGTAGATTGTTAAAGCTAAGCTAGCTAATACCCCGGGAACTTGGTAATAAGCCACCATAAAAATCACCACAAAGATAATTCCAATCAAGCCAGCCTGCACACTCTTCTGGACTGATTCTGCGCCCAAACTCGCGCCAATTGTCCGTTGCTCCAAAACGGTGATTGGCACCGGTAATGCTCCCGCATTCAGCTGAATACTTAACTGCTTGGCCTCATCGATGGTAAAACCCCCGGTTATGACGGCCTGACCACCATAAATTGGCTCGTTAATTTGGGGGGCCATTAAGATATTGCCATCTAGAAAAATCGCCAAAAGCTGCCCTGAGTTCTCGGTCGTGATTTGACCAAATAGCTCACTGCCTTCTGCGTCAAATTCAATGCCAACCGTAGGCTCATTGGTCTGTGGGTCAAACTGGACACCTGCTCTCTTCAATTGCTTACCAGACAAGCCTGTAGGCACCAGCTGGGTGAGTGGTCCTTCTTCGGACTCAATGGTTTGTACTAACTGAAATTCGAGCTCAGCGGTTTGCCCCACTAAAGCCAATGCTTCAGTTGGGTCATCAACGCCAGGCAGCTCCACAATAATTCGATGTGAATCACCGGCCACTGCGGTTTGCACCA
>CAZKSJ010000002.1:66215-76415 GCA_964555515.1 uncultured Pseudomonadales bacterium
CCAGGCAGCTCCACAATAATTCGATGTGAATCACCGGCCACTGCGGTTTGCACCACTGGTTCATTGATACCGTATAAGTCAACTCTTCGTAATATCACTTCTCTCGCCGAATCTAGAGCAGTCATCCTATCTTTTTCAGCAATCTCTCCCATATCAGCCTCTAAGACAATTTGCATGCCGCCTTGAATGTCTAGCCCTCGTTTGAAAGCAAAATCAAGCACGATTGGCTTGTCCTGCCAAGTGAATTGTATCTGAGGAGGACTCAGCTGAATTGTCCGTGTAGGCTGAATGTATGGAATTGTCCATGAAAAATCTTGGGGAATAGCAATTAAGACGGCCAAGACCGTCAGCAACATAATTAAAAGATATTGGCGAACTGGACGTTTCATGCCAAAACTTTGCTTATAAATCTATTTATACAGTGGGCGGCTTTCTCTCGGCGAACTCATCTTCATTGCCAATTACCATGACTCTACTTTCATAGAGGACATCCATGATGAATGGATCACGGCGTTGCTTGCGAAATTCAAATTCCTCTTCAGAAAATACTGCGTAGTTGATTTCTCTGCCCAATTCCTTTTCTTCTTGCTTAATCAAATCGGATAACTCTGCCAACACTACCTCACCAATGATCAACATGTCCACCTGACCCTGAGCGACAGGTTTTTTTCTGATAAATCTACCAGCAAACATCACGTACTTGATGCTACCCAGCTTCCGCCTAAATTTTCGAATCTTCCGACCAATTCCGGTATTTTTGGAGATCATCTGCTGCAACTCTTGGTAAAAAAGGTAGCGTTTGTTGAGTTGGTAATACAATCGATTGCCCCGTTGCTCACTCTTGAGAATTCCCGATCCGAGCAAGCGATCGAGTTCACGACGAACCGCATTAATCTCTTCTTTGGTTTTACGTGTAATTTCCCGAACATAATACATTTCGTCAGGATCAGAGAAAAACAACTCTAAAATCTTAACTCGAACCCGAGAGATCATAAAGTCTTGCAATTTATTCATGTGTTTAATCTGTTATAGATGTTAATAACTAACGTCTGTCGAGGTATCCACAATTGAAATCCACGTTAAACCTCTCGGCATAGCCAGTGCCTGGCCACGATTGTCGGTAAAAACCAGTTCATCTTCACGATCTTCTTTTACCCAGGAAGCTTTGGTGACGATACCATCGCTGAAAATCAAAGCATCACCAGTACCCGTTGTGTCATAGAGCATGTGTTTCAACTCATTGATCGGACCTTTTTCTTTGGTGAGTAAAACAACTGCCGTCTTAACCTCAATCTGCTTATCGGTATTTAAATCATTGTGCGGCTGACCTCCCAGGAAGCGAAGGTAAGTACCCTTCTCTGGCTGATAAGTATACTTTACCGAGTAATCGCCGTAACCAGACCAGAAATCAAAACTAACTTCGGTGGCGGCCGCGCCTGTCATTTTTTCATCAGTAAACTTCCAGGATGTGAAACCATCCTTCCAATCTTCCCCAGGATAAACTTTCTTACCCACTTTTCTTTCTGGGGACATATTCGTCCACCCTCTTTCTTCGCCCACCGCCCATAACTTCTCAGTGGAACTTTCCATGGTGTGCTCGGTTGCTACTTGACGGCCCACTCGGTTGGCATTCCTCACAAAAGTTGGATAACCAATACTAAACTGATTCAAATCATTCTCTTGATTCCATCCATAACTGCCAATTTGACCAAGCGCGTTGGTGGGTCCTTCTAGGTTTGCACCACCAACATGAACATAGAGTGGATAATTGTAGCCTGATGCATAATCCACAAAATACGTTCTGGCTGAGCGAATTGGGGCGAGGACAGTATCAAAAGCTTGCACGCCGCAATAATAGACACCCATAAACCTGGTCACTCCTCCTTCAGCAATGGCCTCATAAACCAGGTCAGCACTACTGAGTCCTGACTGAGGTCTCGCATCAGGGTGGTTTTCAATCATCACCGCCAATGGTCTTCTTTTCTCCCAGGCTTCCTTTTCAACTGATGTAAAAAGTTTACCATTAATTGGGCACTCTTGATCTCTGGGGGCGCTTGGATCAAGTTCTAGCAACGCGCCAAGCAGGGTTTGCTCCTCCTCCTCAGCAATTCCCTCCTCTTCAGAGCTAGTTCTGCTTTGCCCGTTTACTGCAGAAAATACCGTAAAGGTAGTGACTGCAGCCAATAAATAGACCACTAATGAAAAGATTAACACTTTTTTCGTCATATCAATTTCCTTATAACGGCACACAGCCAACGCCTAATTGTAGCGCAAATAGATATAAATTCCAATCAAGCTAGCAACCAGAATTGCTGTGATCAGTAATGATCGTAACATGTCATTTGCCAAAAAGTGAGCACTAACTCTGAGTAATGATTTTTCTGCTGTTGGTTTTTTTGGCTGCGTGACAGGCAATGTTAACCCTTGTTTGGAATGAGTGGGGGTTGTTTGGGCAGTTTTTGAAACAAACTGGTCAGTATTTTGGCTTATACCCTCCTGTGCTGTCTTCACTTCTCTTCTTTTTCGAGTAATCTTTTGCTTTTGTTTACGGGTGCGACGTTTTGCCATATCAAATACCTATTAATACTTTTGTTTGACTGGTTAAGAAAATATCCGGATTACATCACGAACAGTAATAAATACTACTAAAGCTAATAAGATGAAATAGCCACCATAGCTCATCCAGTATTCTACTTTAAATAAATATTTGGGCTTAATAACAGCTTCAAACACAGTGAAGACCGCTTTGCCTCCGTCCAATGGCGGAATCGGTAGCACATTCATAATTGCCAAGTTGATCGATAACATACCGGCAAAAGATAGAATCATTAACAAGCCTTCCTCAAAAATGCCTGACTGCTGAGCTTGATGTACTATCCCCACTGGGCCAGCTAATTCTTCAGAAACATGGCCGCTAGAAACTAAGTTGCCGCCCAGTCTGGATAAAGCCGCCAGTATCTCTTGACCCATGATGAGTGCTTGTTCTAAGCCAAATACCATGCTGCGAAATGGCATTTCATACCAAGGGTAAAAAATCATTTCAAATTGAGTAAAAACGACCCCAAGCGATCCCTGATCTGCGGGCGTTTCTTCTTTAGATCTAACGTAAACTTGGAAACTCTGTTCTATTTCTGCACACTCCAGTTTTTGACATTGGCCTGTGGTGATAAGCGTAACTTGTTTGCCCTGATTTTCTGTCACATAATTAATCACAGCATTTGGTGAATCTGTTTCCACCCTTTGCCCTTCATGCTCAAAAGCAATAATGTTAACTTGGGTAGGAATGCCCGCTTCTGCCGCCGGTGAGCCAGGAGCAACCTCGCCGATTCTGGCTTGAGGAATTTCCAACGGTATACCTAAAATAGAAAAAATCACGGCAAAGGCCAGAATCCCAAACAAAAAGTTGACAGCCGCGCCGGCAAGCACTACAAATAATCTTTTTTCCTTGGAGACAGCATAAAATTCACCCTTTTTAGCCAAATCGCGCCGGCTGGGGTCAGAATCTTCTCCCGCCATCCTCACAAAGCCGCCAAATGGAATCCAATTAAGAGTAAAGTCTGTGCCCTGCCACCTAAATAACTTTAAAGCTTTGGGGGGGTAACCTATACCAAATTCTTTGACCACAATACCCGACAATCTGGCAGCAAAAAAATGACCAAGCTCATGAATAATCACTAAAAATGACAGAATCAAAATAAAAATTACGATTGCCATACATCAATCCTGGAACTAGTTATATACTCAGAAGTTCTTTTTCTTTACTGGCCTGAAGACTTTCTAGTTCGGCAACTGCTCCTTGATGCTTCTCCTCTAGCTCGTCTAGATCAGCGGCAATATCGTCTTCACTGACACCCTCACTGCCTTCCTGAGCTTCAATTTCTTGTTTAGCCTTGGTGCGAACATCACGCAACATCGCTTTCCCTGCCTCAATTTTCTGATGAAGTTGCTTGACCATTTCTTTTCTTTTTTCTTCGGTTAAGGCTGGTACAGGCACACGAATAATGTCACCGTCAACGACTGGATTGAGGTTTAATTCTGCCTTGGCAATGGCTTTTTCAATATTCACTACCAGTGACTTATCCCAGGGTGAAATTACCAACAAGGTCGCGTCTGGGACGTTGATACTAGCCAATTCCACCAACTTCATTCGTTGGCCATATGCTTCCACTAGAACAGGATCCATTAAATCCGCTGAAGCTCGACCGGTCCGCAAAGTACGCACATCGCTGCGGATATGCTCAAGCGTAGCTTCTAATTTTTGATCATAGGTGGAAAATGAATATGTCATAAGCTAGATTGTAACAAATTCTTGACAAAGTAGCGTACTGAATTCAACTCACTTAATTAATTTGCCATTAATGTTCGCTGACTTACAAAGTAATTATTAATTAGAAAACTGCTGAAAGTTTTTAACATTAAGGTGCTAATTGCAGGGACTGATGTATACTTAGGGCGTGAAATTTCTGATTGAACAATTTGTATACATTTTTGCTTCTCTTTCATCGCTCAGGTTTTATCAAAACGTGCAGCAGATTTCTCTCAAGAACTCGGTCATTTCATATCTTTTCTTCTTGTCGTGGCTGGCACTCATCATGAGCTGGTGGTTTTGGATTTTTTCATCACCCCTTCTCACCAGCCAACTCTTGCTGAGTGTAGATGAGCTAGTAGAGCAATATCCACCAGAGCTAGTTTTGAACTGGAATGGCACAGATCTTAATGCCAGTCTTTCTCCGGTCATCTTTTCGATGCCTACCACTTTGCCTAATCAAGACTCGGTGCTGCCCAATAATTTACTCATCATTAACACCAACAACGCTCCAATAGATCAAAATGCTTTGTGGTTAGTCACCAACACTGCACTCATCATGCAGCTCGAGGATCAATCCACTCAGCCACTTACCTTGAAAAATATTTTCCCTCAAAATTTTACAATCGATCGGTCGGTGATTGAAGTTTTTCACCCCCAACTCAAGGCATGGCTGCTAAGCTTAATGGAAACCGCCAAATTATTGACTTTGCCAATGATATTTATTTATCTCCTTCTCTCAAGATTGATTATGTTGGCAATTGAATCAAGCATAGTCTGGTTGTTATTGAAATTTAATCGAATTAAACTTCAATACTGGAAAATTGTTCAACTGTGCTTGCATTTATTTATTCCCGCCGAAATTGTTCATCAAGTGGCAATAAGAGTGCTACCAAATTCCCCATTTTCATTTCATTCACTCACCTTCTGGGTGTTGTTAATGTTCATTTTAGTAGCCAGTCTTCCTACTACCAAAAAGAATTAATTGGTGGTTCCGTTCAAAACCAAACACAAAACTATTTTGGCTGATCAAGAACTTGAAAAGTTTAAAAAGAGCGAGTCTAACTGATTGAATAGACAGCCTATTTAGTCTTTTTTGGGATCGATGCGCAGGGAGTAATCTAGGGTGGGAAAAACCAACTCGTTTTTGGTCGGGTCTGCTTCTTTCAGCTCTTCTCTGGCTACTTCTACTCTCTTTAGTAAGGGCCCGACCTCAACTTTCCTTGATTCCCCAATGGTGGGTGATGCTTCTGGTACTGTGACTTTCTTGCGACTATTGATCACCATGTTGATTAATAGCAAAACTAAAAGGACAAGAAAAGTGACGACGGCAATCAAGCCTATCACCACCTTTTTTCTTTTTAAGAGAGGTGGCTTGATTTCCTTTTCCACAAATTCTGGTTCAGGAAGTGGCCCAATCTGCTCAAACAGGGGTTGTTCTACAGAAAATTTGGTCTGATCAATCTTGTATTTGTTCATTATTCTGTCAACTCCACGATTAATTCTTTCAAAAAGGATAATAGCTGTGCGGTACCGCTATATGCTGCTTCAAGATCGTTACCAAAGGTGGTTGAGTAGTTCTTCCGAGTAACTGAAGTCTGTTTTTCAATATTAGTGCGGACGCTAAGTAACTCGGTGCCAACGTTTTCAAACAATCGGTTGACTTGCGTGTACGCCCTGTCGCGCTCCGCTTGGCGGAGCGCGCTGACTTTAAACTCTTGATGTAGAAGTAAGATATCCTGATATATCAATCTAGACTTATCATAGATTGACTGAATATCGCCGGCAGTAATCAAGGCAATTGCCAAATGTGCGGTGGGCTCAAACTCGGCTCTGAGCAGATCAAATTCATCGGCTCGTGTGTTCGCTCCATCCCGATCAACTGTTTTTGCCACCACTTCTCGGTGGGTTTTCAAAGCTTCAATGTGAGCAATACTTTCCTTGATGACTTGCTCTTTCTTAGATATTTCAATCCCCTCAGTGTCATCAATGGAAGCTCTCACCAACTCAAAGTAAGTTATTAATACATCGGTTCGTGCCAACATTACTTCCCGGGTACTCACCACAGCTTTTTCTAAAGACTGCAGAGTGTTCAATTGCTTGAACTGCGCACTATCAATGTAAAACGTTCTTTCCAGTTCGCGATACTTCTCCACTTGTTCTTGGTAAAGGATTCTCAAACGCTTGATTTCTTCAGTCTGTCTAGGCTTGGTAAAGACTGTATCTATAGGGTAAGGAGTAGGTGAGGTAGCAAAGTTGGTACCGCTCTCTTTGGCTTGGGCAGATGGCGAACCAGTCGTGGTTTGAGTTGTGATGGTGGTGGTCGTGGTGGTAGTTTCAACTTGACCGGGTTGCAGGGCAAATGCTACTCCTAAAAATCCAGATCCACTCCACACACTAGTCCCAAATAAAACAAAGATGAAAGCAATAATCAGCAAATGACGGCAGGCGGAGTGCATCTTAATGTTTCATATGCTTACTACTTATTCATTTCCTTTTCTCTAATGAAGGCATAAGCCTCAAACAGAGATTCAAACGTGCCAGTGTCCAACCATTTACCTTTGACGAAAGACACATCGAGCGTACCTTCTCTCAAGTACAACATATTTAGATCAGTAATTTCCAGCTCCCCTCTTGGTGAAGGTTGTAGAGATTTGGCCTTTGCAACTACAGATTGATCATAAATGTAAAGCCCTGTGACTGCATAGGCTGATTTGGGATGCTCCGGTTTTTCTTCGATGCTCAAAGCTTTTTTATTATCATCGAACTCCACTACCCCAAACCGATTTGGGTCTGACACCTCTTTAGCAAAAACTCGGCCACCATGCTGAAAAGTAGCAATCTCATCTGCAAAATTATCCTCAAAAACATTGTCTCCTAGAATTAATGTGACGTTATCATCACCAATGAAGTTTTCGCCAATAATCAATGCCTGTGCCAATCCTTGTGGCTTGTCTTGGATTTCATAAGTAAATTTGCACCCAAATTCTTGGCCACTACCTAATAGTTTTAAAAAGTCCCCCGCATGATCTGGTGCCACAATCACCAAAATATCCTTGATGCCTGCGCTCAACAACGTTTGGAGCGGAAAATAAATCATCGGCTGGTTATATATGGGTAGTAATTGCTTGCTCGTTACCTTGGTGAGCGGACTCAACCTGGTACCCGATCCGCCAGCTAAAATGATACCTTTCATAATTTAAACCTTTAAATTTCCACAAATACCAGTGCCTAGTTTACCATTTACCCAATCTTAATAGGTGAGCATTAATAATGCTACTCCGCCTACTAAAGCAATTAAACCATATTCTTTCACGATTTCAGTGTTAATATGACCGGATTTTTTATGAACCAACACACCCCATAAGAAGTAGGTCACGATCATCATCACCACCACTCCTCTTAACAAGAAGCGATCTGGCCAAAAATGAACAAATGAGTAAACATAGATTGCCAAAAAGCCAATTAATAAAATATATGCCAGGATGTGTTTTTTTATTTCGCTCAACATAATTATCCTATAAATCCACTTCTAAAGATGACCACGATAAAAGTAATTGCCAAGAAGAATAATAAATGTGCTGCATTTTTGCCGGCAAACCGTGTCTTAGGATGCTTACTAATGACTAGCATGTCATAGATTAACGTCGCCATCAATAAAAGCAAAATCGCCACCGCAAATGACTTCATCAGATGGAGAGGGGAAATGTAGCCCGTCGCTGCCCAGGCAGAAAATTCTCCCTCGGTTAATGCTAGGGCTCGTTCAACTTGGAAGAGCGGTCTGTCTAGACTAGCTAGCTGGAGTGCCTCTTCAATTTGTTTGGAATCAGTCTGATCCCCCGTCTCAACTGGAATATCTGCTTCCCCTGAGTCTGCAGAATCATTAAGCTGACTTTCTTCTTGAGCGATCATCGAGGTGGGCTGCACTGGAGTTTCCTCTTCAACAATTGCTGGATTGGCCGTATTTGCTGCCTGCGTTGTGATAACTGAAGCAGTCTGTTCTACCGAGTCTTGGGGTTTGCCAAACATCTGTACCACGAGTGTAGTCTCCACACCATCAAGCGAGCCATTCACGACCGCTACCCCAATTTCCTCATACTTGGCGTTAACGATGTTTGCTTTATGGGTGGGTGAGGCCATCCAAGCCGCCAACATATCTGAGGTGTGTAAAAAGTCTCTCGCCAAATTTTCACCAGCTGCCACATAACTATAGCCAGCACCAGATATAAACGCCCAGGGTTCAACCCCATCTGGTGAAGTGTGTGCCCAATACTGTTTGGTAAACATGTCTTGTGCCTTACCTGCTGCTGCGTTTGAAAGGGTGGTATTAAGCGTCAGAGGTTGCAGCCCTACGCTGGCTCGTTGGGCATTGGTTTGTGCCACCACGTCTTGAATCGAAATATCTGTGGCGTAACCCAGAATGTATCCCATTCTGGGATTTAGAGTGGGAATGATGGTTGTAAATATGGCAAAACCAATAATTAATGCACAGAAAATAACCAGCGCGTCATTGTGAAGTAACCTAGACCGATGGTTATTAGACCGACGAGGATGAAATAAATGAGCTAGAGTTTCTCTCAACTGCTGCACAATTCACTCATTATGGAGGGATTATCGAGGGAATACAAGTGAGAAGATTACCAACCGCAGGCGGTCATCACATCACCGTGCAGTGCTAATGGCAAACTCACCAAAGGACAAGCTTGAGTAGTGCGCTGAGGATTAATTGAGCCGAATCGCGCTTGCATCAGACTTTGGAGGATCCCTGGTTCACGATATAACCGCAACACTTTAAAATCATTCCCCAAGTTGGCCATATCACCCAGTTTTTCATAAGCGCCGTGCTTGCTAGTCGCGCCATCAATCAAACCATTTTGTTCGGCAGCGTGTTCACTAAACACAAACGCCCCGATTTGATCGGTGACGACCCGGGGTTCGATTTGCCTATTAACAGCTACCGAAGCCACAAAGTCTGTGTAGCTATCATTCACCATGCGCTGCATCATCGCTTGCTCTTCTGCAGTCATCGGCCGATAAGGATTGCCCAAATCTTTTGACTTACCCGCAGAAATATAGGTGCTTTCAATGCCATTTTGGGTAACCACCCCGCCAACCAGCAATCCACCATCCTCACTGATGACAGAATCGTAGAATTTGAAAGGACCATAAATCACCCCAATACTGCCCATCATCGTGCCGGCATCAGCCACAATTTGATCAGCTGCCGACACCGCCCAATACCCACCGGATGCTGCCATGCCACCCACAAAACCTAGCACTGGCTTGCTCGTTTTGGAACGATACTCGCTTACTCCGTCGGCAATGGCTTTGCTGCCATAAATCGTACCGCCTGGGGAATTGACATACAATAAAATACCATCTATATCTTCGTCTTTAGCAGCCGCCAATAATTGATCTTTGACTTCGTAACCATAGGTAATACCGGTCTCAAAACCTCCAAAAAAATCACCAAGTTCCTCTGGCTCGCCCAAAATCAGACCGTTCACATCAATCTGTAACAGTATATTCTTACTATTTTCGTCACCATAAACAAACTCTTGCTCCGCAATTATGCTGTCTGCGGAGGACGATATACTCAAGGAGACTGCCATCAGCACGATCAACCCCACAAACAACGTCACCACTCCGGCTAAAACCGCCGCGGAAGACAAAGCTGCAACTTTAAGCAATCTGACAAGAAAATTTTTCATGATGTCCTACTATACACTAGATTAAAAAAATTTCAGCTGAATTTATATTGACCCAATTTCCAGCAACTCTCGACCTGAGTATTGAGGATGGAGCGAGATAACAGTATAATTCCCCTTACGTCATTTAAGGCCCCATCGTCTAGCGGTTAGGACGCCAGGTTCTCATCCTGGTAACCAGGGTTC
>CAZKSJ010000003.1:0-6385 GCA_964555515.1 uncultured Pseudomonadales bacterium
ACCGCCAAGCGCCAAATGGTGATGAACAGCGAAAAAACCGTTAATTCGGTGAAGCGCTTTATGGGTCAGAAGTTAAATAGTGCCGCAGTGAAGAATGCCATTAAGCATGTTGCCTACCCGGTAGTAGCTGGGAAAGATGGCATGGCGGTCGTAAAAATTGGAAATAAAGAATATACGCCCCAGGAAATATCAGCTCATATTTTGGGTAAAGCCAAAGCTGATGCCGAGAGTTACTTGGGTAGTACCGTCAGCCGAGCGGTGATTACGGTGCCAGCCTACTTTGATGACTCGCAGCGTCAAGCTACTAAACAGGCTGGTGAGATTGCTGGATTGACCGTTGAGCGGATTGTGAACGAACCGACTGCCGCTGCTTTAGCGTATGGCCTTGATAAAAAAGGCAGTCAAGCGATTGCTGTTTACGACCTCGGAGGTGGTACTTTCGATATTTCTATTTTAGAAATTGGCGATGGCGTGTTTGAAGTCAAGGCCACTAATGGCGACACCTTCCTTGGTGGAGATGATTTTGACAGCAAAATCATTGAGTGGATTTTAGAAGAGTTTAAAAAAGAGACGGGCAAAGATTTATCAAAAGATCCACAAGCGATGCAGCGGGTTAAAGATTCTGCAGAAAAAGCCAAGATTGAGTTATCAAGCACTCAAAGCACCGAAATTAATCAGCCATTTATCACTCAGGGTGATGAAGGTCAACCACTGCATTTAACTTTAACCTTAACTCGTTCCAAGTTGGAAGAGCTAGTGGATGACTTGATCAAAAAGACGTTTGAGCCAGTCAAAAAAGCTTTGAAAGATGCCAAGGTGGATACCAAAGATATTTCTGACATTGTGTTAGTCGGTGGCATGACTCGCATGCCCAAAGTTCAGCAGGAAGTTGAAAAGTATTTTGGAAAAGAACCACACAAGGGTGTTAATCCAGACGAAGTAGTGGCGATTGGCGCGGCAATCCAGGCCGGTGTAATTGGGGGCGATGTATCTGATGTAGTTTTATTAGATGTGACCCCACTCACTCTGGGATTAGAAACGCTTGGTGGAGTAAGAACCGCTTTAATTGAGCGCAATACCACCATTCCGACCCAAAAATCACAAATTTTTTCCACGGCGGCTGATAATCAAACTCAGGTGGAAATCAATGTGTTGCAGGGTGAACGCGAAATGGCAGCTGATAACAAATCGCTTGGCAGGTTTATTTTGGATGGGATTCCGCCTGCTCCGCGCGGTGTACCACAGGTAGAAGTGACATTTGACATCGATTCAAACGGCATTCTGCACGTAACGGCGGCAGATAAAAAGACGGGTAAAGAGCAGAAAATTACCATTCAGAACTCCACCAACTTGTCTGAAGAGGAAGTGGAAAAAATGAAGGCAGATGCCGAAAAACACAGTGCTGAGGACAAAGCCAAGAAAGAATTGGTGGAAGCCCGCAACCACGCCAGTAGTGTGGCCTTTGAAATTGAGAAGCAACTCAAAGAGTACGGTGACAAGCTGAAAGAGGAAGATAGAAAAGAGATTGAAGAAAACGTCACTAAACTGAAAGAGTTGGCAGAACAAGACAACGCCACCAAAGAGCAGCTTGATGAGGCCACTGACAAGATGTTTAAGTCTGCGCAAAAGATCGGTGAAGTGATGCAACAGCAGGGTGCGCAACCAGGAGCAGATGCGGCCGATAGTGCGGGTGCGGCAGAATCAGGCAAATCAGATCAGGCCACTGGTGATGGTAAGTCCGCCAAGAAGCCAAAAGACAACGGTGAAGTGGAAGAAGGCGAAGTGGTGAATGAGTAGTAATGGTTGTTTGGACAGATGTCGACCGATTGCTGTTGGTTGATTATTATCGAGCAAGATCAATAAAATGCCCGTCGCGATGTGAAATTGATTGGGTTTAAAGCCCTGGCTGTAAGCCAGGGCTTTTTCGTGACTTTTGGCCCTCGGTTGTGTTACGATTAGTTGAGTTGTGTCAGGCAACACTCTATGAATCTTATTCATTTATCCATTACTGAGAACAAAAAATCTGGTTTCACTTTAATGGAGCTCTTGGTGGTAGTAGCGATTATTGCCATTTTGTTTATCGCGGTGGCGATGGTAGCGCAGACCTCGATTAGACGGGCGCGAGTGGGTAAGGCGCAAGCAGATTTGAATAGAATTGGTAAGGCAGTCAGGCAATACGAGTTGGATACAGAGCGGACGCTTCATGATAAATTATCACTTAGTGTTTGCCCCCCAAACAGTACATATGTGACCCTAATTTTAGTACCCAATGCGCCTTGGAATCCAATTATCTTTTCTAACGATACGGCTGGTGAGGTCGTTTGGAATGGTCCTTATATGGAGGAGGTTCCTTTTGATCCTTGGGGGGGATCATATAATTATGCAGAAACATATTTTTGTCAATCAGAAACAATTGGTTGTGAGGGATATGAAAATAAAGAAATACGCGCCTTATTATCTGTTGGGCCGGACAGGAGCTCAGATCCTTCTTCATTCCCATCGGAATCTAAAAAAGACGATGTGGTCTTAAGATTGTTTACTTGTCCTGACCCTTAAATAATTGCCAATACTAATTTTCATTTTGAGAATTTTTCATTCCTAAGTTATGATGCATGACTAAGATGCGAAAGGTTACTCTCTCAGTCATCATGCCGGTTTACAATGAAGAAGATACGGTGAACCAAGTGTTGCAGAAGTTGGTTAAACAGCCGTTGGTCAAAGAAGTGATTGTGGTCAATGACGGTTCGACTGACAAATCTGAAAAACAAATCAAGAAAATAAAAAGTCAAAAAATTAAGTACTTCAAAAAAGAAAATGGGGGCAAAGGCAGTGCGATTCGGTTTGGTTTAGAAAAAGCCACCAAGGACTACGTGCTTATCCAAGATGCCGATTTAGAGTACGATCCAGAAGATATTCCTGCCTTACTTGATCCCATCCGCAAAGAAAAAGCGGAAGTCGTGTATGGGTCTAGGTTTTTAGGGCCGCACCTTAACTTATTATTTTGGCACCGGTTGGGCAATTCGATGCTCAATTTTGTGGTCAATATTTTGTACAACACCACCTTGTCAGACATGGAAACTTGTTACAAAGTTATTCCCACCAGTGTATTTAGAGAGTTGGAACTCAAGGCGAATGCCTTTGATATTGAGCCGGAAATTACCTGTAAACTTTTGCGGCGAGGAGTGAGAATTTATGAGGTGCCGATTAGCTATGTGGGCAGAACACACGCGGAAGGGAAAAAGATTACCTGGATGGATGGTTTTGAAGCGCTCGGGGTGATTTTTAAGCACCGTTTTCAATAGATTTGTATTTGATTCGAAGAAAATTAGTCAGAGATTGGTCGTTTGATTAATCGTCTGATTAACTTAATGCTGTGGTATGTTCGCTAGCTGCTAATTTTTTTCTCATCACCAACAAATTATTGCAGCCCAACTCAAAGTAGCGGTGTTGAATTTGGCAGTTAGCGCGGACAGGTTTCAGCATTTTTAATAGCGAATTTTTATCAAAGTAATTTTTGTGTTCTTCAATTTCGCGGCGGGAGATAATTTTAAATTTATAAGACAATGTTTCTAAGATATTTTTAGCCTTGGGTGTAGGAGTAGTGAATACAGCCAAACCACCTGGGCGCAATACCCGCAACGTATCGCGCAAAATTTCTGCTGGGTGAGAAATGTGCTCTAGGAAAGCAAAGCCCACAACAAGATCGGCACGATGAGCTGGCAGCGGGATAGAGCACTCCATTTTCTTGACTAAAATTTTGGCGTTGATAGGTAAACTACTGATCTCGGTTTTTTTCACCAAAGGATCAATGCCGGTGTAAGTTTTCACCTTAACTCCGGACTTAACTGCCTGGTGAAAAAACCTCATTTTAGGGCCGCAGCCTAGATCAACGATATCGATTGGTCTATTTTTGGGGATGTGATTGAGACCAGCTTGAAACCGAAATTCTCGCGCGATTGGTTCTAATAATTCTTCTTCAAATAAATTAATCATGACTGCAGAATTATATGTGCTGATGGTACTCAAACACAAGTTGAGTATTTTGCTGCTTTGTAAAGAAAGGTTATACTGCTCCTGTGCCGAAAAATATGATAGCAAGAATTATCCAGTATTTTAGAGATCACGAGTTACTTATGGTTGTAGTGTTGGGATATGTGCTTGCCTCACTACGTTTTTGGCCGTTTTATGTTGGTCAAACTATATTCTTCGGGGATAATTACTCACTACTTATTCCAGGAAAAATTTTTTCAGCCTTTTGGATTAGAAATGGCATTATCCCGCTTTGGAACCCACTTGTTTTTGCCGGTATTTCTTGGATCAATGACATAACTCAATCAATTATTTATTTTTCAACAGTTCTTTTTACATTGTTAGATCCTGCAATCGCTTTTAATTTCACAATTGTAATTCACTATGTGATCGCCGGAGTAGGTATGTGGTTTTTGGCTGGGAGTTTTGTCAAAAAATCGTGGCAACGAATCTTGGCTCTCATTTTGTGGGTTTTCTCCACCCAATTAGCTGGTGCAACCAATAATCTCTCCACCTTGCAGTCATTAGTGTGGTTGCCATGGATAACCTATCTGGGTTTTGGTGTGCAAAAAAGTTTTTCAAAGAAAATTTGTTTTGGAGTAGTTGTCTTATTGCAGTTTTTGGGTGGTTACCCTCAACATGTTATTTACTCAATATTTTTTGCAGTCCTAATTTCATTTTATGACTTATTGGGAGATAAAAAATGGCCGTTCAGATTAAAAAGTTGGTTTGTTCAGTGGTTGGTTACGGCACTAATTGTCATTGCCATTTCAGCAGCAGCATGGATGCCCTTTGCCGAAGGCTTTGTAAGTTCTACGAGAATGACGCAGTCTATCGAACAAGCTCAGGTGGGATCACTACATCTTGGAATGATGATCAAGCCGTTTTTGCCATACTTTTTTGATTTGCCACTAGTCGGTATGAAATGGGGACCAGCCTGGAGTGGTCAGCCCAATGTCGTGTTTGTAATTACCGGGTTTGGCATGATTGTCTTAATTGTCTCGTTGCTGAAGTGGCAAAAACTTGACCGGTGGATTAAATTTTTTGCAATTTTTACTACAGTGAGTTTGGTATTTTCTTTAGGCAAGTATCTACCATACTATGCCTTGATTCAGCAATTAATTCCTCTTTTTAGAGTGGGTAGATACCCAAGTATGGTGATGATTTTGACTAATGTAGTGGTAATTTTGTGGTTTGTCCGTTACTTGCCCAACTTCAATTTGTCTAAAAAGTGGCGGAGACTAATTTTGATATTACTTGGTTTGTTGGTAGTTGCAGCGATGGTGGGCTTGAGTTTGGCAGGCTGGAGAATGGATTTTCTGTGGCATATACTCAATGCAGTGACCAAGATGCGTCTTGAGCAGAGTATTTTTCATACCCTGGTTAAAGATCAGATTATCATCATGGTGATTACTGCCAATGTGATCTGGGTTAGTTTATTGACCATGATCAATTTAGTGCTCTGGCAGCGACGACAAATTTTTGGTTTGTTAGTGGCGATCACAATAGAGATGTGGTTGGCTACACAGGGCATGTTCTTTTTTGCGGCGAATGAGATTTATCCTACGTGGCAGGAGATTGATGAAAAAACAAGTCAATATCAACAAATTTCTCCCTCATACCGTCTATTGACCAGAAATTCCAATGATCCTTACACAGACTATGGTTCATATTGGGAGGCATTAGTAGTTAGGCAACCATTTTCCGACTCATTTATTGATGACACAGAGCTGCGGGAACACACCAACTTGAAGTGGTTACAACAGGGTTTGACTCCTGATTGGAATATGGCTTATGGGGTACCGATCATCAATGGTTACACGACCTTGCTTCCCAGAGATTTTACTGCTCTATGGCAGAAATCCTCTGAAAGTAGAATAAATTTTGTTGATTATATTGAGATTGACAATCCGCTCCTAAAAAATTGGGCGGTGAAGTATTATTTGGTGGATACTTGGTATCCAGGTATTCCAGACCTAACAAATTACCAGCAAGTTAGTCAGGATGAGCGCTTAGCTTTATATGAGTTGCCAGCCACTTTGTCTCGGTTTAGGTATGAAGACGGTACACCAGTGGAATTTGGCGCATACAAAGAAACGCCAAATCAAATTATTATGGAGTTTGTGGCTCCAAACGTACGCCAGCTCATCATGGCTGATCGATTTGATCCCAATTGGCAAGCAGAGTTGAATGGGGAACCAGTTGAAGTTAATAATTGGCAGGGTATGAGGTCAATTGAGATCGAACCAGGTTTAAATCAACTGACTTTATCATATCGACCAATCATTTTTTATGTTGGTTTGATTGTTTCGCTCGCTGCGCTCGCGATTGGGAGTTATTTTGCTTATCAAACTGA
>CAZKSJ010000003.1:6485-62536 GCA_964555515.1 uncultured Pseudomonadales bacterium
TGATTGTTTCGCTCGCTGCGCTCGCGATTGGGAGTTATTTTGCTTATCAAACTGACAAGAAAGCCTGATTGTATAATTAGCAATCACCAAAGATGAGTGCTTAACAATTAGTGCGGCCAGTGTTAAAATGATGGCTTGTTCATTTTAGAGAGTTATTAATAATTGGCAGCGATTATAAAATTGGTTCAAGATGGCAACAAAAAGAGATTACTACGAGATTTTGGGTGTGACCAAGAGTGCTACGGATGCAGATATCAAATCTGCTTACCGCAAGAAAGCACTGCAGTGGCATCCAGACAAAAACCCCAATAACAAGGCAGAGGCAGAAAAAAAGTTTAAAGAGATCAATGAGGCTTATCAAGTGCTTTCTGACAAGCAAAAAAGAGCTTCTTATGACCAATTTGGTCACTCGGCTTTTGATCCGGCTGGTGGCATGGGTGGTAACCCGTTTGGTGGTGGCTTTAGACAGGGACCATTTACTTACACCTACACCACGGGTGGTAGTCCCAACATGAACTATGACTTTGAAGACCCGTTTGAGATTTTTGAACAATTTTTTGGCGGTGGTTTTGGCAGAGCTCGTCAGCAAAGACCGCGTTATTCATTGCAGATAGATTTTATGGAGGCGGTGAAAGGGACGACGAAGGATGTGGAAATTGAAGGCAAACGTAAAAAGATTAAAGTACCGGCTGGTGCCAATGATGGTACCAGAATCAGATTTGATGACTTTGATGTGACGATCAACGTGCGTACTCACGATCGTTTCAAGCGTGATGGCTACGATTTATTTGTTGATCAAAAAATTCCTTATTCTGAGGCGCTTTTAGGTGGGAGCACCGAGGTGAAGACGATTGATAATTCTTTGAAATTAAAGATTAGGCCAGGTACAGCTTCTCATACCATGGTCAGACTACGCGGTGAGGGTGTACCGCATTTGCAGGGATCGGGCAAAGGGGATTTGTACGTCCGACTGATTGTGTCGGTGCCCGAGAAATTGACCAGTGATCAAAAAAGGGCGGCGCAGGAGTTGCAAAGGGTGGGGTTGTAACTGCCGTCAATACTAGGTTGAAGTTTCATTGACTGCATTGTTTCTTGTTGAAGTAAATGAAAATGTCCGAGCATAAATCAATTAGGTTGGTTTTTTGCTGGTGAGGAATTCTTTGCCGGCGGGTAAGCGGCCAATTTTAATCGCGATTTGATGGTTGGGTACTAATAATTCACCTGAAGCAATTTGGAGTTGATCTGTCCGCTCATCAATTCCGATAATGTCACTACCCTTGACAGTTGTGTAATCGATCTCTCCCTGTTCATCAATTGGTTGCCACTGCACAAACACCAGCCATCTTGTAGAAGCGAAAAGCTCCTGCCAGGACTGTGGTAGCGGGCTATCAAATGTTGGATTTAGATATTTTTGTTTAATACTAGTGGTTTGCTCAATGGTTTGAGTCACGTCTAAATTCAGCAACCCGGCAAGGGTAGTGATGACCCATTCATGCTTGTGTAAATTGAGTTGTTCGATCAATTTTGGAAAGTCTATTGGTAGGCGGTGTTGAGGGTCATAGCCAACCTCTGAAAGTGAATCGGGTGACGAGTCTCCTGTGGGCTGTTGATCAGTTGTTGGAATATCTGGGGTTGTGATTGTTGAATATTCGGGAGTACTAATCATGACTGGTAGACTATGCCGAAAGCCTATAAGTGCCAAGGCGATCATTTGAGTTATGTCCAGCTTTGAGAAAACTCCTCGAAAGGTTGTACGAAGATGCGGAGAGGAGATGGAATTGTTTGACTGATGAGGAAATGGAGGGAAATTAAGACTGCGATTAGGATGGAGGCCGGGACGAGGGCAAGTGAGATTTTTATATCTTTGAAACTTGAAAATGCAAAAACCTTGGTTGTAATCAACCTTAAAAGTCTTTAAACTAAGTAACAATGCCCGAACCACAAGATTTTATTAATCAGTCTAGAACAGTTGGTAAGTCTGATCAAGCGATTTATCAGGAATTGAAGGCTGTGGGGTGGACTGATCAGCAATTACAGGATCATTTTCCTAATTTGATCACAAGTAGTGCTGCGCCTGCGGCGCAGCACGATCAAACGGTAGCTAGCGCGCAAACTGCATCTAAAAGATGGCCGGTGATTATTGGGGTATCGGTGCTCGCGATCTTAATGGCCGCCGCCGGTTTTGCGGTTTATCAATATTGGCTGGAGCAACAAGTTGAGCCAGAGCCACTAAGCCCGGTGCCAGATCAGGCGGCGGCCACTCCCTCTGCCCAGCTAAACGAGTTTGCCGCTCAAAAAGTGGCCACGATGGGTGTGGTCGTTTATTCGCTCACTGATGAGACTACCGATCAAATCAAAGTGATGAGTCTTGATCTCAACGCGAGTGCTTCAGCTGATCTGTATGCACTGCCTGCCAGCGATAGTGCGGAGTTGACTGCCGGTAATTGGTCACCAGACGGCAGATACTTGCCCATCACCGTCGCTGCTGGCCAACCGCAAGCACTGTTCTATGATAAATACACCAGTCAGGTTGCCCGTTATCAAGCCGAATTATCCAATCCTTGGGAAATTATTCCAGGATTTGTGGCTTACTGGTCTTCTGGTACGACTGCAGTCATTACTCAGCAAACTGACTCACAAACCGACCAACTCACGAGAACTGAAATCTCTTTAGCAGGCCAGGTTACCACTAGTGAAGTGAGTCAGCGGGTCAAGTATGGTAATGAGCAGTTTGTTTTAGATTATGGTCAAGTAGGTACCAAGAGTGCCGATTTAGTGCTCACTAGTCAATCGGTACCGGTGGTACTGATCAAGAACGCTCCGTTCAAACCTTTACCTGATTTGGTGCCAGTTGGAGTATATGGCAATCAAGCATTCTTCTACAAAATTGAAAAAGCAGCGCAGGCAGAGACGGCTAACCCATTATTGCATGCTGCAGAACAAAACCTAGCATCAAATCCCGCCCCAAACCCAGAATTGGTTGATCCCACCATGGCGCAGCGTTCTAGGACTGCTCCCACCGCCGGCCTAACTGACCAAGTTGTTGCCCCAGATATGATCTCAGGTTCGAGTAATCCACAGCAGCTGTTGGCGCTGGCGAGTGACCCTGCCGCCACAAGCGGCGCCGTTTTAGGCGTGACCAATCCCACTGGTTTAGAAACGCATCTGCTTATTTATGACGTGGTACAGGGTACTCAACTGAGTAACGAAGTGGTGTCCACGCCTGGATGGCTCACTTCCAAGATCATCGTTCACCCCACCACCGGCCAACTCTACATTTTGGAATACCAAGAGCTTGATGCCAGCGGCAACGGTTTGGTGCAGCTCAAAAAATTGGCGTTGGTCAATGCGGCAAGTCAGGCAACCGATCAACCGCCAGAACAAGCCACATCATCGGCTGCAACGGTAGTGCCAGAGGTTGAAGCGGCAGAAGAAACATCTGTTGTCATCACTTTTGCCGCAAAAACTACCAATCTTGATGATCCCTTTGCCATTCCTGGTCAGTTTGAGTTTACCGCCGATGGTAAATGGTTTGTCTACAGAACACTGGATAACAAGACTGGTAGCGAGCAGTTCAAAGCCACCAGCTTAAACTCAACCGAAGAGGCGACAATTTGTACCGTCAACTGCGGCTTTGTGAGTGCTTTCAACCCCATGACGCCCAACACTCGTTAACAAGAAACTTCAACCATATGCTTGGTGCAAGACTGATGTCCGTGTCACAAAATAGTCAACCTAGTCAGGCACTTCCGGACTGGTGGGTAGTTGAGGGAGAAACTTGCTTGGCCGCGTACGATGCAACCTGGACGAGTTCTTTAGAAACCACTTACAGTAATCTTGCCAATCCTGGCACTTATACAATTTCGTCCGCAAGCCCCCCAACTCTTTCCAATGGCTTGGGTTGGGTTTTTGATGGCAATGATGACTATCTGGATACAACATTTATCCCTGCATATACCATGACTATCATTGTGGCTTTTGCCGATTTGACTAAAAATGGCGAAGGCGTCCTTTCCTATGCTTACTTGTATGGAGTCACAGAATCAACCCCAACTAGACGATATGTGATGAATTTTGTTGATTATTTTGGTTCCGGAAAAGGCTTTTTAATTGCACACGGAGATGATGGTTCAGTTGGAACATATACGGTTGCAGGAAATCCATCCTCAATTAGTGGTGTGTACGCGCAAGCACAGCGTAGCTCATATTATGACGGAGTTTACACTAGAACAATTGCTGCTCCCAGCATCGATGCTATGACAAGATCAATGGTATTGGGAGCACACAGAAACGCGGCCAATGCACTTGAGGACTTTACTCAAGTGACAATTAAAGCTGTGGCTTGTTATGACGATGCTTTGTCTAGTGCTGACATTGCTGCCCTTGCCACCCGCATGGCGGCGCTCTAATAACCGTCTCTTCTCTCCAAAATTAATATTTGTTATACTGATTTCAACTAGAAAAATTAGTTAGTGATTAAATAACGGAATTTCGAATTTATGCTAGGTGCTAGGATGATGGCTGCTTCATCTAGTGTGGGTGGTTGGTCACCAGCAAATTTAGCATCAGTAGTAGCTTGGTATGATTTTGGTGATCCAACCTCACTTTTTAGCGATGCCGGAATTTCACAGGTTAATGCAAATGGGCAAAAAATATATCAAGCGAATGACAAAAGTGGTCACGGAAATCATATTTTACAGACGGATGGTACTTATCGGCCGGAATACCAAATTAACATCCAAAATGGCCTATCCTTGGCACGCTTTTTTCAAGAATCAAACAGGTTTATGTACCGCGATGTGTTGTGGTCTGGCACAAGCGGATACACTGTTGTTATGGTTACAAAACCCACGGCAAATGGTGTCACCTCATACTTAATTAATAATGGCAAACACAACTCATCTGGCTCTAACATGTTTGTAACCGCAGAACTTGCCGCCAGATATTACACCTATATTAAGGTATTTTCCTCAACACTACCAACCAATGCGTTTTCAATTCTAGCGGTCAAGTTGGCAAGTTCATCAACTTCCTCAAATACCACGGCATATTTGAATGGTGGGGTAGCCCTTGGCCAGCAGACCGCCGTCGATGGACCTATCAACATCTCTGCAGATGGTAAATTTTGCATCAACGCTCAATATACTGGTACTGGCTATGGTATTTATAGTGGTCAGGATGCCTGTGAAATTATCGTGTGTGACGATGATTTGGCCACTCAGAATTTAAATCTTGCTGGAAATTATCTAGCAGAAAAGTGGGGATTAAGTTGGACTAATATTTCCTAATTGTTTGGGTTAGGTATTCACTAACTCCAAACTATGCAGATTTACGTGATTGAAAACTAGATCTCAACAGTCATCAACGAATTAAGTTAGGAAGGTTAGATTATCTTCTCCTGAGGAAGAAAATCCAAATCAGCAAGCCGATAACTAATAGACCGACTAATCCTAAGACCACCCGCACTTGCCAAGAACCAAACGGGTTGGTGGGGGCAATTTCAATAGTAAATGCATGCTCTGCCACTTGCCCATCAAGGGAAACCGCTTGTTCTCCTACCTGATCATTGTAGGCAATGACCACCTTGTGTTCGCCCTTTTCCACATCCTTGAAAACTGCAATGCCCTCAGCATCAGTGGTGGCTTCTCTGGGGGTAGAAAACAAAGTCACCTTAGCTCCCTGTACAGGGTTATTTTTGGTATCAACCACCTTAACTTTGACGTCATAGGTAGCGGGCTGAGCTTGCTCCTCAGTTTCTTCCTCCTCTTCGTCTTCCTCTGAGTCAACTAGCTGCTCATCATCTGCAACTTCAGTTGTTTGTGTTGGTTTTGTAGTCAGCGGTGTCGTTGATTGATCGGTGACTTGAGTGGGAAAAATTCTGCTACCAATCACAAGATAAGCTGCCGGTAAATTAGTGGTTCTACCATTTGGCCCGGTGGCCTGAATTTGCAGGTTGTATCTACCGCTAGCAACTGCGTTTTCAAAAGTGCAAGACCAACTAGAATCAGCCGCGACTGTGCTTTCACAGCGAGCGGTTTCAGTGCCATCCAAGGACAGCATAATTTTTAAGCTCGAGTTGGCGGAGGCGATGCCTCTCATCTCTGGTTGAGTATCAGCCACAAACGCCGTATCAGCAACCGTACTAGTCGTCAAACTCACCTCACGGTTATCGATTTTGGTTAGTACCAACACTGGGTGGCTGAAATCGACATTGAGAGTTCTCGAATCTGAATTGCGCTCGTTACCAACGCCATCGATCGTACGAACACGCCATCTCCTGGCGCCGCTGCTTAGCTTATGCTCATCTTTCTTGGCTTTAGCCTCGATATGGTCACCATCGTAGCGAATCCATTTGTCGTCATCTTCCCTAAAATAATCATCATCACTTTCTTGATTAGGCGGGATGTTATCAATAATCACGACATCATCAACGATGACTTGATATTTCGAAATAGAGGATGATTCATCAGTGGTTTTTTTCCAGCGAAAAGTGGGCAATTCATCGGCCGTAATGGCATTATCTGCAGGCCGATCTAGATCAAATGAGAGTGGCGGAGTATTATCGCCAGAGCCGTAAGGACCAGTACCATACTGAGTTGATCCATAAGGAGCGGCTAGTACCAGGGTTATTGGTAATAACAACAACGCAAACGTGATCAAAAATGAGAAGAAAATTTTTCTAGAAATAACCAACATACTTCTTAATAATATGTCATTTAACTTTAATGCACAAGACATTATAATGAGGCAAGTAATAATAAGGAAAGTATTATGTTCGGTTTGGGCGTACCCGAATTATTAGTGATTTTGGTGATTTTGCTGTTGCTTTTTGGCAGTAGCAAATTGCCTAAGCTATCTAGAAGTATTGGCGAATCTTTGCGGGAGTTGAAAAAGGGGATGGAAGTGACGGATGATGCTTCAGATTCTAAGTCAAAGGATAAAAAGTCTTAATATCCACTCGGATTGCCAATGAAAAATGATCAAACCGTCGTGCAGCACTTGGAAGAACTGCGTGGTTATTTGCTGTGGTATGTATTGTCGTTGATTCTTTTTGCTGTGATAGGATACCTCATTAGGGAAAAGTTGATCGGTTTATTGCTAGCACCATTGCAATCACCGGTTTTTTATGCGAGTCCCACCGAGGGTTTTGACTTAAGCATGCAGATAGCGGTCATTTTTAGTTTTTTAGTAAATCTGCCTTTGTTGTTATATTTGTCAGGCAGTTATTTGAGGCCTGTTTTTGATCAAGATATTAGCAGAATGATTTGGTGGTTGAGTGGTTTGTCGTTGATATTGATGATTGCGGGGGTCGGATTTGCCTATTTAGTGACTTTGCCACTAACTTTATCATTTCTCTTAAAACTGGGATCTGAACAGATCCAACCCTTGCTCTCAGCGAGCAAGTATGTCGCGTTTATTGCCAGGTATTTATTGGCTTTTGGCATTGTTTTTCAAACACCGGTGATTATCTTAATTCTCAACAATTGGTGGCAGATATCTGTCAAAAAAATGTGGAGTTATTTAAGATACGTGATTGTGGGTGCTGTCATTTTGGCAGCAGTAATTACGCCTACAGTGGATATCATTAATCAGTTGTTGGTGGCAGGACCGCTGATTATACTATATTTGCTTACTTTATTGATGTTGGCTGCCATTAACATTGACCGCTTTTATTTGAAGAGCATCTTTACAAAGACTTAAGTAAAGAGCGCTAATCTGTACTTGCTGTGGAAATTCTCATTACATAGCTACTCCTGGTTTGTTACTTCTAGAATGGCTAAATAATAAAGATTAATGCCTAGCTTAAGTTATCAAACAATAGGCTGGAGAGCGAGTATTTCTGAATCAAGCCGCACCGCACCTTCGTTATATAACCACCTTATCTGTTCTTCAGACAATAGATAGTTTTTCCAATAAGCAGCCTTGGCAATTTTATGATTTAACAAAAAACTTGTTGCAAAATCTTCATTTAGGGCACCAAAAATCAAATTTGGAGAACGAGAAGAGTAATTCTGATTAGGATATCCAACTCCTTGAGAAATTCCATCAATGAAAAATTCGCATTTTCCGTCGGGGTCATTTACCATGGTGATGTGATAAGGCGTGTTTGTTGTGGGTGGACTGGTTGAAAGAATGTTAGCGGCTGTACCAGCTGCTCCAGACCCATAAAAGTACGATAGTTGTATGGCAGCACTGGGGCAAATAATACCTGGGCCAAACACATAAATACCATTTATTCTATTTCCTCCAGTTCCTTGGCAAAATCCGTAGGGACTACCAAGAACAGGAGGTAACGTATTTATTTTTAACCAAAAGGAGATGCAAAACGTATCTTCTGTATTAATTTGTAATAAATTGCTATCATAATCAAAATGCAACCAATTATGACCAACGCCGTCAAAGACGGCACACGCACCTAAATCATCATCATTAGCGTATCCCACGGATCCAGTTTCAAGTAAGTTATTCTCCCCAATGAAATCCAAGCGACTCCCAGAACTTTCCAACATTGGCCAATATGCGTTTGGCAAGACTGGAGGCGTTAAATTAGACGCTGTTCTTGCTGCAGCAGACAGCATTTTGACACTAAGCATGGTTGACGATCTTATTTGTGGATTGTTAGGATTTTGTTTTTTCTAGTATACTTGACTGTCAATCATCAATCAACGATTACGAGAACTTTTCCAGTTGAAATTTGATTAAGGGAGTTGCTATAGTATGATGAATGACGGTTTTTGAGGATATGAGTTATGTTTTACCAATGCGAAAAAATACTTCGTCGCAAGATGTCAAGAAAAGAATTTTTGGTGTTTTTAGGTATGTTTACATTTTCTTTGCTGGGAATTTCGGGATTATTGAGGCGGTTTAATGTTTGGCAACAATCAAATCTGGGTTCAAGTAAACCTTATAGTGGGGGCAAGTATGGATTGTAAAGAATAGGCAATATGGCAAGATTACCTACTGTTGGCGGTGATGATGGCAATTGGGGGAGTGTTTTGAATGAGTACTTGGGAGTAGAGCACGCGAGCGATGGTACACACAAAACCAGCTATCTTCCTTTGTCTGGTGGCACTTTAACCGGCAATGTTGATGCAGCCGATCACGTTATCAGCCAAGCTGAAATCAAAGATTATAGTGAAACGGTGGTGACCGCCGATTCTGGCGCTAGTTATACAATTGATTTAGCGGCCGGTAACATATTTAACCTCACCCTGACTGCGAGCTGTGCATTGACCATCAGTAATCCGCCCGCCAGCGGCAAAGCAGGTTCTGCCACAGTCATCCTCACGCAGGGCTCAGGTGGCAGCAAAACCATTTCTTGGACAAATACGCTCAAATATGCTGGAGGGACTGCGCCCACCCTCACAACCTATGAGGGCGGCATTGATGTATTGCAGCTGTTTACGGTCAACGGCGGTACTAGCTGGTTTTGTTTCGTGGCAGGGGCAGATATGAACCAGGGATTAGCCTAGCTTTATTTACCAGCATGTTCCTGACCTGACGGAGCGGTCTGCTGCCGTTGGCATATCACCGACAATTAACGAAAGTACTTTACTTGCAGGTTGATCGTTTTTAAAGTATAATCAGCTCTGGTGTGGTGAGAGAGGCCTTGAGATGAGAGTGCCTCTTTTTTTTCACTACTTTTTAAAAACAAAAAATTGTACATAAATAATTGAGGCCAGTTTGGCCATCAAAAAACTTATTTAAAGGGTAACATGCAAGATTCAAATTCACGGGTGGTCAGAACAGAATTTGCCGCTGCCATCAATCAAATTGCAAATGAGCGCAAAATTACAGTCGACTCCATTTATGATGCGATTGAACAAGCATTGGTCTCGGCTTATCGCAAGCAGTATGGTCCACTGGATGATGAAATGCATTACTTTGTGAGGCTAGATCGTGAGTCTGGAGAGTCTGTGATTTTGAAAGCGCCAATTTTAGAGAAAGATGAAGAGACTTTAGAAGCAACCAAGTGGGATGAATCTAAGTCAGAAGATGTGACGCCAGCTGGTTTTGGCAGAATTGCCGCCCAAACTGCCAAGCAAGTGATTTTACAAAAGATTAGAGAGTCTGAAAAAGATCAAATTATCGCTGATTATTCAGACCGATTAGGGGAAATTGTGACTGCCCAGGTGCTGCGCATGGATGGTCGGACTGTCGTGCTGGACATTGGTCGTGGTCAAGGTTACATGCCTCCAGAGGAACAGATGCGGGGTGAATTTTACAGAATGAACTCCCGTGTGTCAGTTTTGATTAAAACCATCAGAGAAACACATCGTGGTAAAGTGATCATTGTGTCCAGAGCTGACAAAGAACTGGTGGCAAAATTATTTGAGCGTGAAGTGCCGGAAGTTGCGTCTGGAGCTGTCAAGATTACCTTGATTGCGAGAGAAGCGGGCGTTCGTACCAAATTAGCGGTGTCTTCTTCTCAAGAAGGCGTTGATCCAGTCGGTTCTTGTGTTGGCCAACGGGGCGTGCGGGTTCAAGAAGTTATCCGAGAGCTCAATAACGAAAAATTAGACATCATTCCCTACACAGAAGATGCACAGATGTTGCTTAAGGCTGCGCTGGCGCCAGCAGAAAACTTAACAGTTGAAGTTAATCAGGAAAAGAAGAAAGCAGTCGTGACCGCTCCTGATGATCAGTTGTCTTTGGCCATTGGCCGAGGTGGGCAAAATGTACGTTTGGCAGCTAAATTGACAGGTTACAAGATCACTGTCAAATCTGCTACAGGCAAAGTTGAGTCGGAAGTGACGGGTGAAGAAGAGTATGAAATTGACACCTTTGAAGGAATTGATGAGACTACTCGGACATTGTTGGTTGAACACAAATTGACCACTCTCACCGATCTTTCCAGGTTCGCCGATAAATGGCAAGCTTTTGAAGAGGTATCTGATGAGCAAAAAGCAATTTTGCAAAAACGAGTAGAAAAATTTGAAGCCGATATGGCGGAGCAAGATAAAAATAGATTGACAGAACAAGGCTAAGTTATTGAGAGGTTTTATTACATCATGGCAGTTCAAAAAAGACCACCAATTATCACCATCATGGGTCATGTTGATCACGGCAAAACGTCGTTGCTTGACTACATTCGGCACAGTCGCGTCCAAGCCAAAGAGGCTGGTGGAATTACCCAACACATTGGTGCTTACCAAGTAGAGTTTAAAGGTCAAAAGCTAACTTACATTGATACACCAGGACATGCTGCTTTCAACAAAATGCGCCAAAGAGGTGCAGAAGTGACCGACATCGTGGTTTTAGTAGTTGCAGCCGATGATGGGGTAAAGCCTCAAACGATCGAATCAATTCGCCACATTAAAGAAGCTGATGTTGATGTGATTGTGGCGATCAATAAAATTGATGTCAAAAATGCCATGCCAGAAAATGCTAAAGCTCAACTTGTTGAGCATGGTATCGTTGTGCAAGGTTTTGGTGGTGATATCGAGGTTGTGGAGTTATCGGCGAAAACTGGTCAAGGCGTCGACCAACTTTTGGAGACATTGATCGTCACCGCCGAGCTCAATGAATACAGCGCCGATCCAGACGCCCCTCTAGAAGCAGTGGTGATTGAATCGGCCAAAGATACCCGCCGCGGTCCCGTGGCGAGCGTCATCGTTAAGCAAGGAACGCTCAAACCCAGGCAGGACGTGATGACAGATACGGCTCAGGGACGAATTAGGATGTTGTCTGATGAAAATGGGCGGGCTTTACAGGAAGTTAAGCCAGGTAGTCCAGCTGAAATTGTTGGTTTCAAAGATGTGCCAGATATTGGTGAAGTGGTGCATGACCAAGCTGCTGTTTACAAAGAGCCAGAACCCGCAACTGTCGGTGACGAGGTTGCCGCAGACGCTGAAAATCCGTTTGCCGGTCTTGATTTTTCTGTCTTTGCTGGTGAACAAAAGAAGTTAAACTTGATCATTAAGGCAGACGTCAAAGGCACGCTCGAGGCCATCATTCAAACTTTGGACGAAGAAAGTGTACAGTTAATTGCTTCCGGGGTGGGGCCGGTCACCGAGCATGAAATTGATTTGGCAGAAGCGAGTGACGCGATGATCATCGCTTTTCATATTTCTGTTCCGAAGCAAGTCAAACAACTTGCCAAAGATACGGGAGTAAAAATTAAAGAATATGACGTGATCTACAAATTGATTGAAGATCTGCAAAAGCAGATGTTGAAGTTGATGGATAGCACGATTGATGAAGTAGTCACCGGTGAGGCAGAAATAGAACAGATTTTTGAAATGAAGGGTGAGCGGATTGCTGGTATCAAAGTCAAGACTGGTCAAATCAAAAAGAGTGACTGGCTGCATTTGTTCAGGAATGAAGAAATTATTGCTAATCCTGTCATCAAAACAATGATGCACGGCAAAGAAGAAATTCAGGCCGTCAACACAAAAAATGAAGCTGGTTTTACTTTTAAGAATCGCCGCCTAGATTTTCAGGTTGGTGACAAAATCATTGCCTACAAAAAAGAAGACGAATAGAGTATAATACGGCCTCTAATAATTATTAATGGTTACTTTGTGGGTTGGTTGGCCGCGCTTTGGCCACACGAACCCAACAAGGGATACGCTTCAAGCGAAAGGAATACCATGGCATTAACCAAATTACAAAAAGGTGAACTCATCAAAGAGTATCAACTTTATGAAGGTGACACCGGCTCTCCAGAAGTGCAGGTGGCCTTATTGAGTGCTTCGATTCAGCAATTAACTGAACACTTGCGCCAACACAAGAAAGACGATCACTCTAGAAGAGGCTTACTCAAACAAGTCGCCAAAAGACGTCGTTTACTCAATTTCTTGCTGCAAAGAAGCGAGGAAAGATACCGCAAATTGATTGAACGGCTTGGTCTGAGCAAATAATTGAACGTTCCATGCAATCACCAGAGAGATTTTCGCAACAGCCTGCCAAGGAGACTCATTCTAGTGGGTTAAAGCGATGGTGGGAGATAGTATCTACTCCAGCCATATCTTATTTTAATAAAGTAACTTCTCCAGAGTATTTTGTTGAACATGATCCAATTGAATACCTACTATTTATAAAAAGTAGGTCAAATGCAATTGCTAAGCTTAGAGGATGGATATTAGACGCTCGGTGTGAATTTTTACAATTTAGGATTCAAGGCAAATATGGTCATGAAGACCATAAATATTCATTAGAATCACTTGACAAGACAGGGCGTGATGATTTGATGGAAAAAGTAAGTGATTTAATTATTGGGGTTGATAACATTTGCCCAATCTTGGTGAGTTATAGATTGCGTGGCAGAATTGATTGCCAACAATTTCATATTCCTGGCCGCTACGATGTTCTAGACGAACTCAATAATTAGCAAAATTGAGGGAATAGGAGAGGTTGATGAAAACTGTAGAAGTTGATGACAAGACCAATTTGTCAAATCTTCATTACACCCGCCGAAAATTTTTACAAGGTGTTGCCGGATTAGTACTGACGAGATTGGCTAATCAAGGATTAGATCGACCTAGTTCGCAAAGTGGCTTGCAGTCGACTAATCCGCTCGATCAGGAATTTGTGCAAACTGGTTCAGGTGAGGGGTTAGCCGAATTGATCCGCATGGTTTACCAGGATTTAGCCGAGAAGAATTCACAATCCCATAAAGACCAGCATCACCCCAATTTGACTACAGAAATATTGGTATTGATTGCAGCAATCTTGGTTCTGAGGGGTGCTCTGCAATTGTCTAGGGAGTTCCCAGATGATCAAAAAACGGATGAGTCAAACAATACGGATTCAAACCTGTCGGCCGATCTTGATGTGGAGCAAGAGCTCAATAATGAGGGTGATTTCGATGATGTTAATGCAGTGACTGATTGTGAATTAGAGTCTGAAGAGCAGGTTGATGAAGAACTAGCAGAAGTCTAGTCTAATTATCAAAGTCTGTACGGCGGGCACGGCCAGAGGGCGAATGCTTGATCATCCCTGGTTGGGTGAATTTCTCTACATTAATGACTAGAAGATCTACACGTTGACATTGGGCAAAATAATGACCTATAATATACGAGTTATTGAGAGTTTAGGATAGTGAGTAGCACCTACTTGAAAGGAAAATATGAACAGCGCAGAAAATAATTTTGGGAAAGTTACAGGTCTTCCCGTTGATTTAGACCAAATGGTTGTTCCCAATGAGTCTCAAGTTCAAGAACCTAGAAGAACAAAGTTAGTGCAACGAGTAATGGCTTTGCTGGTGGGTCTGGGATTAACATTTCTTCCAGACGGTGAGGCATACGCGCAATCTGGTTACAATTATCGAAAAGAAATGACTGCTGGTCAGCCCACACAAATGGTGGGTAATCGAGATACGGCACGAAGACCATTTCCGTCATCGGGAGATGTTCAACTTGAAAAACCTCGACAAGATCGTCGAGACATAGTAAGAAAAGCAATGGAAGCAGAACACTCTCATAGATCCAACGCGATGAGGCCTCTGAAGACAGTTGGCTCAGAACAAATGTCCTCAAGAAGAGAGTTTATGCGTGGTGCCACAGACCCCGTCAAATCACTCCGACCTACTCAAGAATAATAGGTTGCTAAATTCCGGCCACAAAACTGGGTGTTTCCAAACTGCCTGAATCAAGTTGTGTCGAAGTTTAGATAAATTTTAGGTAGTATCTTAATTTCTCTTCAAATTGGCCAGCGCGTCAAGGACTACTTTCCCGAACTTTCTCAGTGCTTCTGCTATCCCAAGCTCCATGGACAAACCTTCAGGTTGTTTAGCACCTGGTATGGAGCTTTGTAGTATTCTCTCTGAATCAGGTCGTCCATAAGCCGAATAGTCTCTTGGCGTTTCACTATTTCCAATTGGCATAATTTTCCTCTGATTATTACTAATACAAAGTATACACCCTGTGGCAAGCATTTTATCATCAAATAGATCGATGATTCCACAAAAAGATCTTTATTAGCCTAAATTATGCTATAATGCCACTCAGTAACAACAGAAATCGGCATTGGAGTTTATTCAAGAGAGCTGAGAATCTTGCCCTGAAGACTGCGGTCACCTTGACCAATAAGTAAGATTGTCACTTCTCTTTAGAATTCTCCTCGCATGATTTTCTCTATTAAGTTAGGAGAATGATATGTCATATCCCAAATATCCGGAGACATACAAAAAAGATATCACGGTTGGTGATAAAAAAATGACCGTGGAAATTGGTAAGTTCACCGAGCAAGCCGCCGCCGCGGTGCTGCTCACTTGTGGTGGCACCGTCGTGCACACCACCGTAGCCTTAGGCAGAAAAGTCAACTTGGGCTATTTTCCCTTGTCTGTAGAGTACATTGAAAAACTTTACTCGGCGGGCATTATTAAAGGTTCACGCTGGGTGAAGCGTGATGGTAGGCCAAGTGATGACACGATTTTGAAGGCTCGGGTGATTGACCGCTCACTGCGACCACTCTTTCCAGAGGGAATTACCAACGAAGTGCAGGTTATCAACACCGTTTTTTCATATGATGGCGTCAATGAGCCAGACATGATGGCGCTACTTGGTAGTGCTCTCGGTGTGATGATTTCGGAAATTCCGTTTGATGGACCGCTCGCTGGACTGCGGGTAGCATATCGCAAAGAAGACCAGCAGTTTATTTTTAATCCTACTGAAGAAGAACAAGACCAGAGTGATCTTGATCTAATTGTGTCCGGTAATGGTGACGCGGTGGTAATGGTGGAAGCTGGCGCCAATGAAGTCTCTGAGGCGGTGATTGTAGATGGTTTGGAAAAAGCTCAGCAGTTGTTGGGTCAAGTCTGCACAGACATGTTGGCGATTGTGAAAGCCGTGGGCAAAGAAAAGGTGGATTTAGTAGAGGCAGACACCACTCACGAAGCAAAAATTGCTAAAATGACCAAACTGCTCCAATCCAAGTATAACGACCAAGTAGTGTCGATCGTGGAGAAGCAAGGCAAGCTAGAAATTGATGATTTGAGCGCAGGCCTAATCGCTGAAGTTTTGGAGAAGCTGAATGCTGGTTTGACTGAAGCAGATGACATGTCTACTGAAGCTGAGGTTAAAGAAGCATTGTATATGGCCACCAAACAAGCTGGACGAGACATGATTTTGGCCGGCAAAAGGCCAGATGGCAGAAAAACCGATCAAATTCGCCAGATTTGGACAGAAGTAGACGTTTTTCCACACACCCATGGTAGCGCCATGTTCAAACGTGGTGCCACACAGGCAGTGACGATTACCACTTTGGGTTCACCAAGGCTTGGTCAACTCATCGAAAGCATCGAGGGCGAGGAAGTTAGACACTACATGCATCATTACTACATGCCGCCATTTGCTTCTGGTGAAGCTGGTCGGATTGGTTGGCCTAAACGCCGCGAAGTTGGTCACGGTGCTCTGGCAGAACGTGCCCTCTTGCCGATGATTCCTTCACAAGAAGAATTTCCATACGCCATTCATGTAGTCAGCGAAATTATGAGCTCCAATGGCTCAACTTCACAGGCTTCTGTCTGCGGTTCAACTTTGTCGTTAATGGCAGCTGGAGTACCAATCAAGCGGCCGGTGGCAGGAATTGCCATGGGTTTAATGAGTGACGGTAAGAAGTACGTCGTTTTGTCTGATATCCAAGGTTTAGAAGATCACATTGGTGATATGGATTTCAAAGTCGCCGGTAGCAGTGAGGGTATTACTGCGATTCAGATGGATATCAAGCTGAAGGGAATTCCGCGCGATGTGTTGGTGCAAGCTCTGGATCAAGCCAAAGAAGGCAGAAATCACATCATGGCTGAAATGATGAAGACGATCAGTGAGCCGAGGAAAGAGTTGTCACCTTATGCACCAAAGATTGAACAAATCACGGTGCCTGCCGATAAAATTGGCGAAATCATCGGCCCATCGGGCAAGATGATTAAGTCCATCATTGAGCAGACTGGCGCCGAAGTTGACATTGAAGAAGATACCGAGAAACACATTGGTATTGTCAACATTTCTTCTCCAGATCAGGAAGCGATCAACAAAGCCCGCAACATCATTAGCAACATGGTACGCGTGGTGGAGGTAGGTGAAGAATTTGAAGGTACAGTCACTCGGGTTGAAAGTTACGGCGCGTTTGTGGAGTACTTACCAGGCCGAGAAGGTTTGGTACACGTTTCGGAAATGTCCACCGACTATGTCAAAGACGCAGCTGATCAAGTACATCTTGGTGACGCGGTGCATGTGCGGATTGCTGGCTTCAAAGAAGACGGCAAAATCCAACTGAGCATGCTCTCTGCCGAAGAAGCTGCTGCTGCTAGGTCAAATCGGAGCGACAAACCTACTTTTAGGGGTGGTCGCGATGATGGCGGTCACCGTAGTTCTGGTGGGGGTCGTTATAGCCAGGGTGGATATCGGGGTGATCGATCCAGCGACCATCGTGGTGGTGATCGCGGCGGAGATCGCGGCGGATATCATCGAGATCGAAGTGGCTACCAAGATCGTAGCAACGATCGGGGCGGTAATCGAGACGGGGGTGGCAGCCGAGGCTAATTAGTTGGCGGTTGGCTGTTTAGAGCTTTGTGCTTTCCGCTCGCTACTGCTGATGATCAGTCACAAGCGATGTGAATGCTCCGATTAGCCTGAAGTTGGCGTCGATCAATCGGGTCTTTCATCATGACGCCTCGTCATTTTTTTGCCGCAGAGCTCACGGTTTAGCTTTGGTATACTGAAAGGGTGCGATTAGCTGCCATTTCTCACCACCAGCGCTTTGCTTTACTTGGTTTAGATCAAATTACCCAGATTGCCGATCAAATGCATTTGCAGATCGGCGTCGAAGATGACAACTTACTGTTGGAACTCTTTTTACAGGATTTAGCCGGGCTGTATTCGTCGGAGGCAACGGGCGTGGTATTCAGTCCAGAGTTAGGTTATGAAGCTTTGTACAGCAAGGCAGAGGTGGCGGCACCGCTTTTTTGTTTAGAACGTCAGACTACCGAACACGATCCTTTGTCTGTGCCGATCTTAGTTCCAGGCTGGGGGGTGGAAGCCATTCGCAATAATTATGGGGTGGCAAAATTACAGTTGATTTATAACCCCACGGAAACAGAAGCGGCTACCAAAAGACAGATGGTGGCTGAGCTTCATGATTACTGCCAACACGAAGGTATTGATTTTCTGCTTGATCTGGTGATTTATGTGGAAGGTACGGAAAAAGAATACAAGCAGATTTTTCAACAGTTGCAATTGCAAGCGATTCAACAACTACGCAATTACTGTGATTTAATTGCGCTTGAGTACCCACTGGACACAATCGGAGCGGTGACGGTGACTGCCGAGCTTGATGTGCCTTGGATATTGTCTGCTCATGACACGCAGTACGATGATTTCAAAGAACAATTGCGCACCAGCCTGGAAAGCGGCGCAACGGGTTATTTGGCGATGCAACAATTTTTACCCTCACTGGCTACGCACCAAAAGTTTGATCGGTTAAATGTTAAGGAATTTTTGAAAACGACCGGCCGCGATAGAATAATTGAGTTGCGGCGGATTGTGGATGAAGCGGCAACGGGGGTGGATGAGTCTGGAGATCAGGCAGGGCAGAGTGCATTTGAGGAGTGAGCGGAATTTTTCTGATCAAGTACTGTGTGGGATGCTTAAACCCAACGTGTGAGTGGTATTTTCTGGATTGGAATTATTAAGGGGAATAATGGGTCGAATCTTGGTAGATGCTTAGCCCGATTCTTTGCAAAGGTTGGTCGATTGAGTGGTGATTTGATTTCCCTGTGGTTTGAAAAGACTTTTCTGCTATACTGCGTTTAGTAATAAGTAACGGATGTGTATATGATAGGAAAAACTGAAACAGAATTTGGGAAAAACGATGAGGGGAAAAAGGACGAAGGAAAAAAGGGTGGTTCAGGTGACCCCGATACTCAACAGGTAACAGAAGAAGAAGCGCAAAGAATTGCTAAGGAACTTGAGGAATGGACGAAAAAACACAAATAGGAATGGTGAGAGTAACTCGATCGTGAATAAATTGTGTTCTATCGAATAAATCGATTTATTCTTGAAAAACAAGATTATCCAACCCTCTTTTCAAAAGGGGGTTGGATTTTTTATTTGTCAAACTTCGGTAATTCATGACAGCATGATCCGCAGGACTACAAAGGCGCATCACTTCAGAATTTCACGAATAGGTGCCGGCTTGACCCGTCTAGCCAAATTTGGTATGGTGGGCGGCACGATCAGCGTTGATGAAATGGGCGAGACGGATTTTTGCGGGCAAAGCGTGTCGATTTAAGGGGCATGCCATGGGCCTGAGTTAGTTAAGAGTTTAAGCCGAGTAACAAATTGCCAATTTTCTGAAAGGGAAAAAATGCACACCTTACCAAAATTACCATATGAATTTAATGCATTAGAGCCGTACATCGATGAAAAAACGATGATGATTCATCACGGCAAGCATCATCAGGCTTACATTGATAAATTAAACGCAGCTTTAGAAAAGTATCCCGATTTGGCTTCCAAATCAGTTGAAGAACTATTGCGCGGTATCGATGCTGTCCCAGAAGACATCCGCACGGCGGTGCGCAACCACGGCGGCGGCCACGCTAATCACTCACTTTTTTGGCAAGTGTTAGGAGCTCAGGCATCAGCTGAACCAAAAGGTGAGCTGGCTACGAAAATCGATGATTCCTTCGGCAGCTTTGTAGACTTTCAAACGAAATTTTCCGATGCCGCTGTTGGCCAATTTGGCTCAGGTTGGGCGTGGCTGGTGGTCACTCAAGATGGATCTTTGGATGTATATGCCACCGCCAACCAAGATTCACCATTTATGCAGGGTAATACACCCATTTTAGGTTTAGACGTCTGGGAGCACGCATATTACCTCAAGTACCAAAATAAACGACCCGACTATATTGCCGCGTTCTTTAATGTGATAAACTGGGATGAAGTTGAACGCAAGTTTGCAGACGCGACTGCCTGATAACTTACCGGAATTGATCAAATTTGTGACGACTGTTTTTCTGATCAGACGAACGGCATGTTTGATGTCTGCGACTAATCAATTGAAATCAACATCTTAGAAAGCCAGAGAATGTTGCAAGTTATTTTAGACGTGGAAACCAAAAAAACATTTGAAGAAGTTGGGGGTTACTTTCCGGACAGGTTGGGCGTTTCTTTTGTGGGAGTCTGTGTGCGGGAAGGGCAATCTGGACCAGGCGAAATGAAAAGTTTTTTTGAGGATGATTTGCCTAATCTTTTCCCATTGCTAGAAAAAGCGGATGTGGTGATAGGCTTTAATATTGATGGCTTTGACATGCAAACACTATTGCCTCATTACACCGGCGAGATCACCTCAATTCCCACCTTAGACTTGATGATGCGCATCAAGAACAGCGCTGGACATAGAATTGGCTTAGATGCGGTGGCGCAAGAAACACTGGGTATTGGCAAGTCTGGCAATGGGCTTGATGCAATTAAGTATTATCAAACTCAAAACTGGGAGTCTCTGGAGAAGTATTGTTTGCAGGACGTCAGTGTCACTCGGGATTTATATGATCATGGCTTGCGCAACGGCATGGTTAAGTTTCGCAATAAGTGGAACCGGTTAATTGAGTGCCCAGTGGATTTTTCTTTTACTCCGCAGAAAAATGCTGGTGTGCAAATGAGCTTGCTGTAAATGCTTACGATTGGGAAACAGATCGGGAAATATAGCAGTGGTAGGAGTGATCCGTCGGTTTGATTGGTATCAGTTGTGGACTCTGAAGGTAAAACAATCATTGCCCGCGGCGTGCGGGGCATTGATGATTTCCCAGGCATCACTGTAACTTGTTTTTTTGTTGCCAGGCACTTCCGCTACGAAATCTGCGCAAATTTCAAACGAGTTGTAGGATAGGATGTTATAGGTAAGTTGATCAAGTGTAAATTCATCTTGAACCATCCCCGTTTTGCCTGATTTTGTGTCTTCTAGTGATTCCGGCAGTTGCTCCTTCTGGAAGTAATAGTCAAAGACTTGATAGGACACGTCTCTTATGTAGTTTAGTTTGCGTTGATCAACTTGACGCTGGCGCTGTGCCGCGGGCCCGCCGGTGATGGAAAAAGCATAACCCACCGAAATGATGATCAATAAACTAATGAGGGTTAAGCCAATTTTGGTTTGTTTCATGTAATTTTATGTTTGTTGCAATGCCCGATCTTGTCTGACTTGGCCCAGGTAATACCAAAAAATCGTGCCGCTGATACTTAATATAATCGCTGTTAAGGCAATAAATTGAGTAGTGATGGAGCCAGACAAAAAGGCGTTGATGACGGTGATTAAATTGATGGTCATAACAATGAAAGTGACCACCAACGTTAGGTAAATCAAAATTTTCCTGGAAATAATATCTCTCACTCCAGTTAAAGAAATTTCTTTTTTCTTGATGTCGTAAAAGAAAAAGCTAAACAACGGCCAAGAAACAACTAGCGCAGCCATACTATTAAGCATCATCGATAAGCTTTCGTTATATGAAGAGTTGTATTGTTCTAACTGCAAGTCAGGGAACCACCGCCGTACAAAAACGCTCCACAGTAAGCCTAAAGAAATTGCCATCACATACAGACTAATGAACAACAAAATATACTCAAACGCGATCCAGAGGCTAAATGAGCCCTGGCGAGGTTTTTTGGTGGTTAGAGCAGACTGGTCAGTTCCCTCGGTGGAAAGAGAGGCAAATTTTGGAGCTGGTGCAACCGGTGGTGGGGGCAATTTGTATACTTCAATTATAGCTTGCCAAATATCTGCTTTAGACCAACCAACGGCTTGACAGATCTCTTGAATTTCTAACTTGGTGAGTTTGAGGTGATGAAGCTTTTGAACGTAATTAACTAACATTCCCATGCTGTAAGTATACTCCTGTCTACTCTAAATTTCATCCATAAAAGGGTTAATTAATTTATAGTTAAGTCTAAAATTGATCTATTAAGCACTATTGACTCTTGATCTCAAATAGTCTGTAATAAACTCAATTATGAATTTGGCAAAATATACCAAGGCATTTGTCGTTCTGTGGTTGGTGACTGTGTTTTTTGGATTGTCAGCATCCCCTTCATATGCCGCTCAATTGGCTGAGGCATTTTTGAGATTAGATAGAATGACTGCCAGCACTGCGACTGGTGGCACGGTATGTTTGAAGATGACGACAACCGGTAGCGCTGATGCAAAAGTTAAGGTAACATTCCCAACCGGTTTTACTGTGGGTGGTACCGCTGGTAACTGGACAGTGTCCACCTCCAACTTACCTCTGGGTGCCTCTCCGATGCCGGGTATTAATACTGCATCCGCCGTTGCTTCTCAGACCGTCACCTTCCCAATTACCGATATCTCAGATACCAGCTTATATTGTTTTAACTTTAATAACAACACAACATTGACTACCGGCACTGCAGGAACAGATAAGACTGGCACGATACAAGTTACCACTTCTGCGGATGCAGAAATCGATGTCGCGGGTTATGCCACAGCCGTTGTCGGTTCAGGAGAAGACCAAGTGTCAATTACTGCCACCGTTCCTTCCACGTTCAGTTTTGCGCTTGGTACCAATACTCAGGCTTTAGGTACATTGAGCACTGGTTCTATCACATCTGGTACCGGAGTATCTGTGACGATTGTTACTAACGCTTCCAATGGTTGGGTGGGTTGGGTCAAGAGTGCTAATGCCGCCCTCAATTCCACTGTCACTGGTGATAGTATTGCTACCACGGGCACAGTTGATGATACTCCATCGCAGTTAAGTGCGGGCACAGAAGGCTATGTGTTGGATGCCAATGTTACTTCTGGCTCGCCTACAATTGATGCTGAATACAATGGCACAGGTGATTCAGATTACGGCGGTGCGCTCAGTACCACGTTTACAGAATTTGCTACTGCATCAGCTCCAACTGCTAGTGATGTGGTGACGCTCAAACCTCGCGTGGCTATCTCTGGTCTGACTCAGGCTGCCACAGATTACACTGATACCTTAACAGTTGTTGCAGCTGGGCATTTTTAGGTTAGTCATCGCCAGGCATGATTTCCTCTAGAAAAAATTAATACTGTGTGCGATAGTTGTGTCATGCGCTGGTTGGTCACTCTTTTTTTTCTATTTGGGTTTTGGTTGACACTTGATGGTGTGATGGCGCAGGTAGAGCAATCAGAGTCTACTACCACAGAATCGGCTCAAGGACAATTGAATGCGCAGCAGTTTGATCAAGCTACTCCCCAACCCACTCCCACGCCTGTTCCCCCAGCCGTGCAGCCAGTTAACCTGACACTCTCACCAATTAGCCTTAACTTAGTCACCGATCCTGGTACTACCACCAGTGGTTCGATTAAGATCAGAAACAATGGTACAGATCCTGAATACTTACAGCTAAGACTTGCTACTTTTGTGGCTAATGTTGCTGGCGATGCCCCAATTATTCAAGATTTTGCTGAAACAGATGAAGCTCAGGATTGGTTTCAATTTGCTGAAGATAACTTTAGAGTTGGGCCAGGAGAATGGAAGACTATTCCCATCACTTTTTCTCCTCCCCAGTCAGCCGCCCTTGGTTATTATTATGCGATTTTAGTGGAAAGACAAAGAGAAGTAGAAATAGAAGAAGGTCAATCGCTAATCTCAGGAGTGCCAGCTATTTTAGTCTTAACAGAGGTCAACTCACCTCTCGCTAAACGTCAACTAGAACTTGTGTCATTTACTGTCAGCAAACGGTTATATGAATACTTGCCAATTGAGTTTGCAGTGACGATTAAAAATACTGGCAATGTCCAAGCAATGCCACTTGGAGACATCTTCATTGATGGTCAGCGCACCAAAGATTTAGCAGCGATGCCACTAAATCCTACTAAAGGACTGATCTTACCTGGCTCACAGCGTACTTTTTTAGTGCAGTGGGATGATGGTTTTCCAAAGTACGTGACAACAACAGACGAAGCAGGTAATGAAACAATAAAGCTAGATTGGGATTTTTCTAAAGTAGATCGATTCAAGATTGGCAAGTTTAATGCCACCTCGCTCTTTATTTATGATGACGGCAGCAAAGACATTCCCACTCAAGCCACAGTCTCATTCTGGGTAGTGCCGTGGAAGTTGATGATCATAGCAGGCTTATTGATCGCCCTAGTGATGGTTGGCATCATCTTACCCACTTATTTGCTCATTCGGCATTTGAAAAAGAAAAAGCTGAAGCGTTAATTTGATCATCAAAATCATTAGAGTTATGAGATATTTAGTTGCTGGTTTTTATCTTTGCTTACTGGCGTTTTCTGTGACCGTAGTTAGAGCCAATGAGTCATTGGAGATTGCTCCAGCATACCAGGAGATAGTCTTGGCAGATGATGTTCCTAAAGTCATTGCTGAATTTGCAGTCACAAACAAAACTAGTCAACCCGTGACTTTGGAACTGTTACCTACCTCAATTGATCAGGAAAACCTGTCTGGAAAAATTTCATATGAGTTATTTTCTGGCGCGGCTAATCAAACTTTGCCATACTTAACTTTTTCAGTTGATAGGTTTGTGTTGGAGCCGCAAGCAACCAGAGAAATTACCGCGACGATCATCAATCACAGCAGACTAAATCCGGGTGGCACTTATTTGGCAGTCGTGGTCAGAAATGTGACGGAACGGGTGATTGGCAAGCAGTTAATCCAGCCTGCGTTAGCTACATTATTGCTAATTTCCAAACTTGGTGGTGAACAGTACAACTTGTCTTTAACCGATGTGATGGGTTTGCCCAAGTTAGTAGCATTTCAGTTGCCAGAGTCAATCCAATTGAGCTTCAGAAATAATGGCAACATTCACGTTCAACCAAGGGGATCAGTGGCAATGAAGGGTTTGCTCGATAATTTAGTTGCCCAAGGCACCATCAACCAAGCTTCACTCTATATTTTGCCAGGAAGAGAACGGATTTTGTCGCAACCTATCCAAACAGAAACTAATATTTTTCCAGTTGATCTAGTGACGGTTAATATTACTGGTTCAGCTGGTGAAGAACGGACGCCATTTATTTATCAAACATCTTTTTTATACCTTAATCCACTTTTTATAGGGGTGTTATTGGCAACTGCCTTGGCAATCTCTACACTGTTAATTTTGATGAAAAAACGTCAGCGGCAGAGAGCAGGTGCTATCCCAGAGAAAAAAGCGGGCAATCTGCCAGAAAAGCATCCATGAAGAAGTATTTAGTCATTGCCAGTCTTGTATTATTTTTGATTGTGGTGATGGGAGTAGTCTTATACTGGTGGATTTATCAGCCGGTAATAAACCTTGGCGATGATGAACTTTCTGACCAATCGTTAGATCGGTTTGAGCAGATGAAGTCATCCGGCGAATATGGTGGTCGACTGCAAACTTTAGAAAATCCCGCAGGTGAAGTATTTAGGACTGACTGTTTTTCATTCTCGATGCCGTTATCCTTCAGTTCTGTGAGACAGGAGGAAGGCACGGGAACATGTTTGTTACGCGCCAGTCTTTATGACCCGGATGGCGTGTTGATCGTGCACGCAGACCATTTGCCAGAATTAGTGAGCTTAGACGAACACTCAGGCATTATTCTGAGAGAACAATCTGAAGATTATCAGCCCGTTGATTTTGTTTCTACCTTAGGTGAAGTTCGCGCCTATCAAGCAAACTCAGAATTAACGATTTTTATTTTTCAGCCACCGGTGTTGACCGTTGTCGCTTTTTCCGATCTTCACAGGGTTGATGCAGAAATTAAATCAGCAGCTCAGCAATTGCTTGATTCACTGCAAACAGAGCCTGTTGAGCAGTGGCGTAATCAGTTAAGATAGAGATATGCATATCGTGCCCAAGCTCCGGCGGACAATGTTGTTACTAATGCTGTTGGCGGTGCCGGCGAGCAATACTTACAAACTTGACTCGTATACTTTTGGTAGTGGTGGTACAGAAGAATCTGCCTCCACCCTGTACAAAATGGAAGGAATTGCTGGCGAGCAAGCGGGTGCTGAGATGGGAGTGGGGACGTTGCTGAGTTGGTCTGGATTAATGCCAGTGCAGATGATTAGCACGCCGCCGGCGCCAACTTTCACCAATGTTAGTAATGACTATGACAAGCTGCAGTTTATTCTTGCTACAGCGAGCAACCCCACAGATACCCAGTATGCGATTGCGATTAGCGATGATAATTGGGTGACGACAGAGTATGTACAAAGTGATAACACAATTGGCGCTGTCTTGGGTGCAGAAGATTGGCAGACTTATGCAGCTTGGGGAGGAGCGAGCGGTGAGTATGCGATTGGTTTAACCAGTAATACCCAGTACAAGATTAAGGTCAAAGCGAGACAGGGTGATTATACCGAAGGGCCGTGGGGGCCAGAAGCAACGGCTAGCACCACCAACTTAACTTTGTCGTTTGATTTGGATGTGGCCGCCACCGATACCGAAACAGCTGGACCATACATTTTGGATATTGGTTCACTCTCGGTAGGTTCTGTGACAACAGCTACAGATAAAATTTGGGTGGATATAGCAACAAATGCCAACTATGGGGCATATGTTTATGTGGCGGGTGCTAACCAGGGTTTGGAAAGCTCTGTGGCCAGTCATACAATTGGCGCCTACTCTGGTGATTTGACAGGGCAACAAGAGGGTTTTGGTCTTCGAGCCGATGCTTTATCTGAAACCTCTGGAGGGCCATTAATTGCCGTAAGTCCTTACAATGGTACCAGCGACGTGGTGGGAGGACCTGCGGCCGCTTTGAGTGAAATCTTAACTAGCTCTAATGCTGAAATAGCAGCGGGGAGGGCTTCGCTGTTAGTCAAAAGCAAGATCTCCAGCTTGACTCCTGCCTCCACCGATTATTCAGAAACCATCACGCTGGTGGCTGCTGCCGTTTTTTAGCACAGTTCAACAACCAACATTTCCTCTGCAGAGAGTTGTTAAGGAGGGTCGTATTTGACCGCTTCTGTTATTCAAGTTTATGTTTCGAACCTCTTCTGAAAGTGATAGACTGAATCTGCAATGGTTAATCGTTGCAAGCGATTATTTTTATTCCGATTTTTTAAACCGGCCGCTTGGGTTGTAATCTTTGGCGTGGTTATTTTTTGGTTTCTCATCACTGTAGTTCCCACGAAAGCTGCTACTGGCATCAACAAACAGATTAATTTTCAGGGGAAAGTTGTCAACTCAGATGGCACCAATGTCACCGATGGTAACTATGATTTTGAGTTTAAGCTCTATGATGTTGATTCCGGTGGCACTGCTATCTGGACAGAAACCAGAACGACCACCAATCAGGTGTCAGTTCAAGATGGCATCTTTAGAGTTGCCTTGGGCGAAGTCCAAGCCTTGCCGGGATCGGTTAACTTTAACACTGATAATATTTATTTGTCGATCAACTTTAATAACGATGGTGAAATGGATCCGCGGGTGCGATTTACTGCTGTACCATACGCTTTTAATGCTGAAAAAGTGGCCGGCCTGACTGTGACAAATACTACGGGTACATTGACTATCCCAGCCGCCACGATTGCTTTCAGCGGTGCCAATGACGTGACGTTGACTAGCACTGGCACCACAACTCTGACTTTGCCGACGACTGGCACTTTGGCTACCCTCGCGGGCACGGAAACTTTTTTAAACAAAACGATTGATAGCACTGGTTTAGCGGTGGAAAGTACTGGTTGGATTGGTCTTGGTGCGTCTGATGGAAGGATTGTCTTTACCAGTGACACGGTAGATCAACTCGCTTTAATGTCGGCCAATGTGGGAATCGGCACGACGACTACGCCACGCTTGTTAACTGTGGAGGGGGCGGTTAGATTGAACTCCACTTCTACACCTGGTAGTCCGGCTCTCGGCGATCTATATACCAACGCCGACGGCAATCTATATTTCTACAATGGTTCAACTTGGGATGACTTGACCGGTGGGGGAGCGAGCTACTTCTCAAAGACAGGCACCAACCTTTACCCCACCACGGCCGGTGACGATCTCTACCTGGCCTCTAACGAGCTGTTGGGTGTAGGTTATGATCCAACCACTCTATCAAATGCCGTAGCTGCCTTTAGTGGCAATGTGGGAATTGGCACCTCCACTGCAGCTAGATTATTGACTGTCGCGGGAGCTGTGAGATTAAGTTCTACTTCGACACCCAGTTCACCAGTTTTGGGTGATGTCTACACCAACGCCGACGGCAATCTATATTTCTACAATGGTTCAACTTGGGATGACTTGACCGGTGGGGGAGCAAGTTATTTTTCAAAAAGCGGCACCAATCTTTATCCTACCACGGCCGGTGACGATCTCTACCTGGCCTCTAACGAGTTATTAGGTGTGGGCTATGATCCGTCAACATTTTCTGGGGCAATTGCGGCCTTTAGCGGTAATGTGGGGATTGGTACCTCCACGATTGATTCTAAGTTAGAAGTAGTCAGTGGTGATACCACCCGTGTGTTGCAGCTGATTGGTGACTCGGTGACCACCGGTGAGGTGATTGATATTAGCGCTGATGGGTTGACTACCGGCTTTGCGATGAATGTCAGTTCTGTGTCCAATAGCTTATCCACGGGGGGTTTGATAGATTTGGATTGGACCCCATCTGCGGTTGCGACGTCTTCTGGTGATTTGTTTCGGATTAATCTGGGTGCCCACGCCGATACCACAGGTAGATTATTGGGTATCTACGACAGCGGTTCGAGTATTTTCTTGGTTGGCACTGCCAAAATCACCAGCGCGATTCCTCATGAATTCACGGCGGCGGGTGATGTGAGTATGGCTTATGACTTGGTGTTGACTAATCAAACCGCTAGCCTGATTGAGGCCTATGGCCCGCTGACGATTCGTTCTGGCGAAGCTTTTGAAAATCTTGATCTTACGCTTGACCCTTCTGGAACAGGTGCCGTGGTAATTGCTGATGGCGCCAACGTCTCACTCTATGCAGATCAGCAGATAATATTTGACGTGGATGACAGCGCCGACAGCTATATGCAGTTTGACAGCACTAATAATCGCCTGGAAATTTTCACTGATGCTAGCGAGCGGTTCCGCTTCACTGCTTCGGGACAAAATGAATCGAACGGTGCTCTGACCACCACTTTATCTGACTTGGCTGAAAACTATCCTACCCTTAATGCAGCCCTTAACCCAGGTGAAGTGGTGATGATTGTCGAACCAGACGAAAATGCACCAGCTTCCACCTTGGTGGATATCGCCGATAGTGCACACCGCGATCAAATCATTGGGGTGGTTTCTAGCAGGCCAGGCATTATTTTGGGAGGCAGTAGTTTTCTTGATGACATTTGTACCGCTGTGACCAGCAGTGAGTCTGGCAAAATAGAGCAAAGGCTTAAGCTTTTACAAGAAGAATACTGGCGGATGGTTTTGATTGAACAAGAGGAAATTGATCAGGAGCAATCGGATCAGGAGAAACTGGAACAAGAGGGAGTCGAAGAGGCGCAAGCTGATGTAACAGAAGCGCTGCCCGCCTCGGGCAGCGCGAGCTTAGCCACGGTCGACAATCGATCGATATTGGAAGAAATGAGCATCTCTGAGTTGGAAGCACTGCTCCCTCCCACCACCCTGCAAACAATTGATGACCGGTTGGACAGCTGTTTGGCAGTCAAGCAGGTGCCGATTGCTTTGGCAGGCAGGGTGCCGGTGTTATTTGACCCAGCCTATGGACAGGTTAAACCAGGTGATTTGTTAGCTATTTCACCTTCAAAACCTGGGGCAGTGGCCAAGGCTACAACGGCTGGCTGGATTATCGGCCGAGTGCTGGTTCCATCTAGCCCCAATGTGGAAACAGTGATGATGTTTGTCAATGTGAGTTGGTATGGGGGAGAAAGCACAAGTGTCTCCTTGGGGCAAGTCTTGGGTGACAGTGATGTGCAACTAGATTCTGAACTAACCGATTTGTTATCTGTCAGCACGGTCAACGGTCAACCAGTGGTAGTCAACTCAGCCAACATGAGCGTGTTTGGGATGCTGACAGCGCAAACCGTGGCTGCTACGGACAAAATGATGGCTGGTATGCTCAGCATTGGTGGCACAGAGAATGAGATTACCACCGTTAATGGTTCACCCTTAAAATTACAAAATGGCTATAATGCCGGCAACATTGAAATTTTCAATCGCAAGTTAGTTTTAACCGCTGGCGGTGGGGTGATCGCCGAAGATCAAATTGCCGCCAAGCGCTTTGCCGCCAGTGATCAAGCGCGAGGGAGTGTTTACGCCACCGCCACTTCCATTAGGGTTGATAAAGATTGGAAAGTAGCGCCAGCTACAATTAATTTGACACCAGAATATCGGGCTGATGTGTGGGTGAGCGATATTTCTGAAACTGGTTTTGTGATCAATGTCGATCCAGTCTCATCTGGTAAGAAAATTTATTGGTGGGCGGTGTGGTAAAAAGTTAGTGTGTGGCGGAGTTTTGTTCAGCTAGTAACATAATACACGATATTTGCAGTAGCTAGATGAAAATATTTAGACATAAAAGATTTGCCATTTGGTACAAAAGAAACTCAAGAAAAGTGAGCAGGTTTTGGGGTGATTTAAGATCAAATCGAAGACAGCAGCTTTTTGTAGGAGTATTGTTGATTGCTTTATTAATAGGAGGATTCATATCCTATTTCTGGTGGCTGAAGTCTGATCATAATTACTCGAAAGGTGTTTTGGCTCTCAACACCGATCAGTCTTTCTACCTGTCCGGTGAAACAGTGCTTTTTCAAATGGCTTCCTTAGACAAAAACGGCGATACCTTGTGTAATAGCAATCTGCAGTTGGAAATTGCTGTGCCGAAACAATGGAAAAAGGATAAGCTGCTGTATCAAGACAAACAAATTGTGACCACTGCTACTTGCAGTCCAGACAATAACGTGACTAATGAACCAGATTACATTGCCCGCTATGTAACGAGCCAACCAGGCAAATACAAACTTAAACTGACCAATCTTGACACTGGTAAACAAGTCACTTCTGAATTCCAAGTTTTCAACCCAGATGCTGCAATCAACAATGACCACCCAAGCAATCTTCAAATCTCCCGGAGTGGCGCCACCAGGATTAACCCCTTCAAATCAGACCGCTACCCGATGATTATTAAAGTGACCGCGAAAAATGGTTTCAAAGGTAAGCTGGTCGAGCAAGTTCCTCTAGATTTTCAGCTGCAATGGATAGGCACTGCTCAAGTGACGGAAAATAAAATGCATAAAATTTTAAGTTGGGAAGTAGATCTAAAGCCAGGTGAATCAAAAGATTTTGCGTATGAGTATGATGCTGCAGATGTGAGTCCCAACTTTGTTCGTTTTAGGAAAATAAAATTGTTGGATGATGTAAAAAAGCAGATTGTTATTGAGTCGCATCATTGGCAGGTTGTTTTAAATGCAATTGATTTGGGGAATCACTAAAGTATCAGCACCGACCTTAACTGGAATATCAACCAATGAACAAGAAAAATACTACTAAAGAAATCAGCATTAACAATTCGGCAACAGAACAATATTCCCGCAAGTTTTTAGTGGTTTTACTGGTAATTATCATCCTAATTGTTACTAACGTGACAACACTTTTTTTCTACACTAATCATCGTCACTCTATTAAAGATGTTGATAATCACTACTCCTATATTGATATTTCCCGTGAATTTATCAGTAAGGAAAACTTTATTGTCAATATCCAGCCACTGCGGGATAAGTTAAATATATTGACAGATGATTTTGAAAAAGAACATCAGGCCGCTGTTTCCATTTATATTGAATACTTAAATACAGGATCCAATATATCCATACACCCAGATAACTACCTCTGGCCGGCGAGTCTGGCCAAAGTACCCCTAGCCATGGCGGTCATGAAAAAGATTGAAGATGGGGAATGGAATCTGAACAACAAATTGGTGTTGATGGAGGGAGATGCCAACAGCGAATCGGGTGATGCAGAGAATCCCCTCTCTGAATATCCGATCGGCACAAGTTTTACTATAGAAGAGTTATTGCAGGAATTACTCATCAATTCTGACAATACGGCATACTACATCTTGCAACGCAACATGCATGACGATGAAATTATGAAAGTTATTGATGAGATTGGGCTAGAGGAACTTTTTACTGAGGAAGGGCGGGTCTCAGCCAAAGAATACTCTAGATTATTCAGAGCTTTGTACTCATCCAGTTTCATAAAGCGCGAATATTCTCAACAGTTGCTTAAATGGCTGGATGACTCTTCATTTAACGAATTTCTTTCATATGGTATTGAAGCGCAAGTTCCTTTTCCTCATAAGTATGGTGAAAAAACAACTTTAAACGTCTACGCGGATGCGGGCATTGTATATATTCCACAGCGACCGTACCTAATCACAGTCATGGTTGAATTAAATCCAAAATTGCCGTCTCTTGAGGAAAAACAAAAAGCAGCAACATTTATGAGAAGCATATCAGACGAGACCTATAAATATTTCTCTGAATATTAAACAACATGCGCAAAATGACAAAAATTTTCAATGTATTGTTTCTCACTTTGTTGCTTGTTATTTCCAATGTACCGTATGGTTTTTTTGATTATTTGACAAACCAGTGGTCAAGTAGAGGGATAGTGGATGAATTGTGGCTGTCACAACACGATTCGTCAGTTATAGATTCTTTCATGCCTCGGCAAGTTGATGCAGCCGAGGCAAGCATTGATACCACTGCTGGTTCAACAGTGGATTATCACCAGGGATCGGGAAAAAATATCGTCTGCGTGGATGACACTGATTGTTATGTATTTTATGTCAACTCTGATAGCGATTTGGAGTATCAGCGATCTACCAACGGTGGAGCAAGCTGGGGTGGTACAAGCACCCAAATGCAAGCCGACACAATCCTAGGCATATCTGTGTGGTATGACCAGTGGACGCCAGGAGATACCAGCGGAACCTTGGTACATATTGCTTATATTGATGGTAGCCCAGACGTGATTTACTACGCGTATTTTAATACTGCCAACCAAACTTTTAGCGCACCAGATGCAACGGTGATAAGCACAACCTATCCGCAAGGTACTCTCGCTGCTGCTAACATGGTGACAATTACCAAGGCAATTGGGGGAGACTTATTTATTGGCACGGTAGACGCTACAGCTCCTACCAGCCCAGCCTCGTTTATCCATAAGTGCAACGGCACGTGCACTACCGATTCCAACTGGACATCAACATCCTTACCAAATCCATGGACTAATACTGGGAGTAATGTAGACAATAATCATGCACTTTTAATGCTTCCGCTTTCTGATACTACCCTGCATGACGCTGGTGATGTAATGCTTGTTTCACACGACATTGCTGCTCACGTTGTTGAGTACAAGTATTATGATGACTCGGCCAACAGTTGGTCAGGAGACTTTACTAGCCTAGGCAGTTCTACAGACTCAACCACCTATGATGCTGCTTTAGGTGGTACGGTCAATCCCAACACCGGAGAGTTATACATCACTTATGTTTATAACCCCGGTACCGCCAATACAAGCGAAGTCCTTGCCTGGAAGTATCACGATGCTGATGGGGCAGGCGCGGGTAACGATGCTTGGTCACAATTGACCGATCCATGGGACAACTCAACGGATGCTGCGTCAATTATTATCGATACCAACATTGGCATAGATACAAACACAGACGATTTGTATGTAGCCTACATTCGCGCCGATTCAACAGCCACTGCCAATGATGTCTATTATCGTGTTTCAACCAATGATGGATCAAGCTGGGGCACAGAAACGTTGCTTTCAAGCGGTACAGACAGGACGCACATTGCTATCAGTCTGGACGCGTCTTCACCTGAGAGATTGTACGGTGTCTGGTTTGCCTCCAGCGCGATGTATGGCAATTTGATCGCAGATCTTTCGGCTGGCATCACCATTACAGGTACGTTTCATGGCACAAGTGAATCGGGAGGTGATCCGGGTCAGTGTGATGGTGCTACAGAAAATCTCTCGTTACGGGTAGACGGTGGCACCGCAGTCACAACTACCTGCGCTGACACAACTGGAACATTTAGTTTTACGGGAATTTCTGCAGGTCAAGGTGATACCATCACTATTTATTCTACCGGTGCAGATAAAGCAAACCGCGTGTATGTATCTGACGGGACAGATGATAGTGGTATGGATATTTATGAAGACCGGGTGGCCATAGGTGATGAAAACGATGGGACGGTGACCAATGCAGATCTAGCTGATTATGACAATGGCGGCGTTGAAGGCACGAATGATATGCTTTTTGACGTTGATGGATCGAATAACTTAACTGTTGATTCTGGCAAAGAACTACATATTCATACAGGTGATACCTTCTCGCCTGGCAGCAATGTGACCACGCCAAAATTGCACGTCACCACGAGCGCGACCTACTCAGGCAGTTCTGAGACATTGACCTTAACTGGATCGGGAACTACAACGGATAGGCCTCTCTACATTGATGGGGGTACTTTTACCGCACCGGCCACTACAGTTTTTCAAGGTACTAGTGCCACTGACATTGAATCAACTACGTTCAACGCACTGACTTTTTCGCCGACGATCACCGGATCGGTAACTTATACGTTCTTAGGGGCAGAAACAATTAATGGCAACTTTACTATTAATCCAACCGCGGCTTCAACACAGCTGTTGACAGTCAATGCAGGCGGCACAATTACTGTGGGTGCTTCGTACACCACCACTCTTTCTGGTACCACGTCCGGCACGTCTACACTTGATTTAAGACCGTCTGCTGCAGATTACAATCTTTCATCGGGATTGATTAACATCGGTGCGGCGGGCACGCTTGATGCTAGTTCTACCACCACATCTACCATTACCCTAACAGGTACATCAGGGACACTCTTTACACGGTCTGGGGTTTTTACCGCCGGTGGCTCAACAATCATCTTCAATGGCGATGGTTCACCAACTGCCTTGACCTCAGGCACCTTCCAGACGACCAATGCATTTAATAATTTAACGCTGACACCAGCAATTTCATCTGCTGGTAGAACGTATGCGTTTGGTTCTGGAGCAATTGCCGTTGGGGGAGATTTGACTATCCAGCCTTCTGGTACCCAGCTTTTAACCGTTAATATGGCTGGTGACATTACGGTAACTGACACGCTTTCAATCACCCGCTCAAATACAGCCACGTCTAAACTAGTAACCGGGGCAAGCAACCCTGCTTTATCCGCCGGAGATATCAATGTCGCAACTGGCGGAACGCTTGATGGGACAGGTTCTACTTCAACCATTACACTGACTGAAAACGGTACACCGCTGGTCATTGGTGGCACTTATACACCTGGTAATACCACCATTGCCTATGTGCCAGCAGGAACGAGTGGAGTGACGGTTACTAATTCCACTTATTATAACGTCACATTCAACAAAGCCAGCAATACATTCTCACTAACCACCGGTGGCATCACGGTGAGTAATGATTTGACGATCATCGCCGGCGTGCTAGACGCAGTTTCCGGTTCTAATTACCCCATTACAGTTGGTCGCAACTGGACTAACACACCTGGTACAGGTGGATTCTTGCCTCAAAATGGTACCGTCACCTTTAATACCACTACCACAGCAGAAATTACTGGCGCGACCAATTTCTATAACTTTACTGCTGCCACAGCCGGCAAGACTCTCAAATTTGGTGATGCCACTACCTTTACTATTAATGGCTTGTTTACCCTTACCGGCGCTGCTGGTCCGAGTTACGTTACTCTAGATTCAGTCAGTGGTGGGACATCTCAATGGACAATCAATCATCAGGGTACTGAAAGCATCACTTATGCTAGTGTCAAAAACAGTGCTTGTGATGGCTCTTCTACCCAAATTGACGCCAGCGATGTGTCCAACTATGACGCTGGTAATAATGGCACCTGTTGGTTGTTCCCAAGCTTAACGCCTTCTGCAGTTGATTTTTCCATGTGGAAGTTTGATGAAGGTTATGGTGATACTGCTTATGACAGCGACGCAAGTGCATTTAATGGTACTCTATCTGGTACCACCAAACCAACCTGGCAAACGGAGGATCTGTGTGTGTTTGAAAAATGTCTTTATTTTGAAGGCTCTACCGCGTATGTAGATGTGGGTGACGTGGATACTGTCAAGACCGTTTCATTTTGGGCGCGCCCCATTTCTACTACCACCTCATTTGTCCAGCTGTCTACATCTGCCTACATCAGCGCGTCTTCTGGCACACTTTCAGCAACAGGTTTTACTGAGCCCACATTTTACGTCAACGGCCAGCCCAGCAAGACGATTGTGGCCAACAGGTGGCAGCATATTGTGGTGACGACTTCGACCGGCGTGACTGCCGATGCCGTCCAATTTGGCAAACAAAACTCGTCTTACTTTACTGGTTTCCTGGATGAAGTGAAGCTCATGGCAGATACTTATTCTGCAGCAGAAGTGAGAGGCGATTACACTGCCAATGGCGCGCAAGGGCCAGTCAGCGCTTCATTTGGAGGTGGCGGGGGAGGCAACAACGCTTGGTTGAGTGATGGATTGGTAGGGTATTGGCAGATGGATCAAGAGATTGTTTCGGCAGGTTATCCTGAGGTGGCCAGTAAAGGCACAACTTACAATTCTGCATCTGATACAACGGATCATGTGGTGGATCTACCAGATTCTATTAGCGCAGGTGATTTACTCATGATATTTGTTGCTGCCGATGGCAATGCCAGCTGGACTTGGCCGGGAGATTGGGATGTGATTATTGATACAGATAGTGGGGGCTCGAGTCATATTGAAGTGGGATATAAGACTGCCACGGGGTCTGATGGGACATCGATTACTATTACTTCTTCTTCCGCTGAATCTGCAACTGCCTTTTCGTGGCGAATTACTGGTTGGGACGGCACCACACCACCAGAGGGGACGACTTACGTTGCTCCTGCCTTAGGTGACAATCCAGATCCGCCAAGTCATACAGCTAGCTGGGGAAGTGATAACAATCTGTGGATTGCATTTTCTGGTACCAATGGTGGCAAGGATGGCACTTCTGTTTATCCTTATCCAGACAATAACGAAAATGCAGAAAACTCAACTAGTGGAGGTAACATTGCTAGTGATGAGGTAACTACGGCCACACAAAACCCAGGAACCTTTACAGAGACTTATATTAATTATTGGGTTGCTGCAACCATAGTGATCCGGCCTGAGTCCTCGAGTACGATTACGGATTTTTCTGGTAATAACATTACTTTAAACAATAATGGGGGAGTGACATCTGTGACAGGAAAATTTGGTAATGGTTCAGAGTATGTGCCTGCCTCTACGCAGTATTTGTCTACTACTACTGAGATCAATGACGTAAAATCCATCTCCTTTTGGGTGAATCCAGACTCAACAACCAACTACTATTTGGCTCTTACCTCCAGCGCCTATATAACATCTTCGGGCGGCCAATTTGCATTGACTGGTTTTGGAGGTGCAGATATCTATGTTAATGGCAAACCTTCCACAACTATTGAGGCAAGCAATTGGTCACTGGTGACTATCACCTCACTAACTAGTATCAATGCGAACCAGTTTTACTTGGGTCGTCAGGACACCAATTATTTTGACGGCACGATGGACGAAGTCCGCTTATATAACCGAGTACTTTCTCCAGCAGAAGTGGCGGCGCTGTATGAACACGCGCCAGGGCCAGTGGCACACTGGAAGATGGACGAGAATGTTGGTAGTTATGCCTATGATAGTTCGACCAACAATCTGACCGCCACGCTTACTAATGCTGGTTGGAATTTGGGTAAATTTGGCAGCGGAGTAAAAACAACAGATGCTAATTCCGTGCAAGAATATGTGTCATTACTTGATCAAAATACGCTTGATTTTACCAATGCTCAAAATTACTCCTTGAGTGGGTGGGTAAAAGTTGAATCTCAAGAAAATACCGTGGCAATTTTGATGAATAAAGGCGGGACTAGCACATCAACTGCTGGTTACGATATGTATGTGTCAACTAATTATCGATGTGGTTACACAGATGGAGATGGATCAGGTGTTGATTATGCAGAAAGTTCAGTGGCTGCAGATAGTAATTGGCATCATGTTTCTTGCGTGATGGATAGAGATGGAGTTGCAACTGGCATCGTTGGTCTGCACATCTTTGTGGATGGAGTGCTATCAGGATCAGATACTACTCTAACTGAAGGAGATGGTGGCACTGGTAATAGCAGTAGTTTTGTAATTGGTGAACATAGTACTACCTACGAATATACGAGTAGTATCGATGATGTGAAAATATACAACTACGCCCGGACGCCAAAACAAATCATTCAGGACATGAATGGTGGGCATCCGGCGGTGGGCAGCCCGGTGGGTTCACCCGTTGGCTATTGGAAGTTTGATGAGGGGTCGCTGAACATGTGTTCTGGTGGGAGCAATGATTTTTGTGACCATAGTGGTCAAGGCCACGATTTAATATTTTCAGGGACAGCTGGTGGTTACACCAATAGCGGCAAATTTGATAAAGCATTCAATGGCACAGGTTCAGTCTGGGCTTCCATTAGTGATGCAAATAGTACAGATGAATACGATTTTGCTGCACCAGACTCGTTTTCCATTTCTGGCTGGATCAGATCTGACAGTGCTTCTAATCCTGGCGGTAATGAATACATTATCAATAAAGCTAATGCTACCACCGCTGGATATGGTGTATATGCCAATTCCTCCGGACAAGTCTGTTTTGGGATTGATGACGACACAACTTGGGGACCAGACATAGGTGTATGCAGTGTGGCTAGTTTATATGATCAAATTTGGTATCATTTTGTAGCAACCAGAGACACCACCTTAGATGAATTAACAATGTATGTTAATGGTTTGCCCATTAAAACTGCCAAAGATACAACTAGTGCCACTCTTGAAAACTCACTTGCTTTTTATGTTACAGACCGGGATGGGACAGACAATGGTGATGAATTTAACGGTGATATTGATGAATTAAGGGTCTATCGCTATGCGCTCCAACCAAGTGAAGTGCTCGTGGATTATAACCAAGGTAAGGCGGCGGTGATGGGATCACTATCCCAAGACACGAGTGGTGATGGTTTGAACTCTGCTGCTTCTGAATATTGCCCCCCAGGCAACAGCGATGCGTGTGTAGCTCCTATTGCAGAGTGGAAGATGGACGAAAAGACGGGGACGAATGTTAATGATACGAGTGGTAATAATTACACTGCCGCCTTCACTGGCACCCCCACTTGGGCAACCGGCAAATATGGCTCTGCCCTAAATTTTCCTGGCAGTGACAGTCACTATGCAGAAACGGCATCAAATGTGACTCCCAGTAGCACGATCAGCATGAGTTTCTGGATGAAGTCTACCTCCACTTCTACTACTCAAGTCCTGCTTGATTGGCGGCTAGGGAGGGTATGCAGGATTGGGGGGGTGACGGCCAACAAAATTAACTGCATGGTAGATGACAGCTCATCTGGGTCTGCCACATCTACTACATCGGTCAATGATGGCAAGTGGCATCATGTGGTGTTAACTAGTACCGCTAATGCTCAAATTTTATACATTGATGGCAAGCCTGAAGGAACTGCGACTGAGACTTTGAGCACAACAACTGGTGTGGTTTATCTTGGTAGAGCAACCTCAGCCACCTATCCATACGATGGATTATTAGACAACGTGCGGTTGTATAACTATGTGCGCACACCTGAGCAAATTGCTTGGGAATATAACCAAGGTGCGCCGGTAGCGTGGTATAAATTTGATGAGTGTGCTGACACCACAGCTTATAACTCGGCGGTTGATGGTAATGGTGATGCGGCGGGATTGGACGGCACTATCACTCCAGGAGACACGACAGGCACTAATGACAGTGTGGGCACCTGCAGCTCAGGCAATGGCGATGAAATGTGGGACAATGGCACTGTTGGAAAATATTCTGGCAGCTTAGATTTTGATGGAACTAATGATTATGTGACAATTGCTTCACCGGGATTACCATCAGGAGACTTTACTTATTCAGTATGGTTTTACCATTCAGCCAACAGCAGCGATACTATACTTTATGCTGGGGATGGAGCTGGTGGCAATGAAATGAAGATAGATCGACCGGCTAGCAATGAAGTGAGAGTACGGTTGAACGGTTCAGCTGCTTGCTTAGGTGGACCTGTGCCGGAAACAAACACATGGAATCATTTTATGGTGACCCGGACAGGAAGTGCAGTACAGGGATATTTAAATGGCGTACCTTCGTGTTCAGGAATTTCAGCAGCAACATTAAACTTTGGCTCATGTCCACTTTTGATAGGTGCAGATGATTCATCAACAGCTTGTGATCACACTGGTATCAGTGAGGTTTGGGATGGTCAGATTGATGAAGTAAAAATTTTTAACCACGCGCTCACCCCACAACAAGTGCAACTAGAATATAATGGAGGCGCGGTGAGATTTAATTAAACACATTTATGATGAACTTAGCCGTGCCATTACCAGCACCACCATCACCTAAAAAATCTAAAAAGGGTTTCTTTGGGCGGCAAAATTGGCTGCCAAGCATTAGAACTAGTGCCAACTCATCAGAGATCATTTTGCCAAAAGTGCCCATTGCCTTGGGTTTATTAGTTGCTTTGTTGGTAGTTGGTTGGTATTTGTTGACAACTAAAATGAATACTGCCAAGCAGCCTCCGGCCAAAATGATGGCAGAGATTGAAGCGCTGATTGATTTGCCAACAGAACAGCCGCAGATTGCGGTGGTATCTGATGTAGAGAAGTTGAACCAGCCGTTTTTTGCGGACGCAAAAAACGGCGATTACGTGATTGTTTATCAGCAAGCGGGGAAAGTGCTGTTGTACAGACCAGCCACTCATAAGGTTATCAATTTTGCCAACATCCAGATCCCCACTTCAGCAACAGAGACATTTATTCAACCATAGTCCTGTTCTGGCTATGCATCACTCAAAGGCACAGCCTTTGGCTTAGCCAGAGGGTGCAGCAAATGAGTGGCGGTGTAAAAGGTCCAGACTAGTAAATTAACCGCTCCAATCAAAATAAAAGGTGTGACTTCCCACCACTCAAAAGAACTGATGAACAACCACTGTCCAGCTAGCAGCAGTAGTAGCAATATTTCAAAGCTGGTGCCAAGTAAAAATTCGATGCTAAGTTTGAGATTATTTGCTGCATTGGTTTCTCCAATTGGCTCAAGTTCAAACAGATAAGCTTTTCTAGACAACCCCTCTGGTACGGCAAAGACTTTGGATTGATAGCCATCGGCAGCAATATTGATTGAGGTTACCGTATCTTGAAAACTGAAATGAAAATAACCGTTGGCCATGGTGTTTTGGTAACTTAAGACGCTACCCTGGTCACCCACCAAACTGACTTTGGCTTGGGCAATGGGCTGGTTTGACTGATCGTTAATGACTTTGCCATGAAGTTGGCGGACTTCCGATTTTCCACCAAACAAAGTTCTAAAACGATTTTTGACATATGAAGGTAATTGACTTACTGATAAATGAGTGCGTGCCCTTAAAGATAAAAACAGCAGCAGAGACAAAAAACTCAAGCTGGCAAAACTGACTAAATGATAAATGCTACGTGAATTCTTGAGAGTTGTCAGGACAGGGCTAGTTTGGTCAAGCAGCCGTTGTAATGAAACTTGGTAGTACTGCGCTAGTTCGCCTATAGAAAATATCGAAAATTTCTTTTTGGCCATCAAAATTTCTGGATAATCTTGCAAGCCTGTTTCAGAAAGAGCGAATTCTTGAACAACAGTTTGATAGTTGGGTGAAGAAACAGTCACCCGATATTGGCCAAAAGGCAGCACCAGCGGCACGACGCCATCCACGCCACTTTTAAATTGACTAGTCAGACCAAAGGCATGAGGATCAATTGTTTGGTAAAGCTGGCTAGTTGGATTCCAGCGCTCAACCACGATTGTAGAATTTTCCACTGGATGTTTTGTATTGGAATCAAGAATGATGAGGGGATTGACCACTTTGAGTTGTGCAAATTCCCAAACGCGTTTATTGCCAGTCACATCTTCTAAATCTAGATTTAGACTATACCAACCCAATTGTTCAAAATTGTTCAGCCGAACTAGATATTTATGATCACCAATGGGTGTGATGGGTAATTGAGTGGTGGAGGAGATTGCTTGATTAGTTCTAGCATCATGATTTGTCTGCGCAGTGATGATTAATTTAACCTGACTTAGTGCAATATTTGATGGCACGGTGACGATCAACTCATACGGCAATCGTTGTGGAACCACCATGGCAGTTAGTTTTGGCATCTGACCAGTCACGGTTTGGCTGACAGCGATGGGTAATCCTTGATGGGTGAATTGCAGGCCGATTTGGTCGAATCCCTCAACTGCTTCTTGAGCCGTGGTCACCAAATAAATGTCAGATGTGCTGCTGATGCCATTCTCATTGGTCGCAATTAACTGAAAATAATAGGGAGTGTTGGTGGTCAAATCTGATAAGGAGATTGAGTGAGCTGCAGATAATCCCGCTGTGGTTACTTCCGAGTTCAATTGTTGGGGAGACAAACCATATTTTGTTACAACTTGCACTGGTTGAGAATAAAGCACGGTAAAAGTGGCTGCGGTTGCTGAAATCTGCTGGATAGTGAGCGATTGGAGGACGGGCGCTGCAGTTGAGGTCGTGGGTGTGGTGGGTGCAGTTGCAACAGAGGTCGGGGTTGGGGTTGGCGTGGGAGTAGTGGTTGTGGTTGAGGTGCTGGTTGACGGCGTAGCTGTGGAGGTTGGCGTGGGGGTAGCAGTTGGGCTTGGCGTAGGTGTGGGCGGTGGTTGGTAGCTATATTGATGTGTAACCGTTGATGGTAGAGACACCACCGGGTCTGTAATTGCCGCAGAAACATTAAAATATACGGTCTGACTACCCGTGTAGTTGGGTAGAGTTTTGAGTTTGAAAGTCACTTCTTGAGTACCAGCTGCTTGCGAAAAGGCAGGAATTTCCCAAATGATCTTGCGATTGACGACATCAATCACTGGATCAGTACTGCCGTACCCGTGTGAAGCAGAGCCAGATACGTACTCAACAATTTCAATGATGGGGACACCATCAAGGCCTACTTTTCCTAGTTCCCAACTTGACTCAAGGGTAATGGGACTAGTGTTGACGTAATCTGTGGAGTAAGTGAGCGAATAGCTTACTTCAGTATCTTGTGGTAGTTGGCTAGTTGTGGATGGTGTGAGTTCAACGTGTAGATCTTGGGAAGTGGGGCCAACCTGAGCAGTAATGGAAATTTGATCATTACTCACCACGTCCACAGCGACGTTGCTTGATTCGGAAAGACTAGCACCTGCCCATAACGCTAGCTGCCAAACTTGCTCACTAGAAGGAACCGTCGCTGGTGTAGAAGTGACCCCGCCAGTGACAAAGAAACCATATTTTAAGCCTGGCGTCAGATCTGAAATGGGGAAGGTGATGGTTTGACTATTGACCGATGTGGCAGTACCAATGCCAGGCATGGCTAAAGTATCAGCAGGCAAAAATGTAGTAGAAACTGAGTAATCACTAGCAGTAACTGAAATTGTCCAACCACTCGGTACAGTAACTCTGAGCTCATCTTCAGCAACTGCTTCTTCACTAACAAGAGTGATTAACACTGGCAGTGGGCTGGTGTTGCTTGTCTGGCTACTGAGTCGGATGGAAGCGTTACTGATCGCTAAGGCGGGTGGTGCCTGATACAAAAAGATCCAACTCATGAGCGAGATGACCAACAACGCCAGCAGGAATGTTTTCCAACGACAACAAAATCGCATTCGATCTATCCGCATTAATACACTTTTTCTCTAGATAGATCATGACAGAACAAGCCTATGTATGGCAAGAGTGGGTTATCAATTTTTGCCTAGAAAAATTAGCCTTGTGCCAGTAGCTGAGCTTTTCTTGAGCAAGCTGGCCAAGCGCCGTAACCATCACGTGACATTTTGAAGGCAGCCGTTTTGATCGCTTCTTCCGCATTAAATCTTAAGTTAGGATCTGGATCTAAGCCCATTGCTCGGCGATTACTCTGCCAAGTGCTACTCACAAACTGAAACATGCCGCCATAAGCGTTGTTGACTGCACCAGCATTAAAGCCAGATTCACAGTGGGCGATATCCTTTAACATCTGGCTAGAAATGCCATACTGCTCGGCATACTGCTGGAATAGCTGATCATAGTTTGAAGCCGGCACACTAGGAGGGGGTGATTTTGCTTGTACCACTTTGGCCTCTGTTGAATCAGCAGTCTTGCGTGATAAATCACCGTCGTTTTTAACCTGTTTAACCTGAGGCTTGTACAACTCCACAGACGAAGTGTGATCAATCACCTCTTGAGGGTCTACTGTCAATCTGACTGGCTCCTGCCTGTCAGCTGCTGGCGCAGCATCTATCGCCTCTTCTGCCAATTGGTAGTCAGCTCCTTGAAGATCGAAATGATTGTTGATCGGTAATTGCCAGATTAGCTGGTAGTTTTGGCGATCATAATACATGACTGGAGAAGCTTGATGATCCACTGCACTGACAGGACTGACCGAGTTTAATAACAACCCCCAGCTGATCACCACCACCCACGCCAATTTAGAAAATAATAATTTCATATAAATCACCTTTTTGTTTGGGGAAATGTCTGATGATACAGACTGACGTGATTATATCTATTATTAAGCCAAATGTCAATATGTAATGAGTAAATAAATTACTCAATTAGCCTGGTGAAGGCCTTTCATTTCATCCCGCCTTGGCGGAAAACGCCGATTGTGAAATCGGGGATATAAGCCAAGAAAAGCCACGGCGGGATTCCGCCAATAAAAGCCAACAACCCCGATCGTAAGGTTCAGGGAGAGGCTTCATGTTACAATCTGGTCATGCCTTCATTACTTGATTATGCCGCTAAACGCTGTTTAACCGCTGCCGGCATGTTAATCTACCAAAAGCAGGTGCTACTTATCAAGCACAAAAAACTTGGTGTTTGGCTTTGCCCAGGAGGTCACGTTGACCCCAATGAGTTACCTCACCAAGCAGCAGAAAGAGAGTTTGCGGAAGAAACTGGTTTGCAAGTGGTTGCGTTTGATCCATATTACCAGTATCAAGGCAAAGATTCAGAGTATTATCCATCACCCATTGAAACAAATCTGCACTGGGTTTGCCAGGAAAATTATCGGCGCAGAATTAAATCACCAGATAATTATCGACCAGTCAAAACTTGGGCAAAGGGTTGCGAGCAGCATCTAGGCTTGGTTTATCTGCTCAAACCTGCTCATCAAGAAGTACTGAAGCTGAATCCCAATCGGCGTGAAGTGGATGAGATTGGTTGGTTTTCGCTGAATGAAGTCAACAAACTAGAGTTATCCCCAGATATTAAGCAGCAAATCAAGCATGGCTTTGAGTTAATGGCGGCTGGAGAAGCCGGTCAGTAGAAAAATTTGGTACAATGCCAGTCTTAATCAGTCTTTGCGAAAAGTATCCACAATTAAGATGCATCATAAGTCTTCATTTAAAATCATGGATTTGCAGGTCGCCGTCCAAGACAAGTTGATTGTGAAAGGCGTTTCCTTGTCAATTAAGCCCAGTGAGGTTCATGCGGTGATGGGCCCCAATGGTTCTGGCAAAAGTACGTTGGCCAATGCGCTCTGCGGACATCCGTCATACCAAGTAAAGAAGGGTCAGATCAAGCTTGATGATCTAGAATTGCTTGAGCTTTCTCCAGATGAAAGAGCACGAGCAGGCTTATTTTTAGCTTTCCAATATCCGGTGGAAGTGCCAGGTGTGTCGGTGCAAAATTTTTTAAAAAGAGCATATGAAGCCAGGTTTTCGGCACAACCGGATCGGCTTTTTAAGCGAGTGATTGATTTTCGACAGTATTTACAGCAAAAGGCGGACGAGTTTCAAATTGATCAAGCTTTTTTGAGCAGGGGTTTGAATGAAAATTTTAGTGGCGGCGAGAAAAAACAGCTGGAAATCTTGCAGATGGCCGTGCTTGAACCCAAGTACGCCATTTTGGATGAAACCGATTCTGGTCTTGATATCGATGCCATTAAAAAAGTTGCAGCTGGGGTTCAGCGCGTGATTGAACTGCACCAAACTGGAGTGTTGGTCATCACCCATTACCAGAGGATTTTGGATTTTCTCAAACCTGAGATTGTACACGTGATGATTGATGGTAAGATAAAGAAAACTGGTGGGATCGAACTGGTACATATTTTGGAAAAAGAAGGTTACCAACAGCGGTTTGTTAAAAGAAAGAGCTCATGATTCCTTATCTTTCTGAACATGAACCAATCTCTAAGCCGGATCAATTCCAACTCAACTCAGAAGAGCAGCTAGTCTTGGTTGAGCACCTTGGTCTGCTTTTTACTTGTGAAGCGATCAACGACGCGAGTTCAGCAGCAGCGATGCTTGCTAATTGGTATGAAAAAGAATACTCCATTCCGGATTTGATCAGTTACCTTGGTTCTCCATATACGGCTAATCTATTGACCAATAACTTATGGGATAATCGAGCATATCTAGATTGGTCTTTGGTGAGAGGAATTGATGCAAACGTTGGATTCACACAGTTAGATGATTTTGTCCATCACAAAATTGCAGAGCTCATTTATTACTTACGTGCAGGTATGATGTAAGGGAAATTTATGACGGCAGAGGTTCACATATGAATGTTTCTCACCAACTCACAACCCAAGTCAAGCTGCTATTAAAAGCGGTGTTGATTTCTGATGACCAATTTCTAATCATCAAGCGGTCTGAGCTAAGTCAAAGTCGACCAGGTAAGTGGGATTTACCTGGCGGTAACGCCGAATGGGTGCACGCTGCGGTGGATGTGACTAACCCACACCGACAGGATTTAATTCGCGAAATTAAGGAGGAGACGGGGGTGGTGGTTGATGACAAGCAACTGGATGATCACTCAATTTGTTTTGCCGGCACTTACTTTATGGTCAGCAGTCACCCCGCTCGGGCAGAAGCGATACCACAACCTCGAGAGCAAGCGAGACGAATTGGCAAGCTGGGCAATGGCGGCGAGGTGTTGGTGGATGCAAACATGAATGGCTCAGAAACTTACACCGTTATCTTGGGCTGGAAAATTTTCCTTGCGAGCAATTTTGATCGGAACAGTATTCAGTTAAGTGATGAACATACAGAGTACGAGTGGATCAGTTGGGCTGAGTTTGATGATTATGATTTTGGTTTTGCAGGTGAAAAAGATGGCTTTATTCGACAAATGGTTGCCAATGCTTTACACTCCTCAGACAAATAAGAATTTTTTCACTAAGCAATTTTAAAATCATGGCAAGATTTGCACACAAACAGACTGGCGCTTTTGATCCTGGATCTGGTGATGAGTATCAGCATGGCTACTCATTTTCGACGACCGCTTATACCCACATTCTCAAGCCCGGATTGAGTGAGCGGGTGGTGAAGGAGATTTCCCACCTCAAGCAAGAACCCGTGTGGATGTTAAAGTTACGCTTGCAGGCTTATCAGCAATTTGTTGATCGGCCGCTGCCTAATTGGGGGGCAGACTTATCTCAGATTAATTTTGAGCAGATGCGCTATTATTTGCGGCCAACCGATGATCAAGTGGGCTCTTGGGATGAAGTGCCAAGTGAAGTCAAGGAGACTTTTGAGAGACTGGGTATTCCGGCTGCGGAACGGAATGTGTTGGCAGGTGTGAAGGCGCAATATGATAGTGAAGTGGTTTATGGTTCATTAAAAAAATCGTTCGCCAAAGATGGAGTGATATTTTTATCAATGGACGAAGGTTTGCGCCAATATCCAGAATTGGTCAAAGAATACTTTGGCAAAATTATTCCCAGTGGGGATAATAAATTTTCCGCTTTAAATACGGCTACTTGGTCTGGTGGATCGTTGTTGTATGTGCCAAAAGGAGTGCAGGTAAAATTGCCGCTGCAGACTTATTTTCGAATTAATGCGGAAAGTATGGGTCAGTTTGAAAGGACGTTGATTATCGTGGATGAAGGTGCGAGCGTGCATTATGTGGAAGGTTGCTTTATTGAAGGAACAAAAATAGATACTGCAAAAGGTAGGGTTAACATTGAGAACGTTACTATTGGTGATAATGTACTAACACATAAGGGAATTTATCGCATGGTATATCACACTCAAGTTAGACCCTATTCAGGTGATTTATACACCATCCAAGTAAGGGGAAATCCAAGTGAGAAAATAAAAACTACAGAGGAACATCCATTCCTAGTAGTTAAAAGGCAGTACGCAAATGACAGAAATACAAAATGGAATCGACAATGGGTGACTGTAAAGAATCTAAAAAAAAACGATTACCTATGTATCCCCATTGACCAATCGTTAAAGGAACAAAAAGAAATAGAATATCCTGTAGTAGTTGGTAATGGCAGATATGGATTTGTCGAGGAAATTATTAGGGTTAGTTCCAGTCCAGAGTTATTTAGACTTGTGGGTTACTATTTAGCCGAGGGTAGTATCAGTAGTGGTTCTTATTTGAATCTTTCTTTTTCTGAGGATGAGAGAGAATTAATAGAGGACGTAAAATCATTATTTAAGACAATATTTCAAGAAACAAAGATTAGAGAGATTCATCATCAGGCCAACCATGGCACAAGTGTGGTGGTTAGCTCAGTAAGATTGTGCAGGTTTTTTGAGCAGTTTGGTACCAGTTGTGATACGAAAAAAGTTCCAGAGTGGATGATGGCAGAATTGCCTAGTAAGCAACAACAACTTATTTTGGGATGGTATCGGGGTGATGGAAGTTACGAGAAAAAGAAGCACAAACATGGTTTAAAGGAAAATTTTAGAATTTGTACTACTTCAAAATTTCTCGCTTATCAAGGAAAGCAGTTATTAGCAAGAATAGGTATCGCATCCAGCTTAAATGTACGTGACCGAAGTCATGAAAATAGAAAACAAATGTATACCTTGATCATTGGAGGAGAATACGCAGTTAAGTTTGGTCGACAGATAGGAATGAAGATCAGAGAAAAATTAAATTCAAAAAAAAGAGCCACGTATTATCACCTAGATAAACAATATTTGTATGCACCTATTGTCAGTATAAACAAGGAAGAAGTTGAGAGATTGCCTGTTTATAATTTCAGTGTTGAAGATGATGAAAGTTACACTGCCGGTGGAGTTGCTGTTCATAACTGCACGGCTCCTCAATTCTCAAGTAGTTCGTTACATGCGGCGGTGGTGGAAATTTATGTCAAGGCAGGTGCCACATGCCAGTACACCACCATTCAGAATTGGTACAAAAATGTTTACAACTTGGTGACTAAGCGGGCACACGTGGCGGCAGAAGGGACGATGATTTGGACAGATTTTAATATGGGCTCGAAAGTGACGATGAAGTATCCAGGGTTTGTGCTGGCAGGTCGGGGCGCCAAGGGGGAAACCCTCAGTATGGCCTTGGCAACGGCTGGGCAGCACCAAGATACTGGGAGCAAGGCCATCCACTTGGCGCCCCACACGAGCTCCACCATTATTTCTAAATCGATCAGCAAGGGTGGCGGCCGCACCAGCTATCGAGGCTTGGTCAACGTTGGCCCGACAGCTTATGATAGCCACAACACCGTCATCTGTGACGCGTTATTGCTCGACCCTCAATCGCGTTCAGACACTTATCCCACCGATAGAATTTTCAATTCACAAGTGGAAGTGCAGCACGAAGCCACTGTTTCCAAAATTGGTGATGATCAATTGTTTTACTTGATGAGCCGGGGTATTAGCGAAGAGGATGCGCGGAAAATGATCGTGCACGGTTTTGTGGGTGATTTGGTCAAAAAACTGCCTCTAGAATATGCGGTGGAGATGAACCGGCTGATTGACCACGAGATGGAAGGGAGTATTGGTTAAATGTCGGCAAAATCACTACATACCATCATTAAGGTGTCTGGTCATCAATCGATCGTGATCGATCATCCAGGAAAATTTGAAATTTTATTAACAGCGCCGGGTGCTGTAGCAGAAATTAGCGGTGTGTTTGTTTTGTCTGAACAAGCACGGGCAGAGGTGGAAGTAGAAATTCACCATCAAGCCCCTCACACCAAAGCAGAAACCACTCTCAAAGGTGTCGCGGGCGGCCAAGCCCAACTCAAATTTGTGGGCAGAATCATCATTGATCCAAATTGCGGTGATAGTAATTCTTTTTTGACGGAGCGGATTTTATTATTGTCAGACAAGGCTAAAGCTGAGGCCATCCCTGACCTAGAAATTTTAACCGATGATGTCAAGTGTTCCCACGCGGTTAGCATCAGCCGCATTCCTGAAATTCAGATATTTTACCTGATGAGTAGGGGTATTTCCCGCAGTGACGCAGAACAATTGATTGTTAATGGATTCTTGGAATTAGATGAAAAAAAGCTGATTAATCAATGTAAATAGAAATATATTATCAGCCAAAGGTGATATAATAGAGACATGCACAATTGGTCAGTAAATATCAATCAATTAAAGAAAAATCCAGATGCCCTAGCTCGTTTTGTTTTAGAACAAAGAATTAATTATGGGTTGAATGGTCATAAAATTTCGCTTGCTGAGTTGAAAAAATATTGGCATTTACTTCGTTTAGATCCTCTGAAAAAGTCATATTTAGAAAAAATTGTATGGCCATCTTAAGCGAAGAGCAAAGTCTAGTTCTCCAACTATTATCAAAAACGATGTTGGCAAAGAGTTTTTATTTTACTGGCGGCACCGCTTTGGCTCATTTTTACTTAAAACATCGTCGATCCGAAGATTTAGATTTTTTTAATCAAGAGGAATTCGATCCCCAGGTAATTGTAGCTACACTTAAATCGTTACAAAAAAAACTGAAATATAAATCAATTGATTTCCAAAATAGTTTTAATCGGAACTTATATTTTCTGAAATTTGAGAACGGAAATGTGTTGAAGTTAGAATTCACTTATTACCCTTTTACACAAGTTGAGAAACCAAGTATAAAAAATGGGTTGTTGGTAGATAGTCCTGTTGATATTGCGGTTAACAAATTATTTACCATTTCTCAGAAACCTAGAGGGAGAGATTATTTTGATTTGTATTGTTTAATTGAGAAATATAAATTGGAGGATTTGAGAACGATGGCAAAGAAGAAATTTGATTGGCACATCGATCCCCTGCATCTTGCGTCAAGACTGTATGAAGTAGCACTACATCTTGATGATCCAATTCTGGTCAAAAAAATATCAAAGAAAGAAATTATTCATTTTTTCCAAGCGCTTTCGCTTCAACTTAAGGGAGAAATAATCGTTGGTTAGGAAATATTTAGTAGTGACGCAGCACAATTGCTTGTGGATGGATTTCTTAGCTAATTTTTTTTGCAAAAATAACTTGATGCTGTTCGTTAGCTGAACTGTCGACTTGATCGTTAATAATTTCAAAGCCCGCTTGTTTAATTATTTTCAAGTTATGTTTAGCGTCGTAATGACTCCAGTGCATATCTGTACCCAACAAATCCTCATGACCTACCCAGTTAGTCATGCCCATGGTGACAAGTAATAAGCCCCCAATAGGTAAAAAACTATTTATTTTGTGGAAAAGTTCCAGATGGGTTTCCCTTGGAATATGAAAAATTGCGTAGAACGAAACAACTGCATTAACTTGGTATTCGTTAGGTTGTAAGAGAGACATGTCTTTAACAACAAAATTTCCGTCAGGAACATGCTTTTTAGCTAACTTAATTTGTTCTTCAGATACATCAACACCAATGACTTGGTGACCTCTGTCTGCTAAATATTTAGACACAGGTCGACCAGATCCACATCCAAGATCTAGAATAGTTGACGCAGGAGTTAGCTCCTGATTAAGTTGCTTGAGATATTTTTCGCTGCCAAACTGATCGCGATAATCGTCATATTTTTGGGCAATTTGGTTATAACCATGTTTTACTTTTATTTGCATGTTGAAATTATAACTTGAGATCGATCATTGTTTTTATGAGTTACAATACAAGCATGTTTGATTCGCAAAAAATTCGTGCTGACTTTCCCATTTTAAAGCGCCAAGTTCATGGCAAGCCATTAGTCTACCTAGATAATGCCGCCACTAGCCAGAAACCAGAAGTGGTGATTGAGGCGATTGCCGATTATTACCGTCATACAAATGCTAACGTGCATCGAGGTGTGCACACGCTGTCTGATGAGAGTACGCAGGCGTGGGAAAAAAGTCGCCACACCATTAGTGAGTTTTTTGGGGCTAAGCCGGCGGAGTTGATTATTACCCGCAATACGACCGAGGCATTGAATGGGGTGGCATATGGTTGGGCAGACCAACACATGCGCCCCGGTGACGTAATCCTGAGTTCGGTGTTGGAACATCACTCTAACTTGGTCACATGGCAACAAATGGTGTTCAGAACCGGGGCGCAATTAGAACTAGTTAATGTTACCAGTGACGGTCAACTAGACGAAGACGATCTAATCAACAAAGTAGCGCGCAGCAATGTCAAAGCAGTCACGATTCCCCACGTTTCCAACACTTTAGGAAGCTATGTCAATTTAGAGTGGTTAGTGCCCAAATTACGGGTACTTAACCCGGAATTGGCGATCATTGTTGATGGTGCCCAGTCTGCATCGCATCTGCCAATCAAGTTTGACCAATTGGGAATTGATTTTTATGCTTTCAGTGGCCACAAAATGCTTGGTCCGATGGGTATCGGCGGCTTGTTAGTGCGGGAGCAACTGTTAGAAACTCATCAGATGACTCCTTGGATTTTTGGCGGTGGCATGATTGCAGAGGTGGCGAGCAATAGCGCCCAATTCCATCCAGACCCAGAGGAAAGATTTACTGCAGGTACACCTGACGTGGCTGACGCGGTTGGCTTGGCAGCGGCTTGTGAGTATCTAACTAATTTAGGTATGCAACAAGTGACTACTCATGATCAAGATCTCGTCAATTACGCTTTTCAGAAACTGAGCGAACTGCCCGCTGTTGAACTAATCGGGCCTTTACCGAGCAAACCATCAAAAACGGCTGCGTTGACATCTACTGCTCAATCAAGTGCTCAATCGAAACAAGAAATAATTAGAGTTGGTTCAGTTGCTTTTATTTATCGCGGTGTCCATGCACACGACGTGGCTCAAGTGCTTGATAGCCAGGGGGTGGCAGTACGGAGCGGTCACCATTGCACCATGCCGCTACATCAAGCGCGCCACTGGCAAGCCAGTGTGCGCGCCAGTTTCCATGTCTACTCAACTTTAGCTGACATCGATCGACTAGTCACATCCCTAGCAGAAGTCAAAAAAGTTTTTCAGAAATAATCCACCCTAAATATGACCGATCATCCCACATCAGATTTACCTATCTCAGATCTGTATCAGCAGTTGATCCAAGAAGCGGCCGCTCATCCCCAAAATAAGCAGCCACTGTCTGAAGCTAGTTTGCATGCCAAGGCTACCAATGCGAGCTGTGGTGATGAGCTCCAGGTTTGGTTGAAAGTTGATGACCAATCGGGACTTGTGACAGATGTTGGTTGGACTGGAGCAGGCTGCATTATTAGTCAGGCGGCGATGAGCGAACTCAGCACGCACATCAAGGGTCAAACGACAGCCCAAATTTCCCAATTATCTCAAGTTGATGTGCTGGCGATGCTTAACTTACCCCAAATTTCAACTGGTCGGATGAAGTGTTTGATGCTAGGCTTGGAAGCAGTAAAAAAAGCGATTGGCACCAGGGTCTGATCGTTTCAAATAGATTTCAAAAAATGAAGATTTTTGTTGGCTCATTAAACCCCGTCAAAATTAATGCCGTCACGCTAGCGGCGAGTGAATCATGGCCAAGTGTGGAAGTTTATGGTTTGGATGTGCCGAGTGGGATTGCTGAACAACCCATGAGCGATGAAGAAACTAGAAAAGGAGCTACCACTAGAGCCCAAGCAGCGCTGGAGGATGGTTTGCGCCGCATTGCTCACGCAGCTAATGGAGTTGTTACAACTGACGGAGTTGATGCAGTCGACCAAGCTGAGTCAATCTTGGGAGTTGGTTTGGAAGGTGGGGTATTTCAACGTGACGATGGCGAACTGTGGTCAACAGTTTGGGCGGTTGTGATAGACAGCGAAGGGAGATTATTTGAAAGCAATGGTGCTAGATTTAAAGTGCCAGAAAAAATTGCCTCACAAATTTTAGAAGGTGCAGAAATGGGTTCGATAGTAAGTAAAATGCTGGGTGGAGCAGACGTCAAACGTCAGCAGGGCGCGATTGGGGTTATTACCAATAATTTTGTCGATAGAACCGAAGAATACAGCATCATCGTGAAGTTGGCGCTGGGTCTATGGTATGGTAGAGATTGGGAAAATCAAGTCAACTTAGGTAGCCACCCAGATAAGTGAGGAAGATATATGCAACTACCACAACATTTTGTTGCGCGTTTTGAAGACAAAAATGAGTTGAATCCGCGTTATGTCCATTACTCTTTCGAGTTGCAAAAACCCCTGGAGATGGATTTTTTGGCCGGTCAATATCTATCGGTGAAAGTGACTGATCAAGGAGTGCGGCGATCTTACTCGATTTGCTCTACACCAGATATCAAGCATGGTTTTGAGTTTTTAGTTGATCGTAAACCGGGAGGGGTAGGTTGCCAGTATTTTGATAACTTGCAGTTTGGTGATGAGATTGAAGTCTTGGGACCACTTGGTAACTTTGTGATGGCGAATGATGAGCATGAAAAAGAAGTGATGCTCGTGGCGACTGGATCAGGCATCGCTCCTTTGCGGGCGATGATTTTAAACCAATTACAAGTCCATCATGACGAACGGAAAATTGCCCTGTTGTGGGGGATGCGTCATGAAACTGAACTTTTTTGGGAGCTGGATTTTCAAGATATTAGTCAAGAGATTGATAACTTTGAGTTCATTCCCACGATTTCTCAACCTGTAGCCGATTGGCCGCTCGCAGTTGGCAGAGTGACTGATTATCTAAAGAAGGCGGAATTACGTGAACAAACTGCTTATTATTTATGCGGCAATGCTCGCATGATCAATGAAGTTAAATCAATTTTACAGCAACGTGGCGTTGTTGCCGAGTTAATCCATCACGAGAAGTTTTATTGAATTAGTTTGGGGTTTTGATCGTTTTTGGCTTTGGATGTGGTACTGGTCACTCAACATCGCACCGATCCAATTAATGACATGATGCCAAGATTACGTGTCAGACCCGTTTACAAGCGGCAGGGTTGTATTTTACATAAATCACCGCATCGTCACGCCCACAATGACCCACCTATTACGCCATTGGGGTAAAGCACTGTCACGTCACGATGCGTCAGGATATCCGCCGCTGCCTCAGGCCGTAAGCAGTAGCGGCTCATCACGACGGCGGCAAAATCGTGGGTGTCTGGAGTCATGACAGAGCCGCCATGCGCGTTGTGAGTGTTGCCACATCATCACCGGTGAGGGTTGTCGAGAATACAGCTAACGCAGCAATTTTTCCCTTGAACCCATAACCTCTGGAATTGCCGTCTCCTACCCAGATGTCATTTGCGATATTTGTTTCAGATGATGGAATCGTACCTGGCTCCGGTGAACCGTTGAGGTATGCCTTATTGCCAGCTATTCCAATTACATACATTGTATTAGGAGCAATAGCTGTTGTTCCACCTATTGCGTCGTAATAACGTCCATTTACATACCAGACCACATCACCATAACCGTCCCAAATTTCTACGTGGAATCCCGTAAAATCACCAGAAAAATTGATAACTCCAAACGGAGCATGGGCGTAAGTTTTCACAACATCCGTAATCCGCACAAAAGTCGACATATTGCGATTCGTGCCCGGAATAATGCCGGACGACAGATATTGAGTGCCGTCAAATTCCCATCCGTAGCTGGTATCGAACACAGGCGCAACCAACTCCACAAGGTTATATGTACCTGGATTCGCTAGATTAATATAACTATCCTCTAGTGATAATGCGCCTATCGGCTGATACGCCGCCACGCAAGTTTGGCCGTCCACCTCCCACCAGTTCGCAGATGTCCCCGCCGCGTGGCTGGCAGCGGCCATCATCCTTGCCCCAAGCATATCATTATCCTCAATTTATCAAGATTTACTGAATTTCAGTATGTATAACATATGAGGAGAGTCTGTTCAATATCAGTAAATTATTAATTAATTCACGTAAACTTGCTTTTGACATCTTGAGCAGGTTGCCTTATATTGGCGGAACTAAAAAATCATCAT
>CAZKSJ010000004.1:0-5859 GCA_964555515.1 uncultured Pseudomonadales bacterium
ATCCCCACATTGCCATTATTCAAAATAGTTAATCTCTCTGTCAGGCCAGCGTCTCCACCTGGGGATGTTCGAACACTAAAGTTTTCTCCATTGAGTACATTTATCATGGGATCAGTGGTGCCGCGGAAAGTAAGTTGACCAGAAGTGGTAGCAGTACCAGCATTGGTGCCACTACCAAAGATTTGGAACTTAGCTGAAGCAGTTGCATTTCCTCCGATGGCTAAATCAACCACTCCAGCTGATTCGTCTTTGGGATGAAAAACATTAAGGGTGTTTTGCCACAAGCTAGCTGCAGACAGTGTTGACACATCTACCCAACTGGGCGCATTACCAGCCCCATTGGACTGGAGGACGTAATTAGCTGTCCCTGCTTGACCGCCCGGCATGAGTGCGCCGGAGAACTGGAGGTTACCCACGATGTCGAGTGCTTGGGCGGGAGAGGTGGAGCCAATACCCACACTGCCACCATCAATGATGCTGAAAACCTCAGTTGCACCATCAAACAGGTTTATAATGTCACCAGTGGAGTTTTGAGTTACAGTTAAAGCAGCTAAAGTTCCAGTATAGTCAAAATTTCCATAGCTTGTGCTGTTTACATAGCCATCTAAAGTTAGGTTGCCGGAAGCGTCAACTTTCAATTTTTGATCGTTATTAACTGCTATTCCAAACACAGTGTTACTACCCGCTCCACCAGCTCCGGTGTTTTCATAAGCTGCACCTCCAGTGACATAGCCAGTCATAACAATATCAAGGTCATTGTCATTATCTAGGTCAACTAGGCTAGGTTGAGAGTAATTGTCTGGGGCTGTTGGCCTCCAGGAAGTATTAGCAGTCCAAGTTGGTGAGCTAGCTGAACCTGTATTCTCATATACTGTCATGTATCCAACGTTGTTGCCAAAAACAACGTCATAATCACCATCCCCATCTAAATCTCCTAGACTGGGTCTGCCACCCGCAGGTGTATTCCAGGCGTTCTGATCGCTCCAAGTTGGTGAGCTAGCTGAACCTGTGTTTTCATAAGCATTACTGCTAGATAAAACATCAAGATCGCCATCGTTGTCTAGGTCTGCAAAAGATGAAGCCCCTGTCAAAGGTAAATTCCAAGCATCTTTATCAGTCCAAGTTGGTGAGCTAGCTGAACCTGTGTTTTCATAAGCATTATTGCCAACATATAAATCTGAGTCACCGTCATTATCAATGTCCACCATTATCAAACCACCACCATTGCTGCTGCCATTGACCCCGCTTGGGCCATCCCAGGCATCTTTGGTAGTCCAAGTGGGAGAACTAGCTGAACCTGTGTTTTCATACCCCTCAACCGTAGGAGTGTCATTTCCCGCAAGTAAATCATAGTCACCATCTCCGTCTAAATCAGCAAAAGCCTTGGTATGGAAGTATCCTGTGGTTGCCGGAGCATCCCAAGCGTCTTTGTTTGTCCATTCAACTACGGCGGCAGTAGTATTTGATGTGGGATTAATGTAAAGTGAACCATCCCCAACTGTAGAACCAGCTGGAATTCCGCCTAAAGTCAGTTTTTCATCATAGTATCCGGTTCCGCTAACTTCATGTTTGTAGACAGGAGCTGTCGTCCCAATTCCCACATTGCCGTTATTCAAAATAGTAAATCTCTCTGTTAGGCCGGCATCTCCACCGGGGGATGTTCGAACACTAAAGTTTTCTCCATTCAAAATATCAATCTTTGGATCAGTGGTCCCACGGAAGGCGAGAGTGCCAGACATGGAGGCAGAGCCAGCGATATCTAGTTTAGCGAGGGGGACGGTGGTACCTATGCCGACATTGGTTCCATCATGGTACAAATTGCTTGTGGCTGTCCAAGTACCGCTTGAGTTGTAGAGCGTCTGACCGGTGGTGCCAGTAGGAAGAAGTTCGGAGCCGCTAGCGAGGGAGGTCCAAATGGGGGCAGCACCAGCTCCTTGGCTCTGCAAGTACTGTCCAGAGCTGCCGGGTAGAGCATTGGGTTCAAGAGATCCGGAAAACTGGACATTGCCAACAACATCTAGTTTTTCGGAAGGACTGGAGGTACCCATGCCGATGTAGCCTGTATTTGCGATGAACATTCTCAGGTCATTTGCAGGTGTGGCGCCAGATCCCACATAAAATCCCGTTCCTCCTCCTGCAGTATTGTAGAAAAACATGTTGCTAGCTTGACCGCTAAATGTGCTTCCATAGAGTCCCCATTGACCAACATAAGAAGTACTATTCCTATCATCAAACATTGTAATAGGGGCATAACTATTAGAATTAGAATTTCTCACCGCAAGACCGCCGGTAAATCCCCCAGCTCCTGATATATCCAACTTAGTACCCGGATTCGTCGTCCCAATGCCCACATTGCCCCCCTCATCAATCACCCCCAACTGGGTGCCATTACTACTGTTCCAGCGCATGATGTCGGCGGTGGCAGTGGGGCCGGCCTGGAGGACCAAAGCTGTACCTCCGGCGTAGGTGGCAGAGAAGGTGGCGCCGGGAGCATGAAGATAACCCGTAACGTCCAGGTCAGACTGGATGATAGATTTACCGTCGCCATCTGGAGCCAGGACGATATCGCCATCGGAGCCGGTCGAGGTACGAAGGGTGAGTGTCTGCGCTTCGATCGTAAAGCTGTCACCAGTGGATTTGAGGAGAGGATTAGCATTTCCCAAGACTACCTGACCACTGTTGTTCATCACCAAAATGGTGTTTTCAACCGCGCTGGCACTGGCCGGATAACCCTGTACCGTCTCAGCGTTGAGCGCGTAGGGCACGGTTTTAATAGACTGTCTGGGGCTTAAGACTTCAGAAGCGATCTCCACTTGTAACCAAACATTACTATTTTCACTAAAGACATTTTCCGTAATTTCGCTTCCACAATCACTGCCTAAACCCACAGAAAAAATCCCATCTTGATCAGGATCGACATTGCAACTATTTGAATCCCATAGTTGATTGCCACCGGTTGTACTGGGGCCACTGTCAAACAAACGGAAGCGCATCGCCGTAATTCCAGTTATAGGATTCTGAGCGGTGTCGGTCAGCCGGCCTTGGAAAGAAAGCGTGCGATTAGGCCTGGTCAAGGCAGTTGGATAGGCCAGTGGCATATCTACTTGAGTAAAGAACTGCAGGTAAGCAAAGTAGCCCATCCCCAAGAAGAGTAGTAGGCTTAAAAGCAGGTTGATGTATGGCAGCAGTGATTGCTGTGCTTTCCTGGCCCATTTTGAGTTGAAATCTTGGATAGCCTGCTTGAGTTGATGACGATGTTCCTGCCTAGATTGCATGGAGTTGGCGGCCGCCTGAAGTCTGTCAAGCAGAGGTGTTGATCGCAGATGACTGGTAGACAAGACAACTGGCGCGGCGGCGGCCGCTTTTTGCCGCTTAGAGTTGCTGTTACTCAAGATGTTTTGGGTTATATTGTCTGATTGGTGGGTGATCATCTCCTCTAAGATGGTGTCAAAATGAGTGTTGAGCTTAGACAGCCATTGCAACTGTCCTGGTGGTACCGCCCCGGCTTGTTCCAACCATTGAGAAAACTGGGTTAAGGCAACTACCTTTCGCTTGATGCTGGCAGGTGTGAGTCCTTTGTGATGCTGCCACTTGAGGAAATCGGCGACTTTGGGTTTCGTCAAACTCGATTTTAGGCTTGAGGAAGCGGTGAAAGCGAAGAATTGATTGATATCACTGCGATAGTTCTTAAGCGTAGAAGTTGAGCAGCCGCTTTGACTTAGTGCCAACAAGTACCCGCCCAACATGACTGCTGCCTGGGAGAGTGATTGTTGTTTGATAAATTGCTGTACCAGTCGCTCGGCTTCCTGGGGGGTATGGAGTTGTTGGGATAAGTCCTTTAGCTTGGCATGCAAGTATGCCTGGTCATCAAGACGGTCTTGAGCGGTGGTATCGGTGAGCTTGATCAGCAATAATTGCGCAAGGTCATGGATTTCCCAATTGACTGATTTACCACCAGCATATGTGGAAAACAACTCAGTCAGGCTAGTAAGGTAAGGCGAGCTTGCAGGCATTTTGGTTTTAGTACAACGTTTAGTTTCACCAGGTTCATTAGACTCATTAGATACAACTTAACCAGTTTAGACTTTTTCTCAAGCTCTGGTCAAGTATGCATATAGGGAACGCGCGCGTAAGGGAAATTCTAAAATAGAGTAAATTAAGTCTTGAGGCGATGCGGTGATAGATTCACAACATTTCACGATGATCAGATTAGATCATTATCGATCAAAGATAAACTGATGATTGATGAAGAAGTGTCAAAACAGCAAGCGGGGACTGAGTGTTGATATGTTTAGTAATTGGTATTATATTAAGCATTATCTAAACAAATAAGATGTAGAAGATCTTTTGCCAGATATAGATGATGAGTGAACGCACATTTTTTGCACACGCAGGGTTAAAAAATGGGTTTCGTGTGCATAACTTCAAATCAATGCAAAAAGAGGTAGCTTCAGTACCTTATAATAACACCGCAGATGATGCAACTTATGTCTAATATTGGTAAACCTTCGGGTATGTTTAGTCAAGAATGAAGAAAACCCAAAATGAGAAGTAACGCCCAAAAGATCTTGTTAGCACTTTTTCCGATTCAAACAGATAGGCAGTTGATGCTCAGTACTGCTCAGCTAAGAAGGGTTGTTCCAGATCTAACTGAAGGAGGATTCCGGTCTGTATTGCTGTATCTCCAGAATAAGCACTGGCTGTACAAGGAACAGGCAGGAAGAAGATCCTTCTTATCAATCACTGATGCAGGACAAAGAGCGCTCATTGCCAAATTTCCGGCTTTGAATCCGAAGTGGGAGCAATGGCAGGGGGAATGGCAGGCATTGGTCTTTTTGGAGGCTCCTAAAGGTGATCGCCAGTTTAGATACTTAAGGGAACAGTTAAAAAACGAGTATGCACTGCCTTTGAGCAGAGGTGTGTACCTCATGGCAGGAGAGTTCAGTGACAAGTTCATCCAGGAGAGCGTCACATTGTATGAACAATCGGTGATGATCTTTTCGGTAGGTAAGGTGCAGTTGGGTGAGTTAAGACCGATAGTAACAAGTTATTATGACTTAACTAGTCTCGCCGCGGTCTACTCAAGTATAAGCGGTACGGCTTCACAACTGCTAATTAAAAATAATCAACAAAATGAGTTGAATGATAAGCAAAAAGTTCAGCTATCTTCAATCATCGATCGGCTTGTAAATTGCTTGACTGACGATCCCGGCTTCATCAATTTTTACTTTCCAGGCTTAGCAGGTGTAAGACAACTCTTGCCTCAGGTGCAACAGATAATAATGTTATAAGACATTGGATTCCCAAACCTCCATTTTCATTTGAAAATTAGTCATTTCCCTATATTTCAAGCTAATTATACTATTAATTAAGACCGAAGCTATTCAGCAACAGGTGAGTAGAGCCCTTTCGGGTAGAGTAATGAGGCTGCACTATCAAGCATAAAAAAGATCACAAAGATATAATAATAATGCATAAATACGAATGCGGAAAAATAAACACCAGATCAGCGTAAATAAATCGGTAAACATGCGGAGAAGCAGACGGGCAGAAGATTGGGTGCGAAAATAAGCCAAAGTGATGGTGGTGGCGTATTGAACACCCGAAATCTAAGGTAAAACATCGGGTGCATATAGTTGTTTAGTGGAAGGCCCGAGCGGGGTTTCAAAAGTAGTCGGAGTAAAAGTTATATATGTGTAATGAAGAAAGATTGCACATACTATAAGACTCGTAAAATTAGGCATTATTTTTCCATTTTCAGCTTTTTGAAATGAGTTATGAGGATTAGTTCATTAATCAAAATTGCGGTCGATAATAAGGGGCTGAGTGGTTAGTCCAGACCAGCAATTAACTGACTAA
>CAZKSJ010000004.1:5959-44034 GCA_964555515.1 uncultured Pseudomonadales bacterium
GCGGTCGATAATAAGGGGCTGAGTGGTTAGTCCAGACCAGCAATTAACTGACTAAGTTTCTCGGCATTTGTCTTTACAGACGATTGGATGATTTGAATATTTTTACTTGATTTTCAGTTTGTATAGCAATATCTGATTAGATAACTAAATATCCACAGCTGTTAGTCAGCATATTAGATATAAATGAATTTAACTGTAGAACAATTGTTCGAGAGCAATTAGTAACTAATGCCAGTGGGTTGAATCTCAGTAGATTGAGTTTAGTCGGTTTACTAAACGTGTCCTCCCGTTTTACCCGTGAGCCAGCATCTAAGCGATGATAAGTTGGTCTATACAGTAGCCAAAACCTGGTGACGCCGATCAGTGTTGCTGCTGACTACTTAATTTTGTCCAAGATAATAGGGTGATAGTGATCATCGGGGGTGATGCGAGCAGTCAAGGCTTGCTGTCTGTCTCGGACTGCTACCCGGAAACGCACGTCGGTCACTTGTAACTGGTACTCAGTTTGTTTGGTGTGAAAGCGGTAGCTTCCCGCCTGATTAGTTTGAGTAATTTCAACAGGAGAGCCGCTTTTCTCTTCAATTGACAAAATGACTTTGGCTATTGGTTTCTTGTTTGCCGTCATCGTTTCTCCTTCCAGGCCAATGGTGTGAAGTTGATAGGCTTGCCACAGCCAACCCAGAGTATAAATGCCTACTACGGCTAGATTACCAAATGAGGGTAGGACGAGCGTGACGAGTAAGCTGATCGTCCAGACTGGCCAAGAGAACTTATCAATCGTTAGCACACGGCGCATTAGGTTGAGATGGGGTTTCTCGATATTCCGAGGAGTAGCAAAGACACTAAGCATCGGTAGCGGTCGATTCTTGATTTGAAATTCCTGGCCCGTGTAGAAGTGAAACTTGTCGAGGTTCTTGGGTGCTGGATCAACCACTGGAAAGAGAAAATTGGGGTGCTCAAAGCTAGCTCTATAGTTTCCGTCAAGTAATGATACATCAAAGAATAAGCCATGTTTGTTAGTAATTCTGTGCGCAGCATATGTTTTTTTGTTACTTTCTTGACCAGAAAATGTGATCAATCCATAGCCAATGGGGTCTTGAGTGGGATAGCTGACAGCGATGCCTTGAGGCTGGCCATCTGGAATGAGCCCCACGATCATCAAGATTGAGGTCCACAGCTCTCTGTTAAGATATCTTCTCCAGGTAAAAGCCAGCAGCATTACTTGCATCCCAGTCAGCGCACTTAGTAGGATCAGCACCAGCCAGTTGGCGATGATGGCTTGCAACAGCGTCCAGAAGTTGCTGGTGGTGGTACGCAGGGTAGCATTGAGATACGCGGCTGGTTCCACAATCATTGAAGGCAATCTGGACACGATGCGCTCGATGATCACTTCAGGGGTCGTGATAGGGATGGTGATGGCAGGCGGTTCTTCACTGGGCAAGAGAGAAGGTGGAGTGATGATAGCTGGGATGGGGATAATCAGCACCGGCGAGGTGACGTAGAGTGTGACGTTTTCCAACTTGCTAGTGTTGCCCACCAGATCAGTGATGGTGAACTCAAAAATAATCAATTCTTCTCGAGGCAAATTTGAAAATACCCGATTCCACTGACCATCCTCACCCACGGAAAAGGCATCGTTGAGAGTGGTGCCATCGGCCAAAGTGATGACTACTTCAACGTAGTCGCCTGGATCACCTTCGCCTTTAAATTCTGGGTCGTTATCGGTCACTGCAAATGGTTCAGTGGGCACGCTATCTTGATTGCCGGTGACCATGTTTGTCTCAATATCCTCAATTCTGTTGATGGCGAAATCAGGCGGTCTTGTGTCAACAGTGAAGGTCCAATTAGCAGTGCCTACTTGGTTGCCAACAGCATCTTTGGAGACGACTTTCCAGGTATAGGTGCCGTCGTCGAGGCCATCAAGCGGGGTGAGGCTATATTGGTTGGAGCCGTCAAAGTACAGCTCAAATTCGGTCGTGGTTTGACTCACGGTGCCTAAGTCATAGACCTGGACATCGTCTAGATAAAACAAATAAGTGACTGCAAGCGAGTTGGTGGCAGGATCCTGCCAAATAAAAGTGGGCGTATTATCGTTTGTTGCCGAGTTGTGGGTTGGTTGAACTAGCTCCGCTGCCTCCAGCGTACCAAATTCAGTCACGGTGGCAGTGACCTGAGTGGATCTATTTTTAGGATTAGTTGTGCCAGTTTCTCCGTCTTCAATGCCTGAACCTTGAGCGTGAGCGGTGAACACAAGTGTCGAGTCACCCAGTTTTATCAAAATGGCGATGAATATCATCACCAAGATCAGCGCGCTTGCTTTAATTGGCAATTTACACTTGAAAATTAAGCAAGTGATCAACGGCAAAGCACACATCCAACCAATGGATAACCACATGTGTCGGGTATTCCAATCTTGGCTAAGATTTTGGAGACTGGGGTTTGCTGATCTTTTGGGCGGTTTCATCGGCAACTGATTTGAGTTTTGCCTCAAGCTCGGCAATACGCTGGGACTGATCCTGCTGACGGTGGAGCCAGTGTCTTCTGACCAAGATACCAACTGCGATCAGCATGAGTAAGATACACAACACGGCGATGATTAACTTGACTGGTAGTAGCCAAAAATAAGCATGTTCCATGACCACCTGACCGGCAGTGCCATAGCTCGCCACGACCTCAAGTTTGTACCGACCCAGTCCCCAGATTCTTTCCCATTCAGACTCAAATGCCCGACTGGTAAAAGGAAAGATGTTTCTAGTTTCAGGTTGAAAATCACCTACGCGCTTCCCAAGAAAGTTTGTGATGGTAACGCCAATTTGGGGTTGAATGTGAACATCAGATTGATTTTCTAGTTCAAACGAAAATTCAACCGGGCCAAACTCTAGAAACTTTGGGACATTGAGATTGCGGATAAAGGCAGCTTCATTTATTGGTCCATCTACCAACAGGTAAAGGAGGGTACCAACGCGCTGGTTAACCCCAGTACTGTTTTGATTAATGGTGCTTGCATCATTGGTTGATCCAAATACGGGCTGGTGTGTGACCATGGCGTAGTGGCCTCCGGGCAAAGCATCGACTGGCACATCAATTCTGACTGCGACTGCCGCACTTTCCCCTGGCTCAACCGTCTGTTGGGAAGGAGTTGCGGTTAGCCAAGAAGCCAAGCTCCATCTGTTGTCTAACCCAGCTAGATCGACTGGCTCTGGAGTAAAGCCGTCTGCGCCAATCAAAAAATCCTGAACACTAGAACGAAAAGTAATTGGAGTCTCACTGGTATTAATTACCCTGATCTCGACTTGGGTGCTGTCTCCTGGGGAAACTTTGAGAGAACGATCGTCGCCTAGCCGTGGTGGGCTGGCGGTAAGGGAAACTACATTGAGGGCGGTTGGTTGAGTTGCTGCTTGGTCAACGGGCAGATCCGCCGGCTGATCGCTCGGCAGGCCGGCTGGGTTAATTGTTCCCTGGTCTTCAGCTGGCAAGGTATTGCGCTGAGCAGCAGGATTAGCCAGATCGGCAGCTGGTAGGGGGTTGGCAGTTTCGGTTTGAGCGAGCGTTGTTGCGGCCACCGAGATGAGTAACCCAAGAGTGAGGGTGGTGCTAATCAGGAAGCGAGTGGAGTGGGCAGGTGGTTGATGCATATAATTGGACTAAATTTAAAAAGTGGCCGTGGCAGTATATGTAATGTAATTTTCGTAGTTACCGGCTGATTGTTGGGCAGAAATAATGGTTTTATAGCAAGCATAAATCGAGTGGCTATCTGCTGGGGCGGTGGAGCGGAAGATTCTGACCGGACTCTCAAGCTGTTCCTGGTCCGCGAATTGTCGATAGCAATCACCGGTGCCATCGCAACTATTGGTGGCGCTGGTGTACAAAAAGTCGGGGGTTTCATCACCTGAGGCTGCATCATAATCGTCCAAAGAAAAGCCAAATCCCTTTTTAGCAGTACTGCTCCATTCAGCCTCATTGTTGTACTCCATGTCATCGGTATCACCCACAGAGTCTTGAATACAGTTGGTATCTGCAGTGGGATCACCAGTGCAAGCTTGACCATTTCTACCCAGTTGGTCATTGGCTCTGGCTGTAACTGCGTAGCCAGCGGAGGCATTGGTGGAAACGGTGAGTGATTGGGCAGCGTACTTGAATGAGGAGATTAGTAGTTCGCCAAATGGTACGGCGGCGGCGGTTGTGGTGACGCTAGTGCTGTCTCCACAAGCCGACACTCCAGAACTTACTCCGCCAATTTCAAAGGTAATGATAGGAGCAACCGTGGCGGTTACCCGGACAGCCTCTATCACGCCCACGGAGACTGTGGTTTGATCTACAACACCATTTGATGCATCAAGGTGTTGCAAAATGATCGAGTAGCGGTCGGCTGTGCCAGTCACGTGATCACTAGGTGGTGCTGGGTTGATGAGGTTTGAGATCTCGATTTGGCCATTGGCCCCACCATCAAAGGCAGTGCCGATTGCACCAGCACCCACATATGTGCAAGTGAAGGAGTGATAATCGGTGCCATCGACAGTCACACTAGAAGCAGCTGCACCACCAGTACCAAAGTCATAGTTGGTAATATCGGCTGGACAAGTGACTGTTGGGCCGGCAAAAGTGTAATCAAAGTAGCCAGCATCTGGAATGCCATCAGCCGCATCAACATTGTTTGCCTCGGCAGGCACCAACACTCGGAAAGTGCCACCATTCACGGCTGAGGCAGTGGTGAAGTTGACGACGAGCTCAGCTGATGAAGTGGCGATTACGTCGTCACCGGCGTCGGCATCTCCAGCAGACAATACGGGGTTGATCGTGAAGGTACTATCACTCACTACTTGCGTAACATCGTAAATGGCTAGACTATCGGAATTGCCAATCAAGACCTCTTCACCCACTGCCGTTCCCTGAACCAACTGGGCAGTACTGATAGAAGGGGCAGCACCAGCAGTAGTGTTGATTATGACATTACTAGTGTTGGCCACATTGCCAGCGGCCAGAATACCTCTGAAAGATGGTCTAGAGGTGGACAGAGTCACCTTGACGCTCGTTAAGTTGGCGGAGTAACTTTGCTTGGCGTGAAAAAACACAGCTACACTTAGCAGCAACACCAATAACACGCCAAAACGTTTTAGAAGTAATCTATACATGATTAATCAAGTCTTATCTGAAGCCATTATATACATCTCTTAGATGGCAATACAACGAGCAATTTAGTCTGGTGATTTGTTTGGAGAAAATCAATCGAATTACATTTGAAAAGTCAGTGATGGGCGTATAACAACCCTCTCATAGGTCAACGCGCTCAATCTAGAACAGTTGCCGCGATTTTTGGAAGCGGCTATATACCCACCAAAGAGTGGTGGCAAAGACGATAGCCAATAATAGAGAGATTGGCAAGGCGATGATAGTGGTTTCGCTAATGTTTGCAGAGGCGCCATTAGCCTGATTAGTCACTAGTGTGACTTCGATAGTGTAAGGACCGATCAAGAAAGGAGAGGTGTAGGTAAAGGCGGGCGCTTGATTGGCACTTGTTTCAGCTTGGCCATCACCAGCTTCTTCTCTGGTAGGGACGATTAGGCGGCTACTTTCCCCTAAGATAACAGTGGGCTCAATTTGAAATGTAGCCACTTGTTGACCACGCCAGTTGGTGATCGTGGCGCTGCCGGAGGCTACTCCGGCAGCGTATGAGTCATTTTGGATAATTGGCCGGACAGTAATCTCTCCAAATGAATCAACAATTGGCCAGCTTTGCCAGTCTGCCACTCGCAACTGTGGAGCAGGTTCCTTTTCACTAGTAATAAGCACAATCAGATTGCTACCAATCGTACCTGCAAGCTTGGTGGTTGATTCAGTTTGTGGTGATGCGACTTGATTGGCATTCTGGCTATCGGATGTGGAAATTGGTACGCTCACGAACAACACGGTCAATGGATATTCTGCCTTTTCTGCCTGAGGTGGGACAGAGATGTGCAGTGTTAACTGCGCAGTTTGATTGGGTTGCAGACTCAAAGATTGAAAACTGGTTTTATTTTCATCTAAGTAAGGAAAGTTGCTTGTTTCTTCAAGTTGGGGTTGGCCAGATAATCCATCGGTGGTAAAACTGACCAGTTTGGGGCTGACTTTGATACTGCGTTCACCATCATTGGTTAAGGTAATAGAGTGCAGGGCGGTATTGCCCGGACCGACTTTTAGATAGGCAGTGGCGGGTGTGACGGTTAAACTAATTGGCTGTGGGAGGTCATCGTTTCTTGAGTTGACGGTGATTGTGGGATCGAACTGGCCTTGAGCAAGGACTTGATTGATCGGCAGTAGAGCGGCTAACGCTGAGATAAGGACTAAGATTGATGATCTGGCCAAGAAATTCGACACTACTGATTTCAAAGCCAAGATTGTCGCAGACTCCGTGTAATCTAGACTTGATTTGTAGGCTTGATGACGATTGCTCATGTTTTTGATTTTCTAAAGTGCTACCATTCATCCCCAATATTAACGTCAACTATCGATGATTACTGTTGAGTTCCCCCAATGTTGACTATCCTCTCAAACTAAATACCTTAAATATCTTCTTGCGTTCGACATCAACTCAGCTCACTGTCAACCAGCTCGGTCCATAATTAGTACGAAGGCACCGCCACAAACTCAATCGCCGTTTCATAATCACCAGCGCTTTGGGAGCCGGATACTCCCGCCTTGTAGGTGACCGTCGCCACCGAGTTACTCACCACGTTAGCTGAAGACATGACGATTTGCATGGGTTCACTGCCGGCGCGGTTGGCAAACTGCCGAAAATGGTTAGTACTCGCAAAGTCGGTTGGAATGTCATCGCCAAACATGTTGAAGCCAAACCCAGGCACTGCTTGATTAGTCCAAGCGGTCGCCACCAAATGATCGCAGTCATTATTGTCACACGTCGTGTCTGGAATAATCGAGCTGTCTCTTTCGTGGCGCAAAGGATGTTGTTCAAAAGCATAAACTTGATAGCCCTGGTTTCTAGTTGAAACGGTGAGCGTATGACTATCGGTGTTGTGGATACCCGCCACCAAAGTACCCAAGTCAATATCAGTTTTAGAAATTTGAAAAGAGAACTCGTCAATTTGGTAAATGTATTGAAAACCTCCCCCCACAAAATAGGTCGATGAGCCATATTCGCCATATGGTCCAGCGCCAACTTGACCAACAGTGTCTGTCACGCTGTAGGTTGTGCCAGACTTTTGTCCAGAGGTAACATTGAAGTTGCCAAACTGAATGACGTAAGAGTCTGACTCCAGTCTCTCGGCGAGTGCCGGCGATGATAAGCGATTAGGTTGCCAGCAGGCTACGATCGTCAGTCCGCCAAGGACAATCATTGCGCTAAGTATTCGCAAAGGAGTTGAGCGGCGAGTATGCTTCATGATAGTTGAAATCATTGTTTTGGTTTTTGAGTGGCGATTTTTTTGAGTAGCGCTGCTGATTCTTGTTCAATTCTCTGCAAAATTTTAGAAATGGCGTCAAATTGAGGAGATTGTTGGGCTAATTGACGGATGGTGGCGAATTGTGAGGGTAGGTAGTCGTTCACAAACTGGGAGACATCTTGCTGATCCTCGCGATCGTCGTTCGTCAGGGCGTTGATCACTTTTTCTTCTTCTTTCAATAAATTTTGTTTAAACCGGGATTGATCATATTGGTATTTAGTAAAAATAAAGAGCACCAACATGGTGGGTAAGGTAATTAAGACCTGCAAATGACCCAAGTTAAAAGATGGCTCCATAGCATAGTGGAAAAGCATGATGCCAGTGGTGGCAACGATCGCCGTGGGTACGGTGCTCGCGAGCACGAGGAAAAACAGGTGGAGAAATCCCAGTGGGTAAAAAATTGAATCAGTGTTGCCAGTTGCCCCGATAAGCAGCAAAAAGGAGAAGGTGATAAGGGATAATTCCCAAGATCCTGGTTCTGGAGCGATGTGCCACAGCTTGGCTTTACGCAGCCGCTTCAACACGAAAAAACTGATCATCATCACAGCAAAAATTTGCAATGAATGATCACGCAAGACGGGTACTTGCAGCCACAGGTAAGCTAAAGCAACCGCCATCAACAAAGAAACTGCGTGGGCAGCAGATGACATATCAATTTAAGTATATCAGTTTATCTTTAGAGATCGACTAGCGCAGCTGACTCAAGTATAATTGAGCGCTATGGCAGTCTATGATCCACAACAATTTGAGGCTAAGTGGCAAGCTACTTGGGAAAAAGCTAAGCTTTTTCAGGGTGTGGCGGATGCCCGGCAAGGCGAAGTTGGTCGGGGGAACTTGGATGAAGAGGTGACAACGCCCGTTGACGCTCGGGCCACCACTAAATCTCACGATGCTAGAAATGCTCGCGACGTACTATATTTACTGTTTGCCTTTGCCTATCCCTCTGGTTCAGGCTTACACGTTGGTCATGTGGAGAGCAAAACTGCTTTAGACATTTTAGCGCGTTATCACCGGATGAATGGCAAGGATGTGTTTTTTCCGGTAGGTTGGGATGCCTTTGGTTTGCCGGCAGAAAACTATGCTATCAAAACAGGCGTCCACCCAGCAGAAACTACTCGCGCGGCGATTGAGACTTTTCGTCAGCAGATTAAGCGAATTGGCATTTCCTATGATTGGCAGACAGAAATTGCGACTAGTCACCCAGAGTATTATCGGTGGACGCAGTGGTTGTTTTTAGAGTTATACAAAAAAGGCTTGGCTTATCAAGGCCAGGCGATGGTCAATTGGTGTCCTTCTTGTCAGACCGTGCTGGCTAATGAGCAAGTAGTGAATGGAGCTTGCGAGCGGTGCGGATCTGAAGTCATCCAAAAACAGATGAAGCAGTGGTTTTTCAAAATTACTGAGTACAGAGACGAGTTGATAGCAGGTTTAGATCAGGTGGACTGGCCGCGCGCCGCCAAAGAGCAACAGCTTAATTGGATTGGTAAGAGTGAAGGAGCGATGGTCGACTTTACTTTGCGCTCAGAACAAGCCGATAATAATTTAAAAATAAAAATCAAGTGCTTTACAACGAGGATAGACACGATCTTTGGGGTGACATTTTTGGCAGTTTCTCCAGAGAAATTTGCAGAATTGGGCTTGCACAACTTGCTGCAGAAAAATAAACAAGCAGCAGTTGATGCATATATAGAAAAAGCGTATAGCAAAACAGAGGAGGAGCGGAAAATTGGCGAAAAAGATAAAACGGGCATCGATACAGGTTTGGTGGTCATTAATCCAGTCAGTGGTCAGCAAGTGCCTGTATATGTAGCTGATTACGTTTTGGCTGGCTATGGCACTGGCGCGGTGATGGGGGTGCCGGCTCATGATGCGCGCGACCTTCAGTTCGCGCGCAAATTTTCATTGCCGGTGGTGCCGGTAATTAAGCAGTCAGCTACTGTCTCCACGGACGAAGTTGATCGCCACGAAGATCTATCCCATGAAAAGCAATTCCGTGATGGTCAACCCCACGATAGTCAATTCCATTCGGACTACGGTCTGTTAATCAACTCTGGTGCCTATGATGGCTTGACTTCAGATGAAGCCATGCAGAAAATTCCAAATGACTTTGCTGATATAGAAATAGCAACTACATATAAGTTACGTGATTGGCTGATTAGCAGACAAAGATATTGGGGTGCACCCATCCCAATTGTTTATGACCCCACGGGTAAAGCACATCCTATAAAAGAAGAGCACTTACCGTGGTTGCTACCCACCGATGTTGATTTTAAGCCCACCGGCGAGTCACCCCTCAAGTCATCTCAAGAATTTATTGAGCGTACCGAGCGGTTGTATGGCAAGGATTGGCGGCCGGAGTTTGACACAATGGATACTTTTGTTGATTCAAGTTGGTACTATTTGCGTTACTGTGACGCCCGAAACCAGGCAGAGTTTGCCAGTCCTGAGAGTTTACAGCGCTGGTTACCGGTTGATTTTTACATGATTGGCCCAGAGCACATCGTGTTGCACCTGTTGTACTCACGTTTTTTCACCAAGTTCTTGCGCGACCAAGGTCATCTCAAGTTTGGTGAGCCGTTCTTGAAAATGCGCCATCAAGGCATGATCTTGGGTCCAGATGGCAAAAAGATGAGTAAAAGCAAGGGGAATGTTATCAATCCAGACGAAATTATCTCTAAGTTTGGCGCTGACACCCTGCGCTTATACGAGATGTTTATGGGTCCGATTGACGCCGATAAGCCATGGGACGTACGAGCGGTGGTGGGTATTTATCGCTTTCTGTCTCGTGTTTACGATTTGGTGCTGACAAGTGCGGAGTTGAATTCCAAGTTGGTGGCTAGGGAGGGACAGGCAAATCAGGGGAATCAGCCGAATCAGGAAAATCATGCGACTCAGGCGAATCGGGAGAGTCGGTCAAGCGGAGAGGTGAGCAATCAGCCTGGCAGTGAAACGAATGGTGCCAATGGCGATCAGTCAGCCGTCGACAATCAGCTGGAACCAGCAACTCAGCCCAATCAGGTTCGGCAAAAATTACATCAGACAATTCGGAAAGTGAGCGGTGATATTCCCGAATTAAAGTTCAACACGGCCATCGCGGCTCTAATGGAGTTGGTCAATGTTTGGGAAAGTTATGGAAAATCTGAAGGCAAATCGGAAGGTCAGTCTGATGGCAAACCTACCAGAGCCTCACTAGATCAAGCAGAAATAGAGTTGTTTATTAAAATATTGGCACCGTTTGCCCCCTTCTTGGCAGAAGAACTCTACCAGCAGGTAGTGATGCCAGCTGCCAATTTTAATTCATCACCAGCTGAGGGTGAATTAATTTCGGTTCATTACCAGAGCTGGCCAATTTGGGATGAAAAACTGGCTGAGCTAGAGCAGCTCATCATTCCCGTACAGGTAAATGGCAAGCTCCGCGATCATCTGCTAGTCAGTCGTGACTCGGTCAATGATGAAGCATCAATCCGCGGCCAAGCGGAATCTCTACCCAAGGTTGCCAAGTGGTTGGCAGGCAAGCAACTAGTCAAGCACATCTACGTTCCTGGCAAAATTCTCAATTTTGTAGTCAAGTAAGCTACACTTCGCGCAAGCATCAGCTGGTATATAGAGGTATGTTTGATCAGCTTGGTGGCTTTTCCTTTTTCACAATTTTTTCCAAGCTGTGGCAGTTACTGCGTCGGCAGCCGCTTTATAGCTTGCTCGTTTTCACGCTCTTGATTGGGTTGATTGCCACGGCAATTGGCGGGTATTTTTTGTGGCAGATTAATCAAGAGATGAGCAGGGCACAAAACTTAACACATATAGATGGTGAGTTTGGTCCAGGATCGACGGCTGATGCTGTAGCCTTCGAAGGTTTGTTGGGCGAATCGTCAGGGTTATCCACAAGCGATTCGACAGGTAGGATGACAACAGGGTCAATTGATGTACCGACAGGCTCGTCGACCACTGAGTCAACAACAGCAAGGTCGACCATCGAGTCGCCAATCAAATCCTCAATGGGGTCGACCGCGCCAATCCAGGTCTACGTATCTGGTCAAGTTGAGTTGCCTGGTGTGCATCTACTAGCTATCAACAGTCGCGTGGGTCACGCCATTGACGCCGCCGGTGGGTTCACTGAGTTTGCAGATCAAGATTATGTGGCGCGCCAACTAAACCTGGCGCGACTGGTTGTAGATGGCGAGCAGATTTATGTACCCAGCTTTGATGAAGTTGAGCATGATCGGTACACAGCTGGGGATTCATCCAATCCAGTAGGTACTGCTGATGGATTAATCTCAGTGAACTCTGCTTCCGCTGTTGAACTACAAGCATTGACCGGGATAGGTGAAAAACGCGCTGAGGACATTATGGATGGGCGGCCTTACGCAAAGCTTGAAGATTTAGTAGTGAAGAAGATCATCACTCAATCCATGTTTGATCAAATCAGCGCAGAAATTAAACTGTAAAAAAGGCAACCTAGAAAATATATATTATAGGGGACTCCTATAAGGCTTGTCAGTTAAACCAAATGAAACATCAGATAAGAAAATGATGTTCAACAATATGCTAATGTTACCCAAATGGACTACTACTATTAGTACCCGAAAGTTAAATTTATTGCCTAACGCATCAATATATACCAAAATAGGTGACCGTTTATATCAAAATGTCTAGGTTATTAATTATTACTTTGATACTATTAATAATGCTTGTAAAGCATCATAAATTGCGTGATATATTGAATATTATCCCAATAAGCAATTGGTGCACAATCGCGCTGTTAGCTTCCCACCCAAACAAAAGCCAACTGGTGACCGGTCTGTTGTTGCGACCAGTGAGGGTAAGTACATCTGAAGAGGTGTTTGCCAATGAAAAAATGCCCAATCAGCCCTTGTCATTATCGGCCGTGATTAGCAGTCATTGTGTGGTGACTGATAGCGGGTTAAAAAGTACAAAAATCACCGCTTCTAAGCATAATAAACCGCTTTGTTTCATTGCCGATTCGGTGATTGGGGGGTGGCGGAGCATGTCAGCTTATTTTACTTTGCTTAGGCAAAAATTAGCAGAAATCTTCTTACAATTGTTACCTCAACCTCACGCGGGGATGGTGATTGCAGCCGTGCTAGGAGATAAGGGGTGGCTGAGTGATGAAGTTAGACCCCGATTTGAAACTACAGGGACGCAACATTTGTTAGCTACTTCCGGTTTGCATCTTTCCTTAATGATTTCACTTGCCAAGAATTTCATCAGCTTTTTGCAAGGTAGGCGGCAAGCTAGTTTACTTTGGCTGTTGGCTAGCTGCTATGTCTTGATGGTAGGCTTGAGAATTTCGTTGTTGAGAGCCTTTGGCATGCTGAGTTTATCTTTAATCGCCAGGTATGGAGTTTATCGGCAGTATGATGCGCTTAATGCGCTGGCTGTGGTCGCGGTCATCACTATGATTGTAGATCTGGAAACGATTACTTCCATCTCTTTCCTACTCAGTTTTGGGGCGACTTGGTCGATTATTTTGTATGCAGATCTCTTGGGTAGATTTCTCGCTATCCCTCAAGCTAGTCAAGTCTATGCCGATCTGTCGACAGCTGAAGATGATGCTACATCGAGTGCTAGCCATCACTCAAGTCAATTTATCAAGCGGTTTATGACCGAGTTAGGTCAGCTAAATCGTTATATCAAGAGTCTGATCGTCGTTGGGATCGCTGCTCAGCTGGTGACCGCACCTTTGGTCTTGATCTTTTTTGGGGAGACGCCTTTATTGGCATTTGTGCCTTCCGCCATTTTAAGCTTGATCATGCCACTGCTACTTGGCGGAGAAGTGGTCATTGGCAGTGCTTATCTCTTGTTAGAACGGTGGTTAGTAAGTTCGTCTCTTGAATTATTTGCAATGCGTTTATTAGCCTGGTTACCAGCTGAGGTCTTTGCCCGTTTATTGGCTATTTTAGGACACAGGGGGTGGGGTTCAGTCCAGATTCAGCTCAACTACTTGATGTTATTGGTCTGGATTTATGGGCTATGGTTGCTGTATAAACTACTGAATCACCAGAGGAAAAAGTGCCAGTGCTGGCCACCGACATTGAGGAGCAACCTATCATGCTTCGCCTAAAAATCATACTAGTCTTGCTATTAGTCTTGTGGCTGATCCATGATCAGCTGCCAGACAAGAATCTGCATCTGGTGGTTTGTGATGTTGGCCAGGGAGATGCCATTTTAGTCAGCTACCGGTCGTGGCAGCTGTTGGTGGACGGTGGGCGTGGTACTCGGGTACTAAGCTGCCTAGGTAGAGAGATGCCTTTTTGGGATAAGGATCTTGAGGTACTAGTTGCCACCCATCCAGATGCTGACCACATCGGGGGGCTAGACGAGGTTTTTCAGGTCTATAACGTCAAAAGCTTTATCAGAACTGAAGACACCAAAGATACGGCCGATTTTGAGCGTCTGGTTGAGTTCGCCTCAAGAGAGAAATTGACGGGAAGCATTGAACTACGCCCCACGATTGGTCAAGATTTGAATCCCGATCCGCTGCTTGATGTAATTGTAGTATTTCCTCAAGGAAGTGACCGTCAGCAGCTAGTACAAAATGCTGCTAATTCCGAAACACTATTATCGGATACAGAATCGGTATTAGTGACGGAGTTGGCCAGTAGTAAAAATGATTATAATAGCAGATCTATCGTACTATTATTGACCTATGGATCTTTCAGTGCATTATTGACCGGTGATTTGGAAATTAGCGGTGAGCAAGCACTACTGCGAAGCGGCATGATAAAGCCGATAACAGTCTTAAAAGTAGGGCATCACGGGGCAAAAACTAGTACCTCAGCAGATTTTGTGAGTGTTCTTCGACCCGAAATTTCGGTGATCAGTGTGGGTGAAAATAACTCCTATGGTCACCCTTCACCCCAAGTTGTTGACTTACTTCGGCAAAATGGCAGCAAAGTGTGGCGGACTGACCAATTAGGTACTATCGAAATTATCACAAATGGGCAGTGGGTGAAAACAAGCAATTTTTTCAAAATCCTATAAATTTGAAAATTGCCGTAATATTTTTCGATTCCGAAATAATCCCGAATAATTGTTAATTAATTTAATTTGATAGCAACTTATTGCCGCCAAATTTGAGTGATTGAGTTAAATATATCATAGTATATCGGGTGCAAAAATGGTGTTTTGTGGCGCGCACTGACGGCAATCGAAAGGTGCAAGGGTGAGGTAATGTTTGCAGGTTAGAAAACGCACTTCTGTCAAGAAGAATTGTGCTCATTTTTCAGCAACTAATTTTTTCAGAGTTAAGTTGGCACCAACGGCCCATGGGACGATCACTGCTAGCTGATCTGCATTGTTGGCTAATTGTATCTGCAATGTCGCTACCATAAGTTGCTGAAGTGGTTGACTTTGATGATGAGATTTGCCTCAATAGATCAAAATATATCTGCCAGGATGATGTTTCCATGTCAATTCTCAGTCATTCGTCCATTTCTAGTTGAAACCGAAACAAAACCAAATACCAAAATTTATACTACCCAAATTGAGTACAAAAATTAAGGCATATTAGCATATATATCAATCAGCTGGCCATGATAATGAAGAGTAAATAATATACTCAGAAATTTTCGCCTCACATTTGGGTGATGCCGATTGCAGACCGTAACTAGCAATTGTTTGATACTCAAAAGAACTCAGTCGTCTTTTCAATTCTGTCGGTTGACTTGTGCGTGATCAGCATGCCTGAATCTGTTGGATAGTTAGGCACCTACGCGTCGGGGTTCCGTGTGAATAGGACTTAGGCTGTCTCAACCCAACTGATTCTACTAGGTTTTGTTTTGGACATAGTTACATTTATTGTGGCAAAACTGTCACCACTTTGACGACCGAATTGATCAGGACTGGGTGCTGTGATCGCTGCTCGTGGTCAGCCCACTTACTTTCAGCGTGGCAATCGCGGCTCTATTTTTAATCAACATGATCGGGTGGTTCCCACCAAGATTCCAATAGCTTTCGCTACCGCTGCCACTACTTTTTGCTACCACCCCCTAGAACATCGTCATCGTTCCAATCATTAACTTCCACCATCCAGAAAGACCGATTTTTGAAACTGACCAACTAAAGCGCTTTCTGACGATATCTTATCTGGTGGGCGATTCAACACCCTTAAAATAGGCGCCTAATTCTTAAGTTGATAACTAGAGCAACAAGGTCACGATCTTCTCTGCGCGACGATTGGCAAAGCGTTGGGAACTGGAACTGGGATCTAGCACGTGAGACTGCATTTTAGAGTTAATCGGCTTTATTGTTGATTGGGAATTACTCTCTACACGCTTATGATGATCCAACTCTGACTGTGCCATATTTCAGATACTCAAAAAACTTCAGAAACTGATATATAAATTAACCTATTGATATCAAACTTGACATATTGATATATCAAAAAACTAGTCCACGCCAAATATGTCCTGATCTATTACTTAACCTATTGATATAGACAACCAGTTGGTGGATCCGCAGATGGATCCGCCGCAAGAACGGGTATAATAACCCTCATGCTCAATTACGAACTTGAACACCACAATGGTTTGCCCGTACTTCTTATCAAAATGCCGGCGGTCAAGTCGGTGACCTCATTAGTGTTGGCTAACACCGGCTCCCGCTTCGAGCTGCCAGAGCAAGCGGGCATTGCTCATTTTTTTGAGCACATGGTGTTCAAAGGAACGGCCAAGTACCCAACTCCTCAAGAGCTGGCCAGCACGATTGATGCGATTGGTGCTGACTTTAATGCCTTCACCAGCAAGGAGTACACTGGGTACTACGTCAAGTCGGCCAGCAATCACCTGGAGAAAGCGTTGGACGTCTTGAGCGATATGATTTTACAGCCAGCTCTTAGGCAAGAAGATATTGACCGCGAAAAAGGTGTGATCATTGAAGAAATCAACATGTATCGTGATAACCCCATGTACCACGTGGGCAGCCTCTTTGAGCAGCTGGTTTACCAAGATTTTGGCCTCAAGCACGACATCATTGGTACCAAGGAGACGGTGAGTAGTCTCACCACAGATCACTTTAAGCAATTCCTCGCCGATTGGTATGGGTTGCCCAATCTACTAGTCGTGTTGGCGGGCGACGAAAGTCTGCTTAGTCAGCCAAGCACCAAGCAGCTCATCAAGGAGGCTTTTGCCAAACACACCGAGCAGCCCAGGATTGCTGCCAAGGCAAAAGTGGATGGTTACTTGTCTCAAGCGCCATTTGCTGCTGAGCAGCTGCACGTTGAAAAGAAGGAGACCGAGCAGGCGCACCTGATCATGGGTTGGCCTGGTTTACCGCGTGCCACCAAGTTCAGGCCAGTACTGTCGGTGCTGGGGACAGTCTTGGGTGGCAACATGAGCTCTCGGTTGTTTTCGGAAGTGAGAGAAAAGCGAGGGCTTTGTTACTACATTCGGTCTGATGTAGATTATTACCATGAGACAGGCCTCGTGGGAGCTTCGGCGGGGGTGGATCCAGAGAGAGTGTACGAGGCCGTCAAGGTGATCATCGACGAATTTGACCAGTTGGCGGCAGCCTCAAAACCCGTCACACCTGAAGAGTTGACGCGTGCCAAGGAATACATTCGGGGCACGATGACGCTGTCATTTGAAAACAGCAAATCCGTAGCGCAACACTTTGGCATCAGGCAGCTGCTTCTCAATCAAGTGGAGAGTTTAGAAGAAACACTGGCCAAAATTGATCAAGTCAGCCTAGATGACCTGCACCAGTTGGCAAAACAGCTGTTTGTTGGTCAGCGGCCAAAGCTGGCGGTGATCGGTCCATTTGAGGACAAAGAGAAGTTTGCTGAGTTACTCAAGTAGTTTGTCAATTTTTGACACCAGATTGTTGAACTGGAAAGAAGCTTGTCCTAGCAATTTGGCAGCTTATGAGCTTGCAGCTGAATTTTGTCGATTTGCTCAAGTAGTTTGTCGATTCGCTGGATAATTTATCGATCCCCAGAGCGCAACCTCTTTTACAGCATTACTTGAGTTCGATTGCGAGATTCAATAGCCTCACTTAATGGGATAATCTGTCAGTCAATTCACTCGTCGAGTCTTGAGTTTGATCGATTTTGACACTTGTCGGCTGACACGAAACCCTGGCCACCAAAAAACTTTTTTTGCAATATAATGAGGGGCGTCAGGTGAATTCAGTAAAAGTTAGTTGGAATAAGTAGCCATCCACGGACTTAGCATCTCAAGTAGGAGCGGCAACCAAATAGAAGGAGCACACCATGCAAATGTCCAGAACTGCAGTCTTAGTCAAGCCAGACGGTTTACAACGGGGCTTAATCGGCGAGATCATCAGCCGCTTTGAACGAAAAGGTTTGAAGCTGGTGGGGATGAAAATGGTGTCACTGAGTGATGATCAGCTATCCGATTGGTACGCCGAGCACAAGGATAAGAGCTTTTTTGGAGATTTGAAGTCATTTATGGCCTCGATGCCCATTGTGGCCATGGTTTGGGAGGGGATAGACGCCGTGCCAGTGGTGCGCAAATTAATCGGCACCACGTCTGGTAGAGAAGCAGAGGCGGGCTCCATCAGGGGCGACTTTGGGATGAGCCAACAGCTCAACCTGATTCACGCTTCGGCCAAAGACGAAGATGCCCGCCGCGAAATTAGAATTGTGTTTGATGACGACGAGCTTTTTGATTACCACGGAGCGATGGAGTGCGTCATCTACGCCGACTACGAGCGGAATTAGGTGTCAGCACTGGGACTTGAACCCAGATCGTAGGTTCCGGAAACCTATGTTCTATCCAATTGAACTATGCCGACTCATTAAGGTGTCCCCACCAGGACTCGAACCTGGATTTAGGGTTTAGGAAACCCTTGTTCTATCCCTTGAACTATGGGAACTCGATCCAATCAACAAGTGATATTATACCTTGAATTAGGATTGAAGGAGTTGTTTTAATTGGTTTTCAATTGTCCCATATTCTAGCCTTAGTTGTTCTAGCCGGATTGGGTCATCGACAGCTTTAATCCAATCTTCAGGCACACTATTTTCAATGGCTAGAATTTGTTGGCCAATGGCTGCCAATTTTGCGGTGAGTTCTTTCACTTTTTCCGCTGTTAGCGTTCGCCTGCTTTCTGGATTGTTGTGGGTGGCTTCTGGATTGTTGATCATGGTTGACTCCTTGTAGGTAATAGCTACTAATCACAATGGGTTTGATCGCAGATGATCTTAACGAGCAAAGCAGAAAAAGTAAACTAGTGTCTAGTCAAATTGAAAGGGAAGGGGGGAAAGGTTTAGCTGTCGATGATGGTGTCGTCAATAAGCTGGATGATGTCGGCTCGCTGTTGATCGTTGAAATCTGGTTGACTGATCTTTTCCTTAATCCGCAGCAATAGGTTATATAACCCGTCGATTTCGAGCTCTCTATGTTTTAAAGTTTGTCCCAGCAATTCGATAATTATACCTCGCTCTCGTAGGCTTTCTATCAGCGAAAATTCAGGAATTTGGGTTCCATTTGAGGAAGAATCAGTGGATCGTTCAAGAGCTGAAATCATTAACCCGAATTGTATGCAAAGATTAATTTTTGTACAGTTCTAAATCGGTAATCTTCGCAAAGTGCTTACTGTTAAGGGTGTATAGTTGGGCGTCGTTGAAAATACATGTGGCGGCGATTGCGGCATCAGCAAGTTCAATGGGTGAACCCAAGTCCCTCGCAATAATTCCTGCCAGCTCAGCTATTTTGGTGTCATAACCCAACAATTTTAGGGGGGCGATGACGTTAAGCATAGCTTGTAGTTTTTGATTATCTCTCGTGCTACTGCCCTCATACAGTTCCTGAATAGAAATTACAGACAAATAAATGTTGTCTCGACCCTCTTTTTTGATAAGTCTTGACAACTGGCTCTCACTTTTGGAGGTCAGTCTTAAGTGGTCAATAATGATATTTGTATCAATGACTACCAAGCTTGCTTTCTGTCGAGCGATGCTTTAAGTTCAATAGATTCTTTAGATTTATTTTCAGGATCAATTTTCCCCCACGCACCTTTTGTAGCCTCCAGTACTTTTAGGTACATTTCGTCTGAACCTACATAAGTTTGAGGTAGTACATCAGCAATGGGTTCAATAAAGATTCCATTGTATTTAGGTGTGATATTGAGAGCTACGCCTGAACTGATACCAAACAATTCTCTGTACTTTTGTGGTATGACGATTTGGCCTTTACTGTTGGCATTAACTAGCTCTCCAATTTTCATACTAGTAGTATAATATTACAAACTTGGATTGTAAATAGTCGTTTGGGTGGAGCAAGACACTGATCGATCTTAACGCAATCATCAATCCCGCTGCCGACTCAACAGTCAACGTCGCAATCTGTTCAACAATCGCCACAAGACTAATCAAGAGTTACAATATTGGCAGAGAAGCAAAGAGGAAATTAACAAATGACAACTAAATCAAACCCAGCTTGGCAAATCTATTGCAGCGATGTGGGTGTGACATTGTTTAGTAGCGTCAGGCCTGGGCGAAGCACAGGTGAATTGAGTAAAAGCTCGAGGGCAAAAGACACAAAATCAGGTGAGATCAGAATGACTCATGTTCCAACTGGAATTAGTGTCATGGGTTATGTTCCAGCTGGAAATTATTCAAAAAAATTCTGGAAACAAGAGCAGCGAAAAGTTGAAGACAAACTGTTTGTGTTGTTGGAAGCAAAAATAGCCAAACAACTCAGAATTCCTGGATATTTACCAAAAAGTGTAGAATAAAAAATGGGCTGATTGAAGTTTGCTAGCTGGGTTACAATATGGGAGTCTTGGTGATTCTTAACTTGGAGTTTTAAATATAGCGGGGAGTAGCTCAGATGGCTTAGAGTGCGCGATTCGGGTTCGCGAGGTCGCAGGTTCGAGTCCTGTCTCCCCGACAAAATAAGAAACAGCCTTGCGCTGGTTTTTTATTTTGTGGAGACAAAGGTAAGAAGCTTTGGTTCTGCCGCCAAGCGAGCTGGGAATATTGTTTGATGATGAGAAACGAAGCGCGTGGCTAATCCCCGGAGGGGGGAGTCCTGTCTCCCCGACAGATGATAACCTTGAGAAAAATACTCGAGAGAAATCAACAGGGTAGAATCCCAAAAGTTTTTTGTTAGTGGTAAAGTAAGTGTGATGAATTACTATAAAAAACAGCTGTCCCACAAAGAAATTACTTTTTATCAACTCTTACAGAATAATCCTAACTTCACTTTTATTCTTTTTCCAGAAAAAGTTGAGGAAGATCTTGGATACTTCCGCTTACTGAGTGACGGAAATCTACTTCACAAGGGAAAAGAGTTCTTTTTGTTAGCCACTGAGGCAGTTGCCAAGTTTCATCATTTTTCGCGAACTGTGAACTTTGACTTTATTCCAAAAAATCAGGGGTATTACAAAGAATCATTTCAAAATATTAAGAATCATGCTTCTCAAAACAATATCTCTCTTCCTGAGAAACAGATTGAGGAGCTGATAGAGTGGTTGGGAAAAATTAACGAGAATGAGTATGTAATTCACGATGATTTTCTACCTCAAAATATTATGGTTGAAGGAAACGGTATAAAAATAATTGATTGGGCTTATATGAGATATGGATTTCCTGAACATGATATTGGCAGGTTTTTGGGTGATATTGAAGCTAAAAACCCTGATTGGCAGAAGAAATATTACCCGACTTCATGGAAAAACGAATTAATTCAGAGATACCTTGATGTACGGAAACTATTAGACACCTCATATGATGTCCAAAAAGGAAAGCGTTGGATTCGGTTAGGAGAAATGTGGAACTACCTTGGTCCGATTGAGATGTGTTTGAAAGAGGGTGATTCAAAAAGCGAGTGGTTTCAGGAAAACATAAAAGCATTAAGTAATACTTAAATTTTAAAAATTAATCTCGGATGAATTTCTTCCTCAGCTCATAAGAAATTATGGTAGGAATATAGAAAATCAAATCTGCGGCCAATTTTCCCACTGCCAGCCCCACAGCTAGGTTGCCGATGAATTTTGCACTGTAGTACATGGCCATCGGTCGGATTAGAAAACTATCAAAAAATTCAGCAGTGCCGAATTCAAGGAAAATACCCCTGAGCACTTTGATGATACCACCTATCGTTATTGTGTTATCCTGACGCATCCTTTTTTTCAGATCCTGAAAGAAAATGGTGCCATAAAATCCTAGGTTTTCACCCCAAGTTGCGCCAAATGCAGTCAGCACAGAATTTTTGGTCAGATAATCGATCAGCAGACCGCCAAGAACAGCCCCCGAGGTAGCCAGCGCTTCTGCTGGCAAATATCTGGCGATCCACTCTTTCATTCTGGGTTTAATGAGGTTCATGATGAAATTATATTCGATTGGCTGCTTCTATCCTACTATCGGCAGAGAGTAATCAATGCCAAACATTATTGCACCTTAACGGCGTGCTAGTTATGGGTTGCATCATGGATAAAAAGGACGGTGTTCGCCGGTCGGCTGCCATCCTCAATGGTAGATGAAATTCTTTTCAAATTACTTGAGTATGGCATCACCATGCTGGGGGGGGAGTCCTGTCTCCCCGACATAAAGATTGTTCAGACAAAGATGAATAATAATAGTCGCTAATATCGTCGCTAATGTCCAGCCAACATCGTTAAACTGTTTATATTAGCTTCCTCAGATGTTAAAATCTCGTTATGTCTAAGAACAGTCTTATTCAATTATCTCAAGATCGAATTAATGAGATTTGCCAAGAGGCAGGTATTTCTTATCTAGCTATTTTTGGTTCTCAGGCGCGTGGCGATGAGAGAGAAGATAGCGATGTTGATTTATTGGTTGAGTTTAGAGTTACGCCCAGCTTAGTAGACTTTATTCATACGAAGCAGGAATTTGAAAAGGCGTTAGGTCGGAAGGTTGATTTAGTTACAAAAAAAGATCTTTCAAAATACATCAAGCCATATATTCAAAAGGATCTTCAGCAAATTCATGGATAAAATTCCGAGCTTGTTTTTACTTCATATTAATGATTCCATTCATCAAATTGAGAAATATACCGCTGGTTATTCTTTCAAAAATTCCGAAGAAGATAAGAAAACACAAGACGCTGTCATTCGTCAGTTAGAGATTATTGGAGAAGCAGCATCCAACCTGGAAAGCAGTTATAAAAAATCAAGCGCAAATATTCCATGGAGGGAAATCTCTGATTTTCGCAATGTGCTTGCTCACGAATATTGGGATGTTGACTTAGAAATTGTCTGGAAAGCCGTTCAGGAAGACATCAAGGCTTTGAAAACTGCTTTAAAACCTCTGATTGAGAAGTAATGACTCCCATTAAGCAAAGCCATAACATTCATTGATGAAAGTTTTTAGTTTATCTGTTTAACGATATTAGAGCTTTAGCTTCGCGAAAATAGTTATCGTCAAATCCTGATAGCTAGATCGTGACCAATAGAAGTATTGTGCAAATTCATGATTAGCAAGCGCTTCTCCAAGAGCTTTTTCTATCACCCACCTTGGTAAACTACGATTACTCTGCTGATTCCAACTCGAGTGATCATCAAAGTTGAATAAAACCGAAACGTGATCACTCTTAGATGCACGCAGTTTTTCCAATGCTTCGAGCAACTCGGATATATAATAATGACTTGTTTTTTTGTTTGGAATTTCAGGGTTCTTCTTGTAGTATTTTTGGAGTTCGGCGTAGAGGGCATCACGAATGACACCCTTGATTACCAATGCTAATTGATCAATACGACGATTTCTCTCCATTTGTTCTTGAGGGGAGCGAATATTTTCTCTAGTAGTATGAGATCGATATCGATAAACGTGGGCATATGATGCATGGGGATCGTAGGGCTTTTCCCAGGGGTAACTTGCCCGTTCCTGCCCAGAGTTTCTTTTTCTGTTATTAGTAAAATCTACTAGAACTCTTCGAGCTTCTAAGATTTCTCTCACAAATTGATTAAGCGTCTCGTTAGCATCTGGTGACTGAGCAAGCAGGTGATGCCACTTGTCAGGATGTAACTTTGACAAGAGTGTTCTGGCGCTTTTGTTAATTTCTGCGGCAGACGGATCAAGTTCGGGATTTAGCAGAAGAGCGTTAAAGCATTGACCATGTGGTGTGCCAGCCGGTTGAACGGCAGCATAGCTTGATTTTTCAGAAGAATACCATTCAATTATTGCTTGTAACTCACAGAGAGTAGGTTGTTCTGTGTTGGGCAGAATTGTGGTCTGTGGTGGTTCATCATCTTTGTCTGCGCCATTCTCAGCTTTGATGGCAGCAGCGTATGTTTGATGTAGCCACTGAACAGCATTGAGATACTGCGAGCCATTGGTTTCTTGTCTATAAAGTAATGTTACAAAATAATTATTCTCTCCAATGTCTTGAGCTAGATCAGGCTGAGATTTGGCTAATTTCAAAACAGCCGCTAACATTTGCAGGACATCTAGACCCGTATTTGCCTCTGAAGAATTATGAGTTCCTTTTGGATTAAAACAAGACTGCTCAGGATTTGTGTTCATTGAGATAGTGTTTTCTTGACTAAGAACTGCAAATTATAATCTCACATCGATCAATTTGCAAAAAGAGTGGGTAATATGGTGCTATTTCATTTCAATAGCGTAGAGGTTGGCGGGTGCGTCAGGGCTGAAGCTGGTGGTAATGATCAACCGACTACCGTCTGGCCAGGGGTAAACAAAGTCTCTTTCAAAAGGTCCCGAGTAGATTTTGACCACATTGGTGGCGTCATAGCCCATAATGTTGATAGAGCCATCTTTGACAAACATCAGGTGCTTAGAATCTGGGTACCACTGGAGAGTTTCAGCATAGACTGGGGTGTGATAGCGCTTGAAGTTAAGGGCAGTTTCGGCTGAAGAAGTGGCTTGCAAAGTATTGAAAGCACTAGGACTAGCAGCCAAAGTATTAGGAGCTTGTTGATATAGATCGGTGGCAAGGAGCCACTTGGATTTAGCAGCAGGTTCAACTGGCTCTTCTGCCACCCGAAAATTTTTATCTTCTTCGCGATCATAGACATAAATTGCTCCAGGCTCTAGAGTACGTTCCTCTGGCTGGGTATTGGTGGCGGGTAGGGGTGGCACTAAATCATCTGGGATAGTGACCGCTGCCGTGGCAGTGTAGAGCAATCTCTTCTTGTCTGGAGAAAGATAAACATTTTTAGCGCTTGCGGTGGCAATTTGGACAACTTCCTCTGGAAACTCTTTTAAAAACTGCCTTTCGCGCAAGTACATTTCTTCTTCCCATTCTGCCAAAATCTGTCTTTTTTGATAACTAATGTCTGGGGAAGTAGTTAGATCTGTGTTACGGTCAATGGGTAAGAGCATCTGCTTATTGGGAGTTTGGACGATGATTTCCGAGCTGTCTGGCGACCAAATGTAGTCTGCTTCCTCAAGTTGATAAGCGCCGCCGTTGGAAGCAATTTGCCTGGGTCCACGCTGGAGAGAAATCGGTGTGTTGTTGCTAAGTTCAATGATGTATAAGCCATTTTTGCGTTCTGCGGACTGTGAGGCGGTGTAGTAGATAATTTTTTGACCATCTGGCGAAGGCGACACGTTTTGGGCGCCGGTGAAAGTAAGATTTGATAGGCTGGGCGCCACAGGGAAGAGCACGGCATTAGTTTGGGTGACCAGTTGTTCTTCAATCTGGAGCATTTTTAGCCAAGTGCTGTAACCATCCTTAGAAATTTTGACTTCATACTCTCCTGGTTGCAAATAAAGAGTATCATCAGTGGCTGTAGTTAATTCGCCGTCAATATAAACTTCAGCCCCAGAAGGAAAAGAGTTGGCCGACAACAAGCCTGAGCCTTGTACAAATCCTTGTCGGGAAATGCGGTAATTGCCATTGGCATACTGGATAGCAAGGTAAGTGCCAACTACGATCAAGAAGACTGGCAGTAAAGTATAGATGACTCTCAGATTGACCGTTGGGCGCATACATGTATTATAAGGGCAGAAATGGCAAAGAGGAACCGGACAATATTCAATCAAGTAGTGAAAAAAATTGGGCTCGATTTTGGTTCGAAGCAGCTCAGGGTGTGGACAGAACGAGATGGGGTGTTTTTTAATCAGCCGGCTTGCTTGGCGGTTGATGCGAGAAATAAGCAGGTTTTGGCGGTTGGCAATGAGGCGGCCGCCATGGCTGGGAGAGTGGCTTCTTATGTCACCGTGCACTGGCCGGTGCAACGAGGGGTGATTTATGACGCCTCGTTGGCGGCCGCCCTGTTAAGAGTCGTGCTCGCGCCCCTTTTAAAAACAACCTTCATTTATGGTCCAGAAATGATGGCGAGTTTGCCTGCCGCTGCCACTCAAGTGGAGCGCGAGCAGATAATTGCTTTGTTAATGAGTTTGGGCGCCCGCGAAGCTTACACTATTGCTCAACCATTGGCAGCGAGTATTGGCGCGGGCGTGCCGATTGCCGACGCCTCTGGCAGCTTTATTTTACAGTGGGGCGAGGGAGTGGTGGAAACTGCGGTGATTTCTTTGGGAAGTATGGTTGGCGCTGAAAGCAGCTATTTTGCTGGTCATTTTTTGAAAGAAGCCGTTCAGCTGCGGGTTTTGGAGAAAAACTTGCTGCAAATTAGCCTGGAGATGTCGGAGAAACTGATTCAAGACGTAGCTTCAATCAAGCCCAAATTTCATCGACAGATGTTGGTGCCTGGCAAAGTTGCCGGTGAGGGCAATCCAACCGAATTAAGAATCAGCTCCCAAGATCTACTTGAGCCAGTCCTGTCCGTGGTCAATAGAATTGAGTTACTGATTGAAAAACTGCTGGCCAACGTTCCACCAGAACTCACGGTGGATGTCGTTGACAAGGGTCTGCTACTGTCTGGAGGTGGCACCCAGTTACACGGCTTGGATAGTTACTTGATTGATCGGCTGGGTATGCCGGTGGCGGTGGTGGATGAGCCAGACTTAGTTGCCATCAAAGGAGTCGGCAACTCCTTAGAACACATCGACGAGTTTAAATCTAGTTTGAGTTACCTTGATGCTGGCAATTGATCTTAGTTGTTCATCTATTAATTGAATAGCCCCACGTCATCACAAATGTCTCTAAATATATACGATCTGATATGGACAAATGAAGTATTGAAAAAAGAGCCTCATCTGTTGAACCATCTAAATTATCTGCTATTGCCTTAATGAGTGCATATTTGTCTTTTCTTGTTCTTGACTTGAATCTCTTTAATAATTCACACATTTGATACTCAAAGTCATTGAGGCTTGGTTGATCTCCATCGCTTCCTTGCATGTTGGCTCTGTTAGCCAAAACTCTGTTAACAATTCTCCTGAGGGCAAACCTAATCATCCCTTCCTCATAAAATCTTTGAGTGTTTATTACAGCCCTGGGTTCAGAAATAGTAAAAAATTCAGTAATTTCCCAAATATTCGCAAGTTTTTTAACGAGGTCATCTTTTGTTCTATATTGTTCCGCAAATCTTAAGAAACGATCAATACCTCTGTATAAATCGCTTTGTAGTGTTGGTTCAAATAATCTAGGATGAGAACGTCTTTCTGAATATGGCGTATTTTCTTTCGCTTAAGACTATTCTAGTAAATGATCTACTACTCCTCGCGCTCGTGAAGCGTTGAATCAGACAGCACATAAGATGAAAAACCGCCACGCAACTTATGTTGTATCTGCAATGCCGCTGTCTGCTTAGCAAGTAATTCGGTTAATATTTTATACAATGGTTTTGGATCATAACCTCGTCGATGTGCGCACTCGATATCCGCTGCTGTCGCATCGATTTCAACCTGGTATGGACGCTCTGATTGTTGTTTAGGTGTGTTTAATTGGAATTGGTATTCTGGGGGCATCGGCATATGAATTGATTAGTTGCTGTGTTGGGGCACAAGCACTATTGTGAGCTAGATAATACTGTTTGCATTATACATTATGTGATCAATCTTGCTCATTGTGTTCTATTGAACCAATCTAAACGACAAAAAAATTAGAGTTCTTGTACTGCTTGTTTAAACTGATTGCCTCTGTCTTGATAATCTTTGAAAATGCCGAAGCTGGCACAGGCTGGAGAGAGGAGCACCACGTCATTATTTTTCACAGCCGCCGCTGCTTGCCCAATTGCTTCTACCATCGATTTGACATGAATCACTGTCGGCGAGGGTAGATCAACTTCTAGGTTTGTCTGTCTTTCTTGAATTGTAGCAGCGAGCAGTTCGGCAATTTTTTCCCCCGTGGGCGGAAAAAGCAGCAACGTTTTGACTTGATGCTGCAGCACCGCCTCAACCACAGGCTGTAAATCCACACCTTTGTCTGACCCACCGGCGATTAAGTGAATATTTTTCCCATCAAAACTACTCAGAGCAGCCAGCGTTGCTTCAGGCGTGGTTGCTTGCGAATCATTAATATAAAGGACGCCGTTTTTCTCTGCTACTTTTTCCAAACGGTGAGGTAAAGGTTGAAAAGATTTGATAGCGGCGGAGATTTGCTGATTAGTCAGTCCCAGCTCACGCCCGATAATTACCGCTGGCATCACGTTGAGTAAGTTGTGTGTGCCGATCAGGGGAACGTCCGCTCGATTGACGATTACTTCATTTTGGTACAAGATGGCGTCTTGATTGGCGGAAGCGATTGGTTGCTCAGGATGAGAACGCTTAGGGGGAATAGAGGAACGAGCGGAGGAAATAGCGAAGGTGAGGTGTTTGCCTTTCGAAAGCTGCGCGATGGTTGCCGCTCCTGCAAATTCAGGAGTGTAAATGACCATATCCTGATTATTTTGATATGCGGCGATCGCACTCTTTGCCTTTTGATAGGTTTCGAAATCACGATAATAATCTAAGTGCTCTGGGGTGATGTTTTGTATGACTGCGATGTGGGGGCTAAATTTCAGTTCCCTCAACTGGTGGCTGGATAATTCAAAGACAATGATCGGTTGCTGATGAGATTGATCGCTTTGTTTGGGCGGCTGTTGATCACTCGACCCAGTATGCAGCCCTTGAGCTTGCAGCACCTCCAGCAACACACGCAACGGTGGTGTGCCGATGTTGCCTGCCAACCACACCGGACGACTGTTAAATTGGAGGACGTGGTGGATCAAGCTTGCGGTGGTGCTTTTGCCTTTGGTGCCAGTCACGCCAATGGTGACTGGTTGATGAGTCAGCTGACTAATTAATTCGAAGCAGAGGCTGGTGTTAGAACTGAGCATCGCCCCGCCATCGATTAATTTTTGAATAAAAGGCAGCTCTGTTTTGGCGCCAGGAGTCTTGAAAACGACGATTTGTGAGATGTCATCGAGACTCTCAGACAAGCCTTGATCAATCTGCCGAAAATGGACGTCTTGATCCTGTTTGACGATACTTTGCAGCTCAGCGCTCAGCTGCGATAAAGCTTGTTCATCGAGCAACCAGAGCTTTTTTTCTGGCAGAAACGCGCGCAAAAAATGATAAGTTGATAATCCCTCGCGGCCGAGGCCAAAGATGATGACTTGGCGCGAATTAAAGTGTTGGTGAAGATAAGTGCGGATGCGTTCGGTTCCAGTAGGGTTGGTCAGGGCAGAATTGATTGGAGTAGACTCGGTTAGATCGGGGTTGATCAGAGTATGATCGGCCAGATTGGCGTCGGTTGCAGCAGAATCGGTAGTAGCAAGATCGACCGAGCGATGGTCGGGAGCGGACTGTTGAATATCTGAATGATTTTCATCTGAAGGATCGGCAATTGAATGATCGGCAACAGTAGGATTGGAACTTGAAATCTTGGCAGCAACGGGCGAGGTTGACGGCTTGGCATCTGGCATGGTTGTATTGTATCCTAGCGCAACCTGAGTGCAAAATGCATCACGACTTTTTGTGAACTGATTCGGTTATGATCGCTCATCACATCAAGTCATGATCAAGAAGTCTCGGAATCGATTTTTCGAAAAATATCAGCTGCTTATGCCAACAGATGAACAAATTAGAAATGCCGTGTTAAGCCTGGTGGCACAAGTGCCACCAGGTAAAGTGACCACATATGGTGTGCTTGGCCAGGTGTTGAAGATCAACCCTCGGCAGATAGGCCGGGTGCTCCACTCCAACACCAACCCGATTAAGTACCCTTGCCATCGAGTGGTACATGGTGATGGCACCACTGCCGCTGGGTACGCCTTTGGTGGGGCTGGCAAACAACAGTCTTTACTTGAGAAAGAAGGTGTTATTTTCGATGGCAAAAGGGTAGTCTTAGTCAATCACTTCTTTGCCGATTTTCACTAATTTTTGACCAGTTTTTTGAGCTAGTTAAGTATCTTTAGATAAATTTATATAAGTTGATGATAATGGGGAATTATTGCAAAAAATAAAATATACTTCAAAATAAATAAACCCAAGTAAAAAAATGTTCAATACTGGTTAAAAACTCAAACTAAGCAAAATTAGCCAGGTGATTATGTGGACATTGATAGTATAGTTCAAACCTGCTTCTTGAAGAAATTTCCAAATAAAAGGCGAAATTTGAGATTTTGGAAGTTTTGGGTAGTGAGTAATAGCAACTTAGTTGCGCGTTGGTGTGACAAAAGTGCAGGTAGCTGCAATTCAAGTCAAAAACAGGTAAAATGCTATGGGTGTTCTTCGAGTAGGGGGTGTTGACCGTTTTGACAGCAAATTATGAAAAACATTGATCATTCAAGTAAAATATTCGGCATAAGCTTCTTTGGCGGTTCAAATGATCAACTGCTAATGACATTAACCAAACACACTTCTAGCGCCAATCGGCTGATAACGGTGGTCACGCCCAACCCAGAACAAGTTGTTGAGTCCCGAAAGAATCCAGACTTTCTAGATCATATTAAGTCAGCAGACTATGCTTTGCCTGATGGGGTAGGCATCGTCCGAGCTTCCCAGCTGTTATCGATTCCTCTTGGTCAACCTGTTATAAAAGAGAGAATTACCGGCATTGATATTGTTTCGAGATTGCTGATCTGGGCGGCACACACTAGTAAAGTTGTCCTGGTGGTGGGCGGTCGGGGTTACCAGCATACAGAATGGTCGGTAACCAGTGCCTATCAAGCATTGGGGTTGAGTCGGCTCAACTTGACGATTCATCAGCTATTATCAGAAGAGCGGGCGGCAGCACATCAGGCTTCAGCGGTGAATGTGCTCCCAACCCAGCTTGAGCATTGGTATTGGCATGAAGGCTATCAAGACATCTCGGCTCCAACCACTAATGAGGAAAAGCTACTGAGTAAGGCAATCAAAGAGTTGCAGCCAGACATCGTGTTTGTGGCTTTTGGTGCTCCGTATCAAGAGTCCTGGCTGATGCAGCATCGAGAGGTTTTGGAGCAGGCTGGCACTAAGATTGGCATGGTAGTGGGGGGCTCGTTTGATATTCTGCTGGGCAGAATCAAACGAGCCCCACGAGTTTTGCAAAAAGTTGGCCTTGAATGGTTATTTAGACTCATCCAACAACCACACCGCTTCAAAAGGCAACTTAAATTGATTGAATTCATCAAGTTGGTTCTGGTTGAAGCGAGGCTTCAGCTTGATCACCCCTAACCACCCACATCACCCGACGGAGCGCAAGAGATTGTGGTTGACTTTCGTCAAAGCCGGAAATTCAACTGCTAGGTTGTTCTTCCTCTGGAGTAATTCCCAGTAACCACAGCACTGCCTCTTTTTTGTAGCGTCGATCACCTCTTGAATTGATTCTAATGGCGGGCAGCTTGCCTCGTTTACCCCAACGTTTGATGGTGAGAGGAGACACGCGGAGCAAGTCGGCGACCTCACGGACGGTGAGTAGGTCTGGTAAGTTGTGAATGTCCAACTTGCTGGCGTCATCAGCGCGGCCAGTTTTTTTGTCTTCATCGCTTTCATCGAGGTAGGCCATCGAGGAGCGATTGATGTTCATGGTTGGCTCAGGAGTAGTTTGATTGTTCATGGGCAAGACTTCCTTTCAAGGGTCTAGTGTCCAGTTATGGATGCAACTTACTACTAATAATTAATGTAAAGGCGGTCACTCCATAACCGGTGAGAAGTATGACAAAAGTGAGCTTTACAACTACAAAAGTAGCAGAGTATCTATAAGTCGGTCAAGGGGTAAAATGAGCTATTTTGAGACCAAAATGCATAGTGCAAAGTTTTGCACTAAACAGACCTATATAATAATTAAACACATCCTATAGCTAATTGTTTGTGGAAAACTTGTGAGTTTGCTTGAGTTAGCGTGGGAAATAATCTTAACTATAAATGGAAGTGAATTTTATCGATCACTGGTGTTTGCTAGGTGAGGCAAAAATTGTGTACAAACAAAAAACCCCGCCTAAAGACGGGGTTGATTGTTGTCATTTTGACGGTTGAAGCTTACTTAAGCTCAACTACGCAACCAGCTTCTTCCAAAGCTTTTTTGGCTGCTTCAGCGTCCTCCTTTTTGGCACCTTCCAAGACTGGCTTGGGAGCTGATTCCACAAAGGCTTTCGCTTCACCCAAACCTAATTCTGGTTTGAGACCACGGACGGCTTTAATCGCCCCGATTTTGTTTGAACCAGCATCTTTTAGGATGACGTCAAACTCGGTTTGTTCTTCAACGGCGGCTGCTTCTCCTGCTGCGGCTGGCATCATGCCACCCATCATCATCGGAGCGGCGGCGCTGACGCCAAACTCGTCCTCGAGTGCGCTGACCAATTCAGAAACTTCCATTAAAGTCAGTTTCTTGACGCTATCTACAATTGCCTGCACTGGTTTTGAGAGAGTTTTGCTCTCTTTTTCCTCAGCTACAGTTTCTTTTTTGGTGTCTTCTGCCATATATTCCTTTCTTGAAGTTTAGTTGCTTTTGAGACACTAATTATTACTGATTATGTTTTTCGTTACTTGGTAATTTATGCAATCGATTATTTTTCTACTCAGACTTCTGATCGGCGATCGCTTTTAAGGCGTAAACTAAATTCCTGGGTCCGGCTTTCATGACATTAACCAAGCCCGAACCTGGACTTTGCAAACGGTTGATCAGGTTGGCGATCAGCTCGTTCATACTCGGCAATTTGCTTAGGTTCTCCACCTCTTCAGGGGAGAGTACCCTGTCTTGATAAATACCTTGCTTGATAGTCAACTTCTCATTATCATTGTGGAACTTAAACAGAGCCTTGATAGCCGATACCTCATCTTCCAAAGACAAAATCAAGGCGCTCATGCCGGACAATGATTCTTGAAGCCTGTCTTTGCCCACAGCCACATTAATCAGCGTATTCTTAGTAACAATCATTTTGCCGCCCGCAGCTTTAAGTTCGCGGCGTAAAGTCACCTGGTCGTTAACCGTGGTCCCAGCGTAGTCCACAATTGCCACTGACTTCGCTTGAGAGAATAGCTCTTTCAGTTCTTCAACTTGCTTGATGTTTTGTTTGCTTGGCATATTGCTTTCTTTTCCTTGATTTGCGTTCGATTTTTAATCGACATTTATCGTACCTCATCTGACTAGCATCCAGTGGAGCTAGCTAGTCCAAAAATCCCAAAGGAGAAAAAAATGACTCCTGAATTGAGGAGTCTTTTGTCAGCTTCTTTGATGGGTCGACGTACTAGTCAACTATCTATCAAGCTGGTTATTACTTTCCTCGGCGTGACTTATTTTTTTGCGCGCTGTCTTTGGACGAGGTGGATTATATCAAATGTTGGAAAAATTTGCACCATCACTTCTTGGTCTGAATTCTGCCTGCGTTTTGCCAGATTATTTATATTTCGTTTTTTTACGTTCCTCGATCATGTGGATACCTTGTCGATGGCTGTGAAGTTGATCGACTGACAGTTGAGTAGCCGATTGTGAGTAGCCGAATACAAGCCACCGAGTAATTGATTGGCAGTTGAGTGATAAGCGACTGATTGTGGTACGATGAAATCATGCTTATCACTAATCCCAACAACCCAACCCCTCAAGTCGGACAAATCATGTACTGCGAACACCAAAAAGATGATGGTCAATTTGAGGTTGCCTCCATAAATTTTATTGATGAAGAACCAGGGGACGGGCAGTGGATGAATACCGAGCTCGCTATCATGGAGGACATCGGTGATGGATTGCAAGTTTATGGAGGTGGCGCTGGAGGGTCTTTTACCGCCGGAAGTATGCCACACCAATACACGCGTTTGGCCACAGATGAAGACTTACAGAAGTTCATTCAGCTTTTTAAAGAAGGTAAAACTCAAGATCCAGAGGAAAATTTGCAGACGTGGTTGGAAAAAGTGCGGACTGATGAGATTTTGTTGGATGAAGAAAAACAAAGAATCGTACGTTTGGCAAATAGCTGAATTGGGCGATTTTGATTTTGCGATTTTGTTAAAAAAAGAAAACAGTGATGCCAGGAGAAGTTAATCAGCTCACTTCAGCAGATCCTTTAGCAGATCAACCAGACGGTCAACCAACAGCTCAGGAAGCATATCAGGGAGAGGGTCAGGTAGAAGCGCCAGCAACTCAACTAGAGCCCTCTTCACATACTTCTAAATGGAAACCTTCCATAAGAGAATTTATTAGACGTAATATCACTCCAAGAAATAGAGCAAATCGGCACGAACCTGTACCTCCCAAGCCTGTTCAGACACATACTAGAAGAGCAGTGTTGCAGGCATTTTTAGGAGTAGGGGCGGTGGCATTTACTGGGAAAGTGGGCAGAGTTTTGCAGCAAAATCCGCACTTTACAGAAAAAGCTGTCCGTTCGATTCGGGAGGGCAAGGCACTAGGAGACATACAAGAAATCCTTGAGTCACAGCTAGGTTTAGGAAATCGGCCAATCGACTTGATGAGCACTGATGCTCGTTCTAAATTTCCCACAGAACCTTGGATGGAAAGAGTAGCCGAATCGATGCAGGTACTTGAAGTCAAGCAAAGCAAAGAATCTTTTCCCGTCCTGATATTTGATGCGACAGAATCAACGCAGGTCTTACCAGTTGAGAAGAAGGTTGTTCAGCAGTCCAACAACGTTTTAACCACGGTGTTTTTTGATCTAGGGGAAACCATGAATTCAAGGCATGGTTTGGTGTTGCCAGGACCACAATTTGCCATTCCTCCTCAGAAGATAGGAGAGGTATCGCGATATAACCAGTACTTGATGTGGGCGAGGGCAGTTGGGCAAGAGCCTAATTCCTTGTACACATCAAGAGGTCAGCGCGGTGGGGTCGTTTTGACCGGGAATGGTAAATTGCTCGTGGCTAATCCACAAGAGTTTGAACAACAAGGGCAAGTTTTTGATGACCCCAATCGCCTTGACAGGCCACAAGCCATGCAGGAATATGCATTTATTATCGACTCTGATGATCTGAAAGGATCTTTTCAAACCATGGAAACCGCCTCAGAAGGTTTGCTGAAAGATCTTCTCTACAGTTCGTCTACTAGCGCGCTGGTCACAATCTACAAGGATGATGGTTCTTTTCATACCTATGTATTGGTTTGCACGCAACGTGATCCACAAGCACAAGAGGCAGCAGATAACCAACTTCATCTCAATCCATTGCAGCTTTCGTCGTTAATCAAACAGTTAATGGACGCGCAAGGAGGCAAGAGATTTGTAATTGCTTGGCCGGATCCATCACCAGAATCAGCGAGCTGTTACACTAATTATGCAGCAGATGATCAAGAACTGATCACACAAGATTATCTGTTTGAAGGAAAGCGGCCAGAATGGATGGATGAAATAGGGGCGAGCAAACAAATACTTCGTACACCTGGGTCATCGGCAGCTGTGGCAGCGCCCACTACTTCATTCCCGTGGTGGTTAATGACTAGCAGCAGGTAATATTTTACCACTCGATTTGTTGCGGAAAACTTTTTTTCGATGACGATAAGTTTTGCTTGAGTTTATTGAGTCGACTAGCGTAGCGAGTATCCTCTCGAGGGTCGTGCAGTTTATGAACTGGTTCTTGAGCGGAGTAGAGCGGACGATGGTAATTAATACACATCTGCGCTGCATTGCATTTTTTTGATATTAATTGTAATATGAGCTCCGTTTATGTTGGACCGCCACATTCTGACCAGCAGCTATGTCGGCCTTATTCAAAAGAAGGTAATTTTGTCGGGGGTGGCAAGGTAAAAACTAAACCAAGAAGCGAAACACCAACCCCCGCCAACAAAGCGGGGTTTTTTAATACCAAATCGGTGTGTCGCTTTAGAAGGGAAAAAGATGCAAACAGCTCATGTTTCATCACCGTACTCAGCCAAATCTTTGCGGGCATTGGAGCAAACTCTGCAAATTCACCGCGCTTTGGTCTGGATCGATCCCGCTACCAATCAATTAGCCGTCAAGCGTATTACTCCAGTTTCGCGGTTAGAATCCGTGAATGAGGCACCAACCATGCCTGCTTGACGATTATAGAGTCATCGGCGACAGAGTTGAGTCGTGGTACGTTTACAATTTATATTTTCAAACGGTGACCAAGGTACTCTGTCGCTGGGTTTAAGAGCCGGTATGGCCGAGCAGTTCAATTTCATACGAATAGACAGGTAATTTAGGGAAATTGGGTACTTCTGCGGCTGTGTTGAAAAAGAATTCTTGTGCTGTTGGCCGGATGACGATGGCGAGGAACAAGCTGGGGTCTACTACGAGTTTTTGTTTTCGCTTAGGGTAAAGTCGTACTTCGTCACTGAAGAAAAATTGAGAATCTGGATTGCGAATGGGAATCAGGTGAACACAATTGTGTTTAATTTGACCGATGCCTAGCTCAAGCCTGAGGTGATCCCATTCCGAATAATGTTGCCTGAAATCTTGGCCAATTGCGTGCAATTGACTAGGATACTTGGCAAGCAAGCCCTTCCTGTCTACAATCACTGCAAAGTTAGTATCGCGATCGTTGTCAGCGTAAGCACTTGCTTCCGATCTCGGACCATAATGCTTGCATGCAATATACCTCATGGATAATGGACCGTTGCCCAGCATGGCAAAGGAGATGGTTTTGTCTGCAAAACGGTAGTATTCTTCTCTTATCATATTGCCTGGCAAAATTCCTTGAAGAAAAAAACTTGTTAAAGTGAATTGAAAACTCAGAAAACATTCATGATTGGGCGGCACTCTCTGGCCATGAACCAAATTGCCAGCAGCAAAAATCACTTCTTTTGACGGTGATCCCTCTTGATCCACTAGCAGCCGAGTCTCAACTGGTCGGCTTGGCACGTACTCAGGTCTGATTGGCATGTTGCTTTAGAAATTATTGGAATACTTCAACTCTCGGGGAGTATTCTACACCCGAAAGTTTTCGCCCCAAGAATATCAATTTAAATTTGAGAAGGATATTTCTCACTGAAATAAATCATAGAGCTGTATATGAGAGTCTATTTTCTGCTACGATGAAAGTATGAGGTCAAGTTTAAAAATATACATAGTATCCATTGCAATTTCTCTCGGTTTAGTTGTCTTCGTGTTCTATTTAGACGTAGCGAATGGAAATATTGTTCTGTCACAACTTTCGTGGCCAATTGTTTATAAGTTTCTCACATTGCTGGCCGGATTCATTATTGTTGTAAATAGCTATTTACATAGAGTAGAAGAGAGACGAAGCATAAGATTGAACTTAAAACAAAAAACGCCAACAACCAATAATCGTCAATTGTTTAAGGTTTTCATTGGGGCTGTCTTGATTATACTAATTCAATATGGAGTGCCCGTACTCGAAATAAGGTTGGAACAAAACTTAAGCGATGCTTGTATCATTTATCACCGCCAACATGGTCACTTTCCATCTTCTGAGGAAGAAATATCTCGAAATACAAAGGTGCCAAAAATATTTTTTAAATACAATACTGTTTTCCCTACAGAACCTGGTAGATGTGATTTACTAGTTTTTGATAGTTTGCGCTATGTTTCAGTGCAACCCACCATTTCTGGTCAGTACCAAGTTACGAAGCAAGTGCTTCCCATAGAGCAGCTGCTTCCGTCGAGATATCAGGATCAATCTTGATGGCAACGTGAAGATGTTAGTCGTTTTTCTTTTGTTGATATTTTAATTAAAAAAACTAACAAGCGCTGATCCCAAAATAGAATGGATCCACACCACCCTTTGTGATCACCTGGTACAAAGCCATGAGCAGTAGCGGCGCGATAGTGAAAAAAATAATCCACAATACATTGAAGGAAAAAGATTTTCTTTTAATTATAAAAATTATCAAAAACACTACCTGAGGAGCAAAAGTAATTAAAAGTTGTTGGGAGCAAGGGCATGAAACCCAAGGGATAAATCGACAGCTAAAAAAATTTATCAAATAACCCATCACATATGCTCCAAAGCTGGCGATCATAATTGAAAAAACTTGACGAAGAACACTCATGATGAGTAAAAGTGTAGCACGAAAAAATATTTACCTAAATCTTAGTTGTGTTTCTTGCTATGATTATTATCATGAACGTTAAAGATTGTTGGGTGATTTTATTCTCAATTTTGGTTGGAGTTATTACACAATTGTGGTGGAATTTACCATACGAATTTAGCAGAACCTGCCCCTCAAGTATAAGTGTCTGGACTGAACAGTTTGTATTCGCTTTCTTTTTTGTTCTATTTTTTGTTTCATTAAATGAGCTCATGAAAGAGTGGCAAAAAAGGAAAAAGTTACACAGGGTGGCTTTTCATCTGGCAATTTGGATTTTTGGTGTGATGGTTACGTACTTCCTCACAGCAACTGTTAGTGACAGATTATATAGTTGGCTTGAACAAAAAGCAGATGAAAAATTTACAATAGTTGAACAGTCCTTGCAGGATTATCATGCACAACATCAAAT
>CAZKSJ010000004.1:44044-51706 GCA_964555515.1 uncultured Pseudomonadales bacterium
ACCGATCTCAATCTGCTGCAAGGTGGATTTTTGGGAAAAAGTACTCAATATATTCTGATATCTACAAGGAGCAAGTGGATTCATCTGATAATAGGACAGTAATTCCAGTATGTGGATATGCTTTTTAATAGGAAACAGGCAGAATAACTCATTTAATAAAATAAAGATGAAAATACCTCTATCAAATATAAAAACAAATTTCACCAGGAGACTGGTTCTTTCTGCGATTTAATTTTCATCAATTGTCTTTGCTATTGAAAGTATTTTGCGTAGATTTCCATGTAAACATAATGAAGAATTGAATTACTATTTCTGTAACAGAGATGTTTTAAGGATATTGATTACTTGACTAGATTTGTACTATTTTTTATATTCGTAATATCATCCTTTTCAATACATTATTTGAGATTATTTAAACACAAGCGATCGATCAAATTTGAGAAAAATGTAATTTGGGTAGTGCTATATTTTGTCACTTATTGTTTATTGTCAAGTTTTTTTTGATTGGGTTTTCTATTAATTTTTTTGGTATAATGAGAGAAGTAAATTTATGATCCGAAGATATCAAACTACTACCACAACTACTACCCCCTAATGTGCGGGAGTTTGGTTGTGGTCAGACAAGCCCCCGACAATGGGGGTTTTTTGATGACCAAAGCGTTATAGAATAACATTAAGAGAAAAGGAACCTATGTCAAATAATCATGAAGAAAATCAGCAGGATCAGGAGTATTTGCAGCAGCTACGCCACTCTGCCGCCCATTTATTAGCTGCCGCTGTGCTGGAACTCTACCCAGACACGAAGCTGACCATTGGTCCAGCCACAGAAGACGGATTTTACTACGATTTTGAATTTTCTGCGGAAATTTCTGATAAAGATTTTCCCAAAATAGAGAAGAAAATGAAGCAATTGGCGCTCACTTGGATGGTTTTTGAGCGGATCGAAGTCAGTCCACAAGAGGTAAAGGAGCGATTTACCGACAATCCTTACAAGTTAGAACTAATCAATGAAATTGTTAAAGCGGGTGAAGCAGTGACTTTATATAAGTCGGGTAACTTTGTTGATCTTTGTCGCGGTGGTCACGTTGAAAACCCGAATAAAGAACTAAAGTACTTCAAGCTGTTATCAGTTGCTGGTGCCTACTGGCGCGGTGATGAAAAAAATACGATGTTGACTAGAATTTATGGCACAGCCTTTTCAAGTCAGGATGAGTTGGACGAATATTTGCGTTTGCAAGAGGAAGCTAAACTTCGTGATCACCGTAAGCTGGGCAGAGAACTGGAACTTTATTTTATCGATGAGATGGTTGGTAAAGGCCTCATTATGTGGTTGCCTAAAGGTGTGATTGTGCGGAATGAAATTCAGAAGTTGGCACTAGAAAAGGAGGATGAGGCTGGTTACCAACAAGTGGTGACGCCTCACATTGCTAAGGAAGAGCTTTATTTAACCTCCGGTCATTTGCCATACTATCAGGACAGCATGTATCCACCCATGAAGATGGATGATGGGGTTTATTATCTCAAGGCCATGAACTGCCCACATCACCACCGGATTTTTCAGCACCAACCGCGTAGTTACAAGGAACTACCAGTTAGATTGGCCGAGTACGGTACTTGTTATCGTAACGAGCTGTCTGGTACATTGGCGGGTTTGTTGCGGGTGCGCTGTCTAGCTATGAATGATGCCCATATTTACTGTACCAAAGACCAAATCAAGCAAGAAATTGGAGAGGTGATTAAGCTCACGACTGGGTATTTTGACATCTTTGGATTGAAGGACTACTGGTTTAGATTATCTAAATGGGATCCCAAACATACTGAAAAATACATCGATGAACCAGAAAATTGGCAGTACTCCGAACAAGTGATTAGAGAAGTCTTGCAAGAGATGGAAGTGCCCTTTAGAGAAGCAGACGATGAAGCTGCTTTTTACGGGCCAAAGCTAGATGTGCAGTTTAAGTCTGTCATTGGGCGGGAAGAAACGATGAGCACCATTCAACTAGATTTTATGGCCAAAACACGCTTTGGCCTGAACTACATTGATGAAAACGGGCAGAAGAATGGTGAAGTGTTTGTAATTCACCGGGCGCCGTTGTCAGTTCACGAGCGTTTCTTGGCATTCTTATTGGAGCACTATGCGGGGGCTTTTCCCACATGGTTATCGCCTGTCCAAGTAAAGATATTACCCATCACTGATAAGCACTTGGACTATGGTCGAACAATCCTCGATCAACTCAAGCAAGCCGGCATCCGCGTTGAGCTTGATGATCGATCAGAGAGGCTGCAAGCTAAAATTCGCGACGCACAGCTGCATAAAATTCCCTATATGTTGGTAATTGGCGATCAGGAAGCTGCTAATCAGACAGTGACTATCCGCCGAAGAGAGGGTGGAGAGCAGCAAACCATGTCAATTGATGATTTTCGTCAACATATTTTAGCCGAGATCCAGCAACGCTAATTTGTCAGCGAGGATCCTTCAGCGATTTTCAGATATCGCTTCTTGGGAATGTTCAGCCACGATTATAAATCGATAGCCACTGCGATATTTAGTTGATTCGATAGTGCCAATATGGTGTTGTCTGAATTTTCTCCTCAGCCTGCTCATAGCGAGTTGAATAATGTTGATCACGAGATCTTGATGTTGAAATCTGGAAAATCGATCCAAATGCGAATTCGAATATCCTAATAAGTTGGCAATATCGGTCAGATTAAGTTGGCCACTCTGGTAATTTAACGCTGCCAAGAGTATTTCTTCTTGAGAGGAAAGATGGGCTGCCCAGCTTGGTTTGTTTTGAAATAACGGCTCTGGATTTAGTGAGTAACCATGCGCTCTGTGTCTATGAATGTTTAGACCAAGTTTGCGTAACCTTTTGACGTGCTGCCACAACAGATTGTGATTTTCTGAGACGTCTGGCCAAATATGAAAAAAATCTTCTTCTGAGGCAATGTAGGGATAAACATTGATTAATGCTTGTAAAACTTGGCCTGCGATGTTGCTCAATTTACCTGATTCTAGTAACTTTACAGCAAAAGGGAGGTTAGTTGAGTTGTCATGCGATCTGGTTTCAATTCTTGTTACTTGATCATCAACGCCGATTTTATCTGTGCTGATAGCACTTGTTTGTTCATTAATGCCATACTCATCCCGATAACGTCGGTGATGAACTGTGCTTGAACGTTCAGAAAGATGCATGAAAAAAATTAATTGATCTTAACTTTAACTCCGGGACTCATTGATGCAGACAAAGTCATCTTCAGCAGCTTGCTGCCCAAGGCTTCGATTAACACCTGCACATTTTCAACCAAATCTTTGGTATCCATTGAAACTTTGCCCACCATGACATGCATGACTGGCTGCTTTTTTTCTGTCTTGAGGGTGATTTGACCTGCCTCAAGCTCTTTCTTTTTATCTTCGGGTTGTCTAGTGATGGTGCCATTCTTGGGATTTGGCATCAAGCCTTTGGGTCCAAGTACGCGGGCGTGTTTGGCCAATTTGGGCACAAATTCAGGAGAACTAATCAAGACGTCAAACTCAATTTTGCCAGCTTCAATGTCTGCTAACACAGCATCTGAGGCAATTGCCACTCTGATAGTTTTGCCGGTTGAGTGGGGGAAAGTAACATTGACTTGATTGCCAATTTCTTGAACCAGTAAGTCGGCTGAGATCGTGCCATCAAACTTGGAATAGCTCAATTTCTTGAGCATTTCAATCGCTGCGAAAGGATCGTAGAGCTTAGTTTTATCGACTTGGCTGCGGGTAGTCACGTACTTCTTACTTCTTGCCGATTGTTTTTTGGCTTTTACCTGCTTGGCAGCAGTTTTATCTGCTTGCCCGCCATCTTCGGCTTGATCAGAGACTTCGCCATCAACTTTGACAACTTTAATTTTGTCGGTTGAGGCATTCATGTCGACGTTTCTTTGCGATCCCATAATTTCTTTCAGTCTTTTTGGAACTATTAGTTAAATATTGAGTGGTTACTTAATGATTTTACTTGACTTCAATTCCCATGCTACGGGCGGTACCAATTACTGTATTAACGGCAGCATCAAGTGATTCGGCGTTGAGATCTGGCATCTTTTTTTCGGCAATTTCTTTGGCTTGCGCCATAGTCATCGTGCCGGCAGACTCAATTCCTGGTTTACTGGATCCTGCTTTGAGTTTCATTGCTTGTTTGATCATGGCACTGACTGGCGGCAATTTCAGGACAAAATCAAAACTGCTGTCTTGATACACAGTCAGCTCGGCAGGGATGATCTGACCACGTTGATCTGCGGTTTTCTCATTGTACTGTTTGAGAAAGTCCATCATGTTGATACCAGCTTGACCAAGAATTGGTCCCACTGGAGGAGCTGGGGTAGCTGAACCAGCTGGTAAATTTAACTTCAGAACTGTTTTTATTTTTTTTGCCATATTTTTTTGATCTTTATTAATTCTGTCTCTTCGTTGTAGATGCGACACTCCTTTTGGTTACTCTGCCAAAGATAGCAATTCAACTCGAGAATTGTATCACATCTTGTCTAAATATTGGCTAGACCTTCTTGACTTGCAGGAAGTCGAGCTGGACTGGGGTTTCTCTGCCAAAAATATTAACCAACACTTCTACTTTGCCCCGATCTTCGTCAATTGATTTAACCGTACCCAAAAAGTCGTTGAATGGGCCATCCACAATTCTAATTGCTTCGCCTTCAACATAATCTGCTTTGTATTGGGGAGCGGCTTGCGTCATGTATTCCTTGATGGCCTCGACTTCATGTCTAGGGAGAGGAGTGGGTTTGTTGCCTACGCCCACAAAGCCAGTCACACCTTGGGTGGTGCGCACCGCTAACCAGGAATCATCGGTCAATTCCATTTCCACCAACATGTATCCTGGGAAAATTTTCTCAGAAACTGTTTTGCGTTGACCCCGCTTAATTTGAATTTTTTCTTGAGTAGGAATTAAAATTGCGGAAATTTTATCGGTTAAGTGCAGGGTTTCAGCTCTCTGCTTAAGCGTTTCAGCAACTTTGTTTTCGTGTCCGGAATAAGTGTGAACCACGTACCATCGTGCTTTTTTGTTTTCGGTTTCTGAAACTTGAATAATATTGGGCGTATCAACTTTCACCTCTTGAGTTTCTGGAGGTGTAATTTGTTCACCACTTGCCAAAGCTTCTTCGAGTGCTTGCTCGTTGGTTTGTTCATTGAGGGTATGATCATCATTCAACTTGGTTTTGGTTTTTTTCATGCTATCTTTTTTCTTGTTTGCTTGTTTCTTTGGCATAACTTTTAATTTTTACTTTAATAACAAAGCTTGCGCGATCAATTCTCTAAATATATAGTCAAGTATCCCAATGTAGGCGCCAATGATCAAACTGACGCCAACCACCAGGATTGTCATCTCAATTGTTTGATTTCTGGTAGGCCAAGTAACTTTCTTGAGCTCTCGTCCCACTTCACGAAAATAAGACCCTGGGTTAAACATAGAACCGATATTCTATCAAATACCTGAAATAATTGAAAGTTCCACATAAAAACTTGGCATTTGCTGATCAGGATGGCTGGTTAACGATTTCACAAGTTGGCTGCTGAGTGTATTTGACGTGCTTACTGAATATTGCGACTTGGCCAAGAAGTGTCGCCACTTGACGATTGAGATGGTTGATTGCCAGTACTTGATTCTTCCATTGGTTTAATCTCTTCAATCTCACCAGGGTTGTTGATGCCGCCCACCGTGCCTCTACCGCTCACAGATGGTTTGAGTGGAGGAGTCATGCCATGACCGTGTGTTTGGGGAGGAGTTTGGGGTGGCTGCCAAGGAATGGTTGAAGAACCCGATCCGCTGCTTGTACCACCCTGACCATCATCTTCATCGTCCTCATCATCACGGGTGGAGAAGATGCCGGCTAGAAATTTTAGTACTACTACGATCAGGATGATCGCGCCAATTCCGACGATGATGATTGGCAGGTATGACAAAAAGTCACGTTGTGGCAATTGTTGAGAAACATTGGCTGGGTCAGTACCATCGGGTGAGGTGATTTCAGGCGATGAGATTGTACTTGGAATCATCGATCGTACGGCATTGGTGATATTGGTGAAGAATCCTTGGACAGAACCCAAGACCATATCGAGCATGTTCTCATCTGGATTATCTGCGGAATCGTTTGGTTCTGGGGTAGGAGCTCTGCTAGGAATGGGCGTGGGAACTGGTCTAGCAGATTCGGTGGATAATTCTTCTGGTGAGGCTGAAGGTCTGGGAGTTGGTGTCGGTGTGGGCGAAGTCGCAGCGCGAGTAGTTCGGGTAGTTGATGTGGACGTGGTTAACCGACCGGCGGTGGCAGCGGTGCAGGTCGTGCTACTTGGGTTGGTAGCCAAGCGGCAAGCCCCGTTGTAGCAGCGCAGGTTGTTGGCGCAATCGGCGTTGGCGGTACAGCTAACGTTGCAACCTTCTCTGATTTGGTTGGTTTGATTGGTACTCAATGTGGGGCAAGTAGTGCTTTCCACGTTGTAAGGATCACGGCAGCGGTTGTTCCAGCAGGTCAGGCTGCCACCACACTCATTGGTATCGGCACAGTATTCATTACATCCTCGGCTCAACCCTTGATCTGGAGGATTGTGACAGACCGAGCTATTGACGTTTGTTGCCAACCGACAGCGCTTGCCATCAACGCCTGTATCGTAGCAACGCTCGTTGATGGAACAATCACTGTTGCTACTACAAGTGTCGTTACAGGTGTCGCTGACCTCATTATTTTCATCATCCTCGTCTTCATCTTCATCCGCAAATCTGAGGGTAAAGCTATACTGGTTATCATTTTCGTTTGACTCAGCAACCGCATTTTGACTATCAATCTTGATGGTAAATTTATTATCGCCATCTTTAACTACAAAAGCTGTTTCCAGATTGACTCGAGTGGCATTCTTCTCTCTTAAGATCGTGCTATAACTTAGATTTGATCTACCAAGACCGCTATCTGCGGCACTCAAGGTGATTTCAACTGGGGTAGGATCGCTGCTGCGCTCATTGAAGACACTATTGTTTATTTCTGCTTGGTGTTTAACGATGTAAAAAGTGCCAATTTTTAGATTATTTGCGTTAACTTGTTCATTACTATCTTGTTTGTAAAAGAGGAAGCGGCTGGCCAAATCACTGGTGTTGGCATAAAGATTGTCACGACCATCGGTGACTGCTGCCTTGTTTGCCTGGATGGTGATCGGGGTGACGTGGGTTAGCTCATCCTTAATTGGGTAAGATTTATGAATGGGGGCAATTGAGCGTTCGGTATCAAAGTTAATAGTAATCTTGCCAGCTTTGGTGGGAGTGAACTTAATGATTGCAAAAGTAGTTGGAGTAGAGGTGGAGAAAGGCTTCTCCGGATTAGGGGTAATGGCAATCATTTCTGCGTTAAAACCGTGTTGGACGCGACTAACTTCTGTGGATACAAATAGTAGCGCTTCAGTTTTTGGGTCTATCGTGATTTGGTCGGCGACTTCGGTGACCACGTCAAATACTAACTGCAAGCCGTCCACTTGTACTTGACCGGTGTCAACTTTGAGCTCAATTGTAGTTTCTTGACCGACTACTATTTCTTGAGGATAGGACGCGCTGATCTTGACTTTTCCATTCACAACTGAAGCTTCCTGGCGAATATCCTGCGATTCTTGGATTGATTTTTGGGAAACGA
>CAZKSJ010000004.1:51806-54643 GCA_964555515.1 uncultured Pseudomonadales bacterium
ACTGAAGCTTCCTGGCGAATATCCTGCGATTCTTGGATTGATTTTTGGGAAACGACCATCGTCAACAACAACAAACCAGTCAATACCAGCAAGCCAAGCATGGTGAGCATTGATGAAGTGCGTTGTAACCAGGGAAGCTTGTTGATCGGACGTTTTGTCATCATAAATTTGCTGTGAATCGTAAGTTACTAATTGCCTCTTTTCTGAAATGCTGCCACAAAAAGATTGAAGTCAAAAATGTCTACTTTATTATCTCCGTTGATATCTCCTTGTTGTCTATTATTAGGATTGGTGGAACCAAAGTTGACCACTAAAATGTTGTAATCAAGTAAATCCACCAAGCCATCGCGATTTAAGTCTGCAGCATTGTCTTGAGTTGTGGGACATGGCTTGAAGTTGCACCCGTTTTGAGGATCTCTAGGCACATAAGTTCCGTCATCACATTGTTTTACATCCGCAGCGCACACAATTGAATTTTGAGTGAATGCTTGAACCCTGACGTTTTTGAAGTAGATTTTGCTCCGCTGATCTGCCGACGTAATAACCATATCTCCATGAAGCGAGTAGGGTTCATTGATAATACCTTGGAAAAAGGGAATGCCAGCAGTATTAAATAGTATCCAGTCAGGATTAACATTTGCCGAGTCATAGGTGCGCAAATTGTTTGTCCACCATGTATTGAGATCTTTATAAAAGTAAGCAAAAAATCTCATTTCTTGATCATTTTCTGCCCACATCACTTCTAGAGTAGTGTAGTTTGGATCACCGCTGGTGGGAGGATCAGATTTTACCGAAAATTTATCTGAGTTGCCTACGAATACTTCACCTTCAGATACAATCATAAAACTATCGGCCTGTAGGAAAGCATGCTCTGTTTTCCAAATGATCGGATTGTTCTTTGGGAACTTAATCGAATTTGGCGGGTAATAATCTATTCTAGCAATCGGCTCGCCAGCTGGAGGTGAAACTGGTGGGGAGACAAGGCGTTGTGTAGATATCGAAGCTCTTGAACCAATCAGAACTTGGTGTAAAGCGGCTGTAACCAGCATTGGTAGAAAGGCGGCGAGTAAAGCCAAGGTAATAAGTTGTTTAGGAGGTAATTGCCTAATTTTTTCGACAGCAACAAGAAATTTTGATTTAGAATGATTTAGTTTGGGTGTTGTGTCCATCGCAAAATCTTTGCTGTGCTTCAATCGGTTTAAATTTTAGCTACAATGAATCTAACATTAAAAACGCGCGAGTCATAGCTACGAACCTAGCATCTAGCTTAACTCTTGAATCGAGCGGCTGTCAACATGAAATGACAAAAAATTGTTTTTGAATAATAAAATGATCAGGGTTTATAAGTTATCACAATTAGAGAAAATCATTGTAGTTTGGTTGGTTTTAGGTTGGACGTGGTTGGTGACAGTTGGTTGGGTAATTGGTCTAACTGGTTTTGATTTGATTCCAGAGCTAGTGCGCGTTACATCATTTTATATTTGGAGTGAGGTGTTGATGGTGCTGACTTTGTTGGACTGGTTGGGGCGTGTTGGGAAAACCGTCAGCTTTCCACACTTGGACAGATCAGGCAAATTATTGGGCTTGGCATTGATGATGCACCTGGGGTGGATTGCCATCACTGCGGTGTTGGGTGAAAACCCGGCCCAGAGTTTTTGGGGAAATTATTATCGACAGGACGGTTTGTTGACGCTGGCTCATCTAGCAATGTGGGTAGTGATGATTGGCTTGTGGTGGCGAGAAATTTGGGGCCAGTGGTTATGGTTGCTGATTGCTCTAAGTGGAATAGTTTTATCACTTGGTTTGGTGTTGATGCATGTTTGGCAATGGGCAATGGTGATGGGGGGTTGGCCAGATAGGGTAATCCAAAGTTCAGTGCTGATGACTGGCGGTTTTGGTCACCCGGCTTACTTGGCGGGCTTTTTGGTGTTAACTTTGCCTTTTATTTGGTTTTTGCCTAATTTGCTTGCTAGGTCTGGTGAGTTTGAAAAGGGTTATGAGGGGCGGCGGCGGGAGTGGCTCAGGGGGGTGGGGTTGGTCAGCGCCGCCGCCGCCATCATCTTGACTCAATCAACAGGTGCTACGCTGGCCTTGGTCATTTTTTTTGGAATGACATTATTTGCATCCTTTCGTCGTCGAGCCTTGAGAATAGAGATTATTGTTTTGATCGGCGTGGCAGTCTTCGTCACCTCAACCTGGATCTATGTTTCACAACTTAATTCTTATGAAGGTAGGCCAAGAATTTTCCATAACCTGTGGTCAGCCAGTCAGCAACGACCAATTATTGGTTGGGGCTGGGCAAATATTGACTCAGCTTTTAAAAATGTAGAGTGGCCATATCCAGTGCAATTTGATGTTTATTTGGATAAAGCCCATTCTCACATGTTGGAAATATTGGTAGCAACGGGTTGGCCAGGACTAATAATCTACTTGGCTTTTATAAGTATCTTGTTGCTCATAGCTTTCAGTAAGTACAGGAAAATAACACTTAAAAAAAGATCAACAAACCAATATTATTTGGCAATACTGATGTGTTTGGTGCTGTATATCTTTCACTCCCAAACAAATGTTATCTCAATAATGGAAGAAATAATCTTCTGGTTTTGTGTGGGTCTGGTGATTGACTCAACAAAAGTTATTTGAACTGTTCGTCACTACGAGGCATTACGAAAGATAACTACCCAAGCATTAAAATCAAGGATATCAACCCGACCATTGTTATCCATGTCTGAAGAGGTAAATCCCGGATTACCGGTTCTACCGTACTCGCTAACAAAAACATTAAAGTCCAGAAGATTGATGATGTTGTCTTGATTGAAGTCGCCTCTCAACGTGTT
>CAZKSJ010000005.1:0-27195 GCA_964555515.1 uncultured Pseudomonadales bacterium
TCTTGATCTATCTTTAGATAATTTATTCTTTCTCTTAACTCTTCTTGGTGGATCAGAGAATAAGTTTATTTTCATAATCACTTTAGAAATAGTTCGACTGCTAATTGAGGGTATATTAAGCTCACCAGCATATTCATCTAAAAAGATCTTGAGTTTTCTTTCTCCAATGTTGCCATGCTGCTCTCTAAACTCACGAATAAACTGAACTAATCTCCAATCAGTCGTCATCTGTCTAACTCTCTTGGGACGAGTCTTCTTAGGTACCAGTGATAACAGAGCTTTTCCAGATTCTTCATACTTTCTTTTCCAGTCATACAAGGTAGATTTGCCAATCTTGAATGCTTGAATAGCTGATTTGTAGCCATATTTGTAGTAGTGATCTAGCACGTGGAGTCTAAACTTGGCAGGATCTGATTTATCAAAGTTAAGTGAGTTTTCAAGTGTCTTCATCAACCAATCATACTGATTGTTATATGAAAACAACTCAATATTTCGTCTAATCCCAACTCCTTGTTTAACTTTCACGACTATCTTTCCATTCCGGAAAGTATCGTGCGACATTCAATTTTGTACTGTAACATCTAGCCTCGCTTCCCCAACCCCTCCCCACCCTAGCGCCGAAAGGCCTTTCATGACTATAATGAAGTCATGGCCGATGACATAAATCCTTCCCCAGCAGGACAGGTGGGTGGGGTGGATCCCACCCTCACCCCACTCGATGAAGTGAAACGACTGGGGTTGTACCCCAAGTCTGAGCCCGATGCCCTCACTGGCCTGATGGCGCGCCTTAAGGAAGTGACGCGCCCGGACGGACTCATTAATGGCCAAAAAGTGGTTGTTAAACTCCTGGGCGAATCGCAGCCGAGGGAGCTGACTACTGAAACTGGGTTGCCCAACCAGTTTTCTCCTGAAGAACGAAAGAACTTGTTGTTTGCCAGCGATGTGGCTTCGTTGACTGGGGGCATTGCCAAAACCACCTACGAGATTACCAAGCACGAAGGCTTGAGCCGCTACGAGGCCGGCACTGACGACCAAGCGATACTGAAAGAAATTGCCCTGGTGGCTGATCAAAATGCAATTGATGAAAAATTAGTCATCAAAAACATGGGTCTGATAACGCGAAATTTGTCTGCTTTCCAATCTATTTTAGTTGTTCATTTGTTTGGTCAGGCTAGAAATTCAGGTACGCCAGGTCTAATAACTCCCGCGGGTAGTGCTGACAGTAATGAGGATGAGGCCAAAGCTGAAGAAGAAGAAAAAAAGGCCATTGTGGCTGGCGTAGAGGCGTGGTTGGCAGATCAAGACACTGCGGAAGGAGGAGGGGCTGAAGACGCCGAAGAAGGTGAAGAGGGAAAAGCTGAAGACGAGGATGCTGAAATCAAGGAGGGAGAGGAAGGAAAGACCGAAGATGAGAATGCTCAAGTTGGAGAGGAAGACACTGGGGTTGGGGAGGAAAAAGCAGCAGAAGCTGATGAAAAACCCACTCTTGAGGAAGACCAGCAACCCACCACTACATCCGCCGCCCCCACACCGCCCACGCCAGATTTTCAACACGAAATCAATTGGGCATACCAACACGCCTTGTTTGAATTGTTTGGCGCACATGGCATTTATGTCAATTTGCTAGATGACCAACCAACGCTCCAAGCACAACTCAATGAGTTGCAGCGCTACATCTATCAAGAAATCTCAACTGACTTGGGTAGCTACTCGGATAAAGAATTACTTCGTTTTTATATTAGCAAACAACTTCGAAATGATTATCTCCCCACTCTTTACAAAAAAATCAATCTTAATGGCGAGTTTGGCAAGCGACTGAATAATTTTTACAATTCTCTGGGTAGACACTATGAGCAAGCAGAAGGCGCGGCTAAAAAACAGCAGCTGCAGGCCAGTTTGCAAACTGTAGGCGCCGTGAGCAGCACCAATACCGAGGTGGTTAGTCGCAAAGCAGACGCTAAGCAACTTTTTTCCACTACCCTTCTCTCCACCATCAATGCCGATAATCAAATTTTGCTCCAATCTGTGACCGCCACTCTAGATTCCATGCTCATGGTTTACGGCATTGCCGAAACAACCAACTTGATCATGAGCATCAGGCCTGAGTGGCTGGAAATGTCGTTTGGACTGCCTGGGGGAAGTTTGACTGCCTCCAATGCCGATCGTTTCCGGTCGCTCTTAAGCAGCTATGCGCAAGTCAGGATGAGCAGCTTGGCCAGAGTCTCTGTCTTGCCCGAGCAGGGTATGGCTGGCATGGGTGGTTTACCCGCTCAAGGCGCCGATTACACGAAGATTACTCAAGAAGAATATAGCCACAGGCTTGAGCCAATTGTTTCCACTAGAGAAGTCATTAAAAACAATAGTACTGATGGATCGGGTGACTTGGTGGCTGAGGCGATTGCGCCGAGCGCTATGCATCAAAAAGTGCAAAAATCTTTAGCCTTACTAGAAAGCGCCTGGAAAGCTCACACCCCAGAGGAGCAGTTGGCGATCTATCTATACTATGACATTCCCGTCCCCCCTCTCATCAAAGTTCAGTTTGAGAAAGACGGTAAACTTAGTCCCACCGATTCTTTACCACTGGTCTTTAACTTTTTAGACTACGAGCAATTTGATCCAGACAGAACTTTCCTGAGAGAACAGTTGGTGCCCTACATCATGCGGCTCAAGGGCAAAGTGTTTAGGGTGGGACTCAGTCCATTACTCACTAGTGAGGGTAGAGAAATTTTCGATTATTCTTCCTCTGAGGAATATGTAGAGAAAGTGGCAGAAGCAAAGTCAGCGCTGGCGGTAAGCTCAGTCGCTCAACTCGACCCAGAGCAACAAAAACGAGTGGTGCAGGAGTTGGGATACAAAGACGTGGAGGAGTTTTACCAAGCGCACAATCAGGTGGTGCAGCTAGAAGAGCGCGCGCGGGCAGACGGCAGCACGGTGGTGGTAACTACGGTTAGTTTCCAAGTGGCAGCGGGACTGCCTAGCGCCATGCAAGTGGCATTGGTCCAAGACGAACTGAGGGCCACAGAGTCCGAGAAAACTGACTTGGGCGGCGTGATTGATCAAATTAGAACCGGTGACGCGAGTGTTGTTGGTGGTTCTGATCAATTTACTGGGGGAAGTGGAGGAGTTGGGGGGCTGCTGGCTAATAGTCTTAAAAATTATGCTTCTAAAAAATTAACTCAAAACGCTGCTCAAAAGGGAGCGATGGTGGCCTTGTCCAAAGCCGGTTTGAAAGCCATACCCGTTGCTGGCGCAGCCCTTACGGTCGGCGCGGCAGTACTCCAAAACAAACACCTCAGAGAAATGGCAGCTGCCCTAACCACTTATGGCCTCGCTCAAACCGTCTTTGCTCTTTCTACCTTGGGTGGCATGGCGGGATTTTTCATTGGAGGGGCGCTTGGTTTTCTAGCAGGCGGGCCAGCTGGGGCTTTTGCCGGAGGCTTAGCAGGCGCCCACGTTGGCGCTCAAATTGTGCCATGGCAGTGGGGGAGCGATTATGGCTTCTCCCCTCGTCGCCCTCCCTCATTGGGAGACATGCTTTCTACGGAACAACCATACAGTACCTCTGAGCCCGGCATGGAAACCCTAAGAAGTAGTGCCAACGCTGGTGGCGGCATGTCACCTCTCAATGTCAACATTCCCGCTCCTGAAACCATGAACATCAACCTACCTGGTGGCACATCTGGTTTGGGGGCTGGAGAGACTGTGGGTGCCGGCGAAGCTGCAACTGCAGGCAAGGTTGCTGCCGCCGCCAAAGCTGGCGCTGGCTTAGGCTGGGGACTAAGTTGGCTGAATGGGATGTCTATCGCCACCTTGTCGCCACTAATTGGCACCGTGGGTATCATGACGCTCACCACGACAACTATCTTGGTGTTGGTTGGCGCCCTCATCGTGCCAGTGCCAACCAGAGATTCTGGCAGAAGGACGGAAGATCCTAATGATATTTCTGGGTCACAATTTGCAGACATAACCAAAACACCCTCAACAACTCAGATTGAAAACAATACTCCCACTGAAGTAACCTATACAATTGAAATCGAACCAATTGGAAATTTTTCGATTGAAATTTTAAGTGTCGAAGACAAATTTTCGGGCTTGGGCACAGTTGATCCAGACGTCCTTCCCATTTCTCCTGTCAACGCCGCTTCTTTCCCCTCTGGGCAAATAGATGATGCTGTATCAGTTGACTATACAGTCACGTTAGGAGAAAACACCACTGACGCACTGATTGTTAATACGGTGAAAGTGTGGTTCAAGGCAATAGACGCAAATGGGTTTCTTGTTTCTTACGAAGAATTAGCCATTGCTTCAGCAAGTGTTAAGGTGGGCAACCCCAAGTTGGGCTGTTGGCCAACTTCTGGATCTCTGTCTCAATTACCTTATGATGATGATCCCAACAAATCTTTGTCCCACAATTGGTTGGGGGGAGAAAAGGTCGAATCTGATGCTTTTGACATTGCTGCAGTTTTAGGAACAAAAGTTTTTACTCCATTTGAAGGAGATGTGTGTAAAGGAACCTTTGACGCATTGGGATATGGAAACTATGTAAAGCTCAGCTTTAAATTGGGGGATTCTCCGCTAGTTCTCATCTTCGCTCATCTTAATGAGATCTATTTAACAGATGATTACTATTGTACTCGCCAACAAAAACACGTTCTTCCTGGCCAACAAATTGGAACCGTAGGCAAGTCTGGGAATAGCAGTGGACCCCATCTCCATTATGAGTTACAAGCAAATTCTGCAGGTATTAGGCTAAAAGATATAATCATTGATGGTTCTCTCACAGTTAAGCAGGCGATCGCCGCTCGCAACAAGGATGGAAAGTGGTTGCCCGTCTACTCCTGTTTTGAATAGAATATCAACTAATAAAAAAATATGCTGTTAATTCAACCAACCCCCAGCAAACAAGCCCCTTTACCACCATGGGCAAAGTATTTGGTAGCCACAGTGGTTATTTTATTAATTACATCTTTAATCTTGAAATTTTTAACTCCTAAAAAAGCTGAGGTGCAATCACTGATGCAGACCAATTTTGACGGAACACAGAGCGCATTTGAAAAAGTCAGTTTTGTCGGTGTGGCTCCACAAATTCCAAACCAGCTGCCTACAGCCATCGCAACTCCGGCAAATATTAATTCATCCGAAGTGATTCAAAATCTAGCCCAAACATACAACCTCGTTGAGACCACGTCACAAACTGAGAATTCTTGGGAATGGGAAAATGACGTGTATAAACTCATTTTTATAGAAAGCCAAAATCAAGTTTCGCTTGGGAGCAATGTGCCACTCAAGACTCGAGATACCACCACATCTGCTCTGCCAACAACCGATTCATCGGTGATGGCTGCCAAGGAAATTATCTCCCAAGCAGGTTTGAGTAATTACTTGGAAGATTTTTCTAGTCAGGTTGAGTTTTTAATGAGCGAAGGTGGCGGAGAAGGTGTAACAACCGACGCTCAATCAGCAAATTTTATAAGGGTAATATTTTCACAATCTATTGCTGGTTACCCCTTGGTTTTTGAATCTGGCAGCAAAAGCGTCGCAACCGTGCTCTTGGACACAAACTACGATCTTATTGGTTTTGAAATCAATTTGGGGGTGGTAAATTTACAAAGGCAAAATAACTTCCAAACAATCACTATTAATCAGGCCTTAAGTCAAATTAACAGGGGACAGGCCAGCATTGTACATTCGTTATATTTGGGTTTTGGCACAAATTCCTTACAAAAAATTGCTCGCGCTACTTTAAACGAGGTTAATGTTGAATATTGGCTTGACCCAAATATAAACAGCGCGGTTCCATATTATAGATTTTCAGGACTTCTCATCAATGACAGTGGTCAAGAATTTGAGGGTTCCATTATTACCCCAGCAATTCACACCAATTTTTAACACCAACTTAACTGCCTGATTTTTCATACTCCCGATGGGATAGTTTTTTACGAAGTTGGAAAAAAATTAAAAGTTGAATAATACTAATCAAAATTGTGTAGATGTTGTTGTTTGTGCGATTGTTGTCCCACTTAAAAAACACGCTTCTGTTTCTAACTCAAAAATTTGCTGAAAAAACATCTTTCTTCTTTAAGAGCAAACAATTATGTTTCTCACCACATGCGCCTATCAACCAATCATGCTAAGATGGTGTTTAAGCAATCGATAGACATTGCTAATTTAGTGTGTGGCGAATCCTGCCCAAGGATATTCTGGGCTAACCCCGCGCAAGCGCGGTTGGCCGTAAAAAAAATATGAAAGAACATCCCATCCCACAAGACATCACCGGCTATCGTTTCCACATTGTGGGCAGCATGACTCTCAAGCAATTTGGTGAAGTGGGAGTTGGGGTTTTGTTGGCTGGCCTAGTCTATTCCACCAACTTGATTAACGTCATTAAGTTTCCCATCATGTTTATCTTGTTTGCCCTAGGCATCATTGCTGCATTCCTGCCACTTGGCGAAAGACCGCTTAGTCATTGGCTAACTACCTTCTTTCGCATTCTTTACAAGCCCACTCAGTTTTTCTGGAAAAGAGCGGACAATGTTCCGGATGTGTTTTTATTTAAACCTAGAGCCGAAGTGCGCATTCAGTACAAAGAGCTCGACCTCTCTCCCGCTAGAAGACAAAGAATTAAGGAATTTTTATCTAGCTCGCACGAGAAAGATTTTGACGAAACAGACTTCTCACCAGAGGAACAGCAGCAGATGATGGGCATTTTGTCGTTGTTTGGGACCCAGTTGCCGCGCATCAACACTTCTCATCGCCGCTCTCTTTCCAAACCAATGCTTCAAGTAAGAATTAGGGAAATGCGCGCCACACCCAACCCATCGCTTGATTTGAGCGGACTAGATGATGACAAAGCTGACCTAAGCCAGCCCAATAGGGATTTGGCCAAAGTGGATGTGTTTCAGCTCTCTCCAGACCTACCCACAATTGACGACGGTCGAGATGGTTTTAAAAAGTCATATTTAGAAACCGAAGCGGTCGCCCAAAGTATTGCTGTGCCTGAACAAAATCCAGTTAAGATTGAGTCGTCAACCAAAGAGGAGCTTGAGGAAGCTGCCAAACCCAAGCACGACCAAGATGACCACCGAGTGTTCATTGAAACCAAAACCAAACCCGCACAGGAATCAAATACAAAAACCGAAAAGGGGCAGTTTAATGCCAAGCTGCCTTTCCCGAGCAAACCCACCGAGCCAAATAAGCTGGTGGGCATGGTGCTTACCCCAGACAACGAATTGGTTCCTGGGGCAATTGTGGAAATTCGCACCAAAGATGGCAAAATTGTGCGAGCAATCAAAACCAATGCTTTGGGCCAATTTTTTGTGACCACCGCTCTCAAAAAAGGAGACTATGTGGTTGAAGTAGAAAAGGAAGGTTTTTCTTTCAAACCCTTTTCCGTACAACTCAAAAACAACATTGTTGATCCTTTAGAAGTAAGAAGTGAATGATTTCTTGCAGACCAGAAAGAAACAAGATAAGATGATCTAATCAACACCACATTATGCCTGCCGACATTATCAGCTCCACCACGCAACAATTCTTAGATATTCACGACATTACAAACAATTTTGTGATCATGAAAGATGGCACTGTTTCGGTGATTTTGACCGTTGATGCCATGAATTTTGGCTTACTTGCAGAAGAAGAACAAGACGCAATTATGTATGCCTATGCGGGCTTACTCAATTCGCTCAACTACCCTATTCAAATTTTAATCCATTCACAAACAAAAGACGTCACCGTCTATCTTCAGCTCTTAAAAGATCAAGAAGAGGGGGCGGCTTCAGACACCATGCGCCGCAGAATTAGACAATATAGAGAGTTTGTGGGCAACCTGATTCATGAGCGCAATGTGCTTGATAAAAAGTTTTACGTGACCATTCCCGCCACAGCACTTGAGTTGGGCATTGCAGGCGCGTCTGGAATTTTACCCGGTCAGAACAAGTTTGACATTTCACAAATTGAAAGATCTGTATTATTGGAAAAGGCCCAAAATTTGTTGGATCCAAAACGCGATCACCTTATTTCGCAGTTTGCCAGAATTGGCCTATTTTCGAGGCAACTTACTACTCAAGAAATTATTCAGCTTTTCTACGTCCGCTACAACCCAGAAGCAATTGAGGGGCAACAAATTGCTGAAAGCAGAAGTTACACCGCGCCATTAGTACAAGCTAGTATTCAAGAAAGTGCCATGAGTGATAATTTAACCAATCTTCCCCCTTCTGCTGCCAATAGTGGCGTGGAAAACATGCCTTCAGGCTCAACGTTTTCCAGCACCACTGGCGCGACTTCATCGGAACCAATGCCCACAACCATCCCTACTGAGCCGATTGCGCCAAGTCTTACCAACGAAGCGAGCAATCCCGACGCGATGAATCAGGCACCAATTGGCGAGCCACTTGCCACACCAACTCCACCAACTTCCGGGAGCGCCGAAGCTGCTTCAGCCCTAACACAGCCCGCACCGACAGCTCAATTTACAGAGCAAGTAGGTGAGTTGTTGGTGAGCCATGTTGCTGGGGATGCTGCCCCATCGTCATTCTCGTCTACCCCGCCGTCGGTTCCAGAGGAGAACCCACCCGCCCCTTCTCTCCAAACCCCAATGGAAAAAAATCTTGTGGAGCCGCCGTCGTCAAATCCTGGTTCCCCAAACACACCCCCTTCGCATGAGGCAGCAATTCCAGCCCCAGCTCCCACAACTCCAGAGACAGCGACTTTAATGGGTGCGGCTGGTGGCGCAGATCAGCCGAATAACTCCGCCCCACCATCCACCACAACTATGGGTGAAGCGTCATCCCCTAGTGGTGTAACAACACCTGATGTTAAATCCGTTCAGGATGATCTGGATGCGGCGTTAAAATCTTTGGGCCAAGAACCTGTGGTGGGAAACGCAGTGCCCCCTGCGCCCCCCGTACCAGAGGCAGCAACCACTGCGACGGCTGACTCAACGCTTGATTCAACACCCAATTTGACAACCGCACTCAACAATGAGTCAACAATTGAGTCGCCGTCCGAGCAATCACCTGAGTCATCACCTGAGTCTTCGTCTTTGCCCAAGTCTTTGCCCGAGTCGCCGACCAATTTTTCGGCTGACCTTTTGTCTGAGTCGCCGTCCGATGCTTCGGATAGTCCACCAACCAACTCGCCAATCAGTTCATCGACAAATCCGCCAATGAACCAGTCGCTAGAATCGGCTGCCACAGAGTCGGCGGCTTCAAAACCAACAACCATTGCGCAATCAACTCAACAAGACATAGCCTCTAGTCCTGCTGATAGTGCAGATGAGTTGCCACCACTGCAACCGTTGCCAGAAATTTAGACAAAGTGTTTAGCCAATACCCCCTAACTTTGGATCAGCTCAAGTAAGGGGGTATTGGCTGTTAGTAGAGAAAACAGTACAATAGCGCTAATGCCCAATATGAAAAGCCTGCTTCCGTTTGGCAAGAAAAACAAGCCCGAGCCAGTTGATGAGGTGGCCGAAGCTGCCAAACAAGAACAAGAGAATCTGGAAAAAATTAAGCAGTTTTCCAGAGGCTTAGTTACTATTCAAGACATCATCGCTCCCGAGGCGATCGAGGTTGACTTCACTTACCAAAAAATCAACTCAACCTACACCCGCACGCTTTTTCTAGCTGGCTACCCCCGCACGGTACCCGCTAATTGGCTGTCGCCACTAATTAACTTTCCGCATCAGTTGAGCACGGCCATGTTTATCTACCCTGTTGATTCGGCAGAAATTCTAGACAACTTGAAACGCAAAATCACCGAAATGGAGGCAGAAATTCAGTCTGACTTGAGGTCGGGCAAAATCAGCAACATCAACACTGAAGTAAAGTTAGAAGATGCACGATTTATTAGAGAAGAGTTGGCCAAGGGTTCGGAGAGATTTTTCCAGTTTGGACTTTATGTCACGATTGAAGCAAAAAACAAAGAAGAGCTGGAAAAAATCACCAAAGCCGTCCAGTCTACATTGGGCGCGATGTTGATTGTTTCAAAAAAATCTACCCTCCAGATGGACGAAGGTTTCAAAACAACGTTGCCCATGGGTGCTGACAAACTCATGGTCACTCGCAACATGGACACGACAAGTTTGGCAACCACTTTCCCCTTCACATCCTCTGAGCTAACGATGGAAACAGGCATTATGTATGGCATCAACGAGCACAACGATTCTTTGGTAATTTTTGATCGGTTTAAGATGGAAAATGCCAACATGGTGGTCTTTGCCAAGTCGGGCGCAGGCAAGTCTTACACCGTTAAGCTAGAAATTCTGCGCCAGATGATGTTTGGTTGTGAGGTGATTGTAATGGATCCAGAGCATGAATATGAGGAGTTAGCCAAGGCTGTTAAAGGAGAATACATTAATTTTACTTTTAGCTCAACTGCCAAGATTAACCCCTTTGATTTGTCAAATATTTATGAGGAGGGACAGAATGAGCTTGGTCAAAAAATTATCGCCATTCACGGCTTGCTCAAGGTGATGTTGGGTGAAATGACCGCCCAACAGGATGCCATGCTTGATCGAGCGCTGGTAGCAGCCTACAAGGCAAAGGGCATTACGCCCGACCCCGCCACTCAAATCAATGAACCCCCGCTGATGGAAGATGTTTATAAAGCACTAATCGGTATGGAAAACAAAGAGGCGGGTGACATTGCGGCCAGGTTGGAAAAGTATATCACCGGTTCTTTTCGGGGAATTTTTGACCAAAAATCCAACATTGATATCACCAATCAGTTGACGATTTTTTCTGTCAAAGAGATGGAAGAAGAGATGCGCCCGATTGCGATGTACATCATCCTTGATTTCATTTGGACAAGAGTGCGCAAAAGAATGAAAAGACGCTTGTTAGTCATCGACGAGGCCTGGTACTTCATGAAACACCCCGACTCTGCCTCGTTTATTTACTCAATGGTGAAGCGAGCGCGTAAATACTACTTGGGAATTACCACTATTACTCAGGATGTGGAAGACTTTTTAGGGAGCGATTATGGCAAAGCCATCGTGACCAATGCCTCAATTCAAATGCTGATGAAACAATCAACTGCCTCTATTCCTGTTTTAGCAGAGACGTTCTATCTTTCGCAGGGAGAGAGACAGTTGTTGGTCACCGCCGACGTGGGTGAGGGTATCTTTTTCGCCGGCCAAAATCACGTTGCCCTACGCGTGGTTGCCAGCGAAGAAGAACATGGTTTAATTACCACCAATCCCGAAGAACTAATGATGAAAAAAGCTGCTTCAGAAGCACACAATATTAAAGTGTTAGAGAATTCCTTTGGTCGTAGTCGGGCCACTTCTAATCCGCAAGAGTCAAGCGATTTTCTTGATGTTGGATCACTAGGCCAAGCCGATCAGAGCCAACAAAGTTGGTCGGACAGCAATCGAGGGGGAGCTGGCCGACAAGTTGGTCAAAATGGTGATCAAAGCGCGGGTCAAGGCGCTAATCAAAACACCAATTGGAACGATAATGCGGTCGGCGCCAACCAACCCAATAATGGGGCAGCCCCCAAGCCGTCTGAAGAAAAACCCAGAATTCCCGACCAACCGCTGGTGCAACCCGCCTCAATTGACAACTACCGACCGCCAGCTTCGACTTAACAAAAATATTCAACGGCAAAATTGCCCCTTGCTTTTTGTGAATAACTCTGTGTATAAGTAAGCACGCTGACCCCGATCGTTTTTGCCGCAAACTGGTTATAAGTATTGATATATCTTGTTTTATTTGTATGACTTCACAAAACACGACTCAACCCGACCTAGAAGATATTTGGCAAAATTATTGCCAACAGATTCAAGGCCAATTGAGTCCGGCCGTCTATAACACTTGGATTTTATCCAACCCCTTGACTAATGTGACTTTTTTAGATCCGCAGGCGGCAATTGTCACCATCACCAGCCCCACCGCTTTTCACTCAACCAATCTTAAAAAAAACTTTCACGAGCAGATTAGGCAAGTTTTTGAAAGCGTGCTGGAAAGAAGTTGCGATGTTCGTTATCAAGTTGGCGAAGTCAGCCATCAACAGCGACCAAGAAACACCGGTTCTCAATCATCTGGACGATATGGCTCACTCACTGGGTCTAATGGATCTACCATTGGGTCTGCCGTCAACCCCCCCACCAATTCCTCCAACGGCACCGGTAATCAAGCAAACCCCCTTCATCAAATCAATTCGTGGCAAAGTGTGGTGCCCAAATCTCCGCGGGTAGAGGATTTGTTCAGCGAACACTCGCTCAACTCGGCTGCAGAAGATCGTTTTCAGGCTCAGTTGAGAGGAATTGGCTTGAGAGCAGACTACACCTTTGAAACCTTTGCCGTTTCCACCAGTAATGAAATGGCTCATGCCGCCGCCACGGCTGTTTCCAACCACCCAGGACAGTCGTACAATCCCCTCTTCCTATATGGAGGTGTTGGTGTTGGCAAAACACATCTCATGCACGCGATTGGCAACAACATCTTGCGCAACAATCCTGGCGCCAAAATTTTATACTGCACCGGCGAAGAATTTACCAATGACATTGTCCACGCCATTCAAACAAAAAAAGCTAGAGATTTTAAAGAAAGATATCGGCATGCCGATGTTTTACTACTAGATGATGTGCAATTTATTGCCGGGAAAAACGCTGTTCAAGAGGAATTTTTTCATACTTTCAACGCCCTAATTAAACAACTCAGTCAGATTGTACTTACCTCAGATCGGCCGCCGCATGAAATTACTCTCCTAGAAGATAGACTGAGGTCTCGCTTTGAAGCTGGCCTGATGATTGATATTCAACAACCCTCGTTTGAGCTCAGAACAGCAATTGTGTTGGTTAAAACAAAGGCGCAAAATATCCCCCTGTCTATCGACCAAGCTAAACTCGTTGCCTCCAAAGTAGAAAGTGCTAGAAAGATCGAAGGTGTGATTACTAGCATTAGGTCTGAAATAGAACTCAAGCACCGTCAGATTAGTATGGACATGCTGGAGGAACTATTAGAGGTAGAGGTCGAGTCAAAACGCCCACAAATTAAAGTACCACCCGCAGATGTCATCAAAACGGTCGCTAATCACTATAAAGTCAAACAGTCTTCTATTAAAGGACATAGCCGAGTTAAAAAACTAGTCATCGCCAGACATGTTTCGATGTTCCTCATGAAACAAGAACTTTCCATGCCTTTAACAGAAATTGGCAAGTGGTTTGCGGGTAGAGATCACACTAGCGTCTTGCACGCGGTGAGAAAAATCAATAAAGAATCGGCTACCAACGAATCATTACAGCAAGATATATCAGCGCTTTGCACCACGCTCAGCGCTGTATCTAGGTAGTTTTTCCACAATTGTGGAAAAAGCTGTGGAATTAATGTAGATTGCGGTGTGAATTAATGTTAATTTCGTTTAGAATTGTGCAGAAACCAAACGCACTTAGACACATCTTAACATCCGCTCCACATTGTTTTTACACATCATAAAGCGGCGAATTTAAACAATTAATACACAGGCAGTTTTTATGAGTAAAATCAACCGTTTTTCCACAAATAACCCCTACTCTACTACTGCTATTACTAATTTATATATAGATAGTAAGAACAGATGAAGAAAAAAGTATTACAAGAAAATCTCCAACAATCGCTAGGATATTTGCAGAAAGCAATTCCTTCACGACCGGCACTGCCAATCCTGTCTTCTGTGTTAATAGTTGCTCAAGACAACATTTGTTCGATGACCGCAACAGATCTCTATTTCGGTGTAAAGACTTCTTTACCAGCGGCGATTGAGGTGTCTGGAAAAGTAGTTGTTCCAGGTAAGGAACTCAAGGAAATTATTCAATCTTTGCCAGCTGGAGAGCTACAGTTTTTATTGTCTGAAAATCTTTTGCAAATATCATCTGCTCATACTACTAGTCGTATTCAGTGCCAGGTTGGGGAAGAATTTCCTCAGTTTCCAGAGTTGAGCGGCGATAAATATTCATTGCCAATCACCATTCTGGATGCGATTGTTGAAAGAGTGTTAAAAAGTGTTTCCACTGATCAAACAAGGCCGATCTTGACTGGAGTTTTGATGGAGTTTTCTCAAGATGGACTGCGAACTGTTGGCACCGATGGTTTTAGACTTGCTGTTGCGGATTTTGCGGACATCAAAACTCCAAAAGCCATGTCATTAGTTATTCCGGGCAAAGTGATTGATGAGGTGAGACGCATCGCCTTGCAGAAAAAAATTGACAACATTGATTTTTACGTTTCAGAGGAAAGCAAGCAAGTGTTTTTTTTATTTAACGATGTGGAGATTTTTTCGAGGCTAATTGATGGTGAATTTCCACCTTATCAAAAAATTATTCCGCAAAGTTTCGAGAATAAAATCGAAGTATTGGCCTCGGAGCTGCAGGAGCAAGTCAAGCGCGCTCTTATTTTTGCCAGAGATTCATCTAGTATTATTCAGATGCAGTATGACGAACAAATGGGCCTGACTATAAAAGCAGAATCGCCTTCTGTGGGAGCATTTGAAGGAGTGATTGATAGCGCTAAAGTGGAGGGTCAGTCTGGCCTAATTGCTTTTAACGCCCGCTATCTACTTGATTTTTTACAACCTCTCGCCGACGAATTAGTTACGATTCAAATTAGCGGATCACTCAAGCCAGCCTTATTTAGCGCTCCCTCTTTGTCTAATTTTCAGTACATCGTAATGCCGTTTAGGGTAAACTCATAAGAAAGACCTATCCCCGAGCCTTCTCTCCACAGGGAAATTTGATATAATGCCCATCTTATGACAAAAAGAACATGGAACCCAAAAAAGAATAAAAGACTCAAGAAACATGGTTTTCTTGCCAGGATGAAAACTGCGGGCGGTAGAAAAGTAATTTTGCGGAGACGCAGTAAAAAGCGTATTAAATTAGGCTTGGCTAAGTAATTAATGCTGGCAAAGCATCATAAAGTTCAGCTCAGAGCTGATCAGGATTTTTTTGGCAATTCCGCGAGAACCAAAGTTGGCGGAGCTCTGATTTATTATCAACCAAATGAAGATCACTTTAGAGCCAGCGTAATCGTGGCAAAAAAACACGCCAATCTTGCCAGCGCTAGAGAAAAGATCAAAAGGCAGATTTATCAAATAATTCAAGATTTGCTACCACAAATACGTGTTTGGAAAATTTCGGTGGTAATCGTGGTCTTCGATCCAGACAGGGTGGTTGCCGATCGGCAGTTTTCAGAAAAACTATTAAGCTGCCTTAAAAAAATACATTCATAAAATGAAAAAAATTGTAATTGGAATTTTTTCTTTGTTTAGATCCTTCAGACACGCTATAATTCTCTCTGGATTTGGAGCCGTGAGTTACTGTAAGCACTCTCCAACTTGTGGTGATTATTTTATACAAACGGTAAATAAACAGGGTGTTTTGTCTGGTTTTCGCAAAGGCTTGGTGAGGGTATTGCGCTGTTGGTAGGTTGATAAATAAGAAAACGAGTAGAAAATAAATTGATTCGAAAAAAAAGGAAGTGAGTTAAGATGGAAATCGCCACACAATTAGTAGTTCAAGCTTTGTTCTTTTTATATCAACTGTTTGGTAATAATTTGGGCTGGTCGATTATTTTCTTCACCTTAATTTTAAGAGCTATATTGTTGCCGCTCACCATTCCCTCTTTACGCGCTGCTGATAGGATGAAAAAAATTCAGCCAGAAATTAGCAAGCTCAAGCAAAAACACAAGGGTGATAAAAAAAGCATGCAAGTGGCACAAATGGAGCTGTATAAAAAATACAACGTTAATCCCCTCGCCGGATGTCTCCCTCAACTGGTGCAGCTGGGAATCTTGATCGTTTTATATCGCATTTTAATTGATTTTTTAAACCACACCGAATTTAATGGCACCACCATCGACCCCACTTTCTTGTGGCTCAACCTTAGTCAGCCAGACCCCTATTATATTTTGGCCATTGCTGCCGCTGTATCGCAATTATTCCTATCTTTCATGATTGCTCCTGGAGCGGAAAAAAGAGACATTGTTCCCAATAAGAGTAAAAAGAAAAAAGTGCAGGAAGAAAATAAAAAAGAAGAAGATTTCTCGGAAATGGCGGCGAGCATGCAGCAGCAGATGTTGTATATCATGCCGCTCATGACTGGTATATTGGCGGCCAGATTTCCCTCTGGACTTGCCCTATATTGGGTGATGACTACTCTCTTTAGCATCGGCCAACAATATTATGTTTCAGGCTGGGGCGGAGTGGTTATTTATTATCAGCGGATCAGAGCGAAATTTGGGGCGGCAAACAGTGGTCAGCCGACCACTCGCAACTAGCGTTGTTAAGCAAAAAATAAAATCGGAGTTTATCTGAATTTAGAAGAAAGGCACAGATGACAATTGAGAGTTTTCTTACCCAACTATGTGAGCACTGCGGGATTGAGAGCGAAGTTATTAAAATTGGCGTGACCGAAGAGGTGGAATATCTACACATTCAGCTGGATTTACCAGAAGAAGAAACCGGCCGATTCATTGGCTTTCATGGAGAAACCCTCGAGTCTTTACAGCGCATTTTGCGAGTCGTTTTTCAAGAGGATTATGCGGAGAGGCGCATTAGTTTGAACATTAATTCTTACCGAGAAGAAAGAGCTGAAAGGTTGATTGAGATAGTGCGCTCAGTGGCAGAAAGAGTACTTGAAACCGGCGAAACTTACACATTTCAGTCATTTATGCCATCTCATGAAAGATATATTGTTCACTCATCTTTGTCTGAGATAGAGGGCGGCGAAAAACTAGAGAGTTTTTCAGAAGGAGAGGGAAAAAGTAGGAGGTTGAGCATTCGGTTGAAAAGGACGGAAAACGAGGAAATCGAGAAAAACGCTGGTGAGCAAGCTTAGGATTGGGTAGGATTTAGAAGAAAAGTCAGCTTTAATTTGAATGAGGGTTGGGTTGTATTGTCGGTAGCTTGTTCAATTTAACAATTTGTCTGACCGATGGCCTGTTTAATCGACAGCGGGAGTGATCGAACAACTATTTGATCGACAACTTATTTGACCAACAAATTGGCAAATTATTAAAAAATTTGGTTTGGAAAAATTTTCATGAACCAGACGACAAAATTGATTATTCACACCGATGGAGGCTCGAGAGGAAATCCTGGCCCTGCCGCCATTGGCGTCTTTGCTCAGTTGGATAATGAGGACTTGTTTGAAATTGCTCACTATATTGGTGAATCAACAAACAATGAGGCAGAATATCAGGCACTAATTGCTTCTATAGAGGCTTTGCTGGCAGATAAACCAAGAGTTTCGCTGAGCGCTGTGGAAAACGCGGAATGGAGACTTGACTCAATGTTGGTGGTACAACAAATCAATAAAAAATGGAAGATTAAAGAGCCAAGACTGCGCTTATTAGCTGAGCGGTGTTGGAAGGGATTGGGAGCTTTGCCTTTCCCCTACTCCATAACTTACGTACCTAGGTCTCAAAATAAAGCTGCTGACACGTTGGTTAATCAGGCACTTGATAGAGCCGGCGCTTAGGCTGTACTTGCCTCACAATCTTGCCTACAATGTGAAGAGTGATTTATTCGCGCCCCGCCGGCGCGCGGCTTGTTGGTGCTATGAATAAAAACTCAACCGTTACTACTCAACTTGTTGCCGATCAACCTATGGTTTGTTTGATTACCAACCGTAGCGAAGTTGGCGCGGGCTTACAAGGCGCATTGCTGCAAAAACCGATCAATTTGGAGTTGATTAATAGCGAGACCAGCGTTGATTCGATGGAAACAAGCAAAATACTTGAGGCAGCCTACAAAATTGTGTGGTCTGTTGACGTCGGCTGGTGGCTTGCTATTAGTCAAGAACAACTTAATTTGTTGTTTAGTTCACTATCAGATCATCAGTCAAAGTTGACCATCGTCTTGCCAGTTAACTCTGGTTTTCGTGAAACAGTACCCGGAGAGTTTCCTTATTGGCAGCTGTTACAGCAACTTCAAGCAGAGATGATTGTGCAGTTAGCCTCTCAACTACCCAATGGGATTTTTGTGTTTGGTTTTGACCTAGTTGGTAGCCTCAGGACCGACTCAGACGCGTTGAGCCATCGCTACTCAACGTTGTTATTGATGTGTCAGCAGATTCAGGACGGCGTTGTTTATGCGCCACAGATGAGGATTTACCCTCAATCTGTGGCGCAGTTTTCAGCGAAAGTTACTCACTACGCTCTGAGTCCGAACAGGCGCAGTGTGGCCATCCGGGGTTCTTCAAGTGTTGGCGTAAAACTGGCGCAGCAAATTAAACAACTCTATCAGTCTTATCACTTCAGCCCTCTCGACTTACAGGTGGTCGATGGTCTTGAGCAAGACGCGGTTATGTTCTCAGTCGCAGACGACTTTGTGACTCCAGAGCCAGAGTTGGTTGAGCGATTTGTGAGTAGTCTCCCCTCCCCCTCTGGAAAAAAGAATTGGCTAAGCCTAGACCTATTGGAAACAAAGCTGGTCCCGGATTATTCTCAGTACTCACCAACTTCATCCGCAGTCACCCCAACTTCTCCTACGAATTCATCATCAAGTGGTCCGTTGGGCTCCACTTCGCTCAATACGCCAGTAGACCCCCTTTCACAATCAACCCATTCTGGAGAGACAGAGAGCTCTGGCTCTCTAGTGACGAGAGACAACCAAGAAAACCTCGACCAAGAAAGTTTTAACCAAGAAAGTTTTTCTACAATCCAGCCCCATCAGCCAACTGCACAGCCCCTCGGCGAGGAAGGGACCGCTTGTGCTGAATCGAGCAAACTAGCGTCAAGAAATAATTGGTTGGGTCGTGAAGCCGCGCTAGGCGAAATATTGGAGGAGCCGCTTGCTAGATCTAGGTTGGGTAGGAAAACAACTGGTTTGTTGGGCAAACCAGTTCAAGATAGAAATTTGGGTGGTCAACACAATCCGTCTGACAAGCCAAAGCCTCATCAAGTCAGCAGCGACACAACCGAGGATGAAGCCGCCAATCGGAGCGGTGGTCAAGACTTTAATCTCAACTCAGAATTACAGCGGATTTTTGCCGCCTCCCACAGAGTTAGTACTAAAAGCAAATCAGCGGTGGTCAAACAAAAAAAGATTCATATCTCAAAAAAATCTAGCAGGCGAACAGCCGCTTTTTACGGCGGCCTAGTCTTCACCGGCGTCGGACTTGGCGCACTGTGTTTGGCGGCGTTTTTTTTGATTAGCGTTAGGATGTTGCGACACAATTTGAATACGGGGCTGGCTGCGTATGCCGATCTAGAAAGTTCTCAAGTTAATCGAGCCAGCGCTGGTAACCCAGAGGATTCGAACCAACCGTCTCTCTCAGATCAAGAGCTAGCCAAGCAAGACTTGAAGACAAAGCGCGACTCGACGGCAACCCAAGATTTAGAAACAGAAGAAACATTGAAGAGCCTGCAAAGACTTTCCACTGTCGTTGCTTTGCAAGCCAATAGTTATCAAAAAATATTTAGTTTGCCCCAAGTTGACGAGGCTTTTAAGCTGTCTAAAGCGGGCTCAAATTTGGTTGCAGCCCACCAACAGTTAACAAAAACAGATCAGCTTAGTCAAAAACTGGTCAACCAGGTCTTAGGCTTAAGTGATGGGGAAATTGAAACAACCACCGAGGATTTAGCCTCTCAGTCGCTTCTAGCGTATGAAAAGGTGGCGGAGCTGAGTGCTTCGCTCAGCGAACTTTCATTGGCTGCCGACACAGCATTGCTGTCAGATGAAAGTAGCTTGGAAAGAATTAAAAAATTGGAAAATGGACTCAGGGTGATGCAACAGCTACAACCCCTATTGCCCACCCTACTTGGGTCCGATCAACCCAGAACTTATGCAATTGTCTTCCAAAACAACCAAGAACTGCGACCCACCGGTGGTTACATTGAAGCGATTGGAGTTTTTACCTTCGCAGAAGGATCGTTGATAAAGCGGGATTTTTATAACGGATTACAAATTGACAACTTATTGCCGGGTTCGGTGCAAGCTCCTGAGGAAATTAGACAGTTTTTGGGTGAAAAAGTTTGGTCGGTTCGCGACGCCAATTGGGATCCTTCTTTTCCCAAGGCCGCGGAGCAAATCTCTTGGTTTTTAGAAAAAAGCCTTAATCAAGATATTGATGGTGTGATGACGGTTGACATCGAAGGATTAGCCAACCTACTACAAGCCATTGGACCAGTTGACGTACCCGAATACAATGAGGTACTAACCAATAAAAATCTTGCTGAATTCATCGAGTTTCACTCAGAAGTTGCAAATGAGGTTGTAATTAAAGACTACCGCCAGCTGATTTTTGAGAAAGTTTGGGCGGAAATTTTTCAAATTACCCCAGAGGAAACACCACGCCTACTATCTGCTCTCCAGAAAAATTTTGATCAGCAACATTCGTTAATTTCTTTCAGACGCTCTGAAGAGTTGGTGGCCATGACCAACCTTAGTTGGTCCGGCGCCCTTCTCTCCCCCGGATGCCCTTCGCAATTTTCTGCTGCCGCGTGTCAAGTTGAGAGTATTGCTCAAGTTGAAGCAAACGTGGGCATTAATCGAGCAAATTATTATTTAAAAAGAGCCGTTGAGCACAGCGTGGAGTTGACAGATGCAAGCGCTGTTCATACCAGGCAAGTGACTTTTGAAAATACCGCTCAATCAGAATCTTGGCCAAAAGGTCCTTATAAGGCCTACGTGCGCTTTTATTTGCCGGAAACAGCCACAACCAGCGCCGTTAGGGTAAGCAATCAGCCCGCAGATGAGAAGTTGGTTAGGCGTTATCAAGAACACGGTCGCCAAGTCGTGGGCATTTATTTAGAAGTACCAGTGAAAAGCAGCAAAACATTGTCAATTGCTTTCTCTACCCCACTCCAACCCACCGACGAACTAGCCTATGTATTTTTTGAACAGTTTCAACCAGGCTCTGGCGAGCCCACTTACACCCTAACCATGAAACCAGCTCCTTCGCAGCGGGTGCAGTTGGTGGCTCCTCAAGCGGAAATTACCGATGACAAAGTGGTGTTTGCACACCACTCTCTTGACCATGGGTTTTTTGGCATCCAAGTTGCGCGAGAAAAATAAACACAAAGCTGATATAATGGCCTTCTCTATATCGAAACGGTCGAAATAGAGAGGATAAATCACTGATTCGCTACGGACCAAGACAAACCGGGTCGAATCGTTTGATTACTCATAATCAATAACGACAGTAAGTTTAGTATTAGTACGTATTCATTACACATCAGCAACTATGACAAACTCACAGAAACATCAACTACACGTGGCTACCAGGCAAGAAATAGGTAAAAACATGTCGCAATCACGCAAAAGTGGACAAATGCCCGCAAACGTGTTCGGTGGTGCTGAAGACTCGATGGCAGTATATTTAAAAATGACCGATTTAAAGAGATTTATTGCAGACGCGGGAGAATCCACATTATTATACTTGGTGGTTGAAGATTCACAAAAAGAGATACCTGTTTTAATTGATGAAGTGCAAACAGACCCCGTTACGTCGGATTTGGTTCACACCACTTTTAAAAGAGTACGACTTGATGAAAAGGTTAGGGCAGAGGTGCCAGTTGAAATAGTTGGTGAAGCAAGTGTGCGCGGTGGCAATATTTTGTTGGTGAAAGACGTGTTGGAAGTTGAGGCGTTGCCCGCAGACCTGCCAGAGAAAATCACTCTCGACATTGCACAATTAACCGAAGTTGGCCAGACGCTAACCTTAGACGATGCCCAATTTGACAAATCTAAAGTCGAAGTTGTGTTATCTGAGGAAGAAATTGACGAACCACTGGTGATTGTTCAGGAACAAAAAGAAGAAGTCGAAGTAGTTGCTGAGGTTGAGCCAGCTGGAGAAGAGGTTGGGGGAGCTGAAGGAGAAGCGGCGAAAGCTGAACAAGCGGGTGGTGAAGCGGCTGAAAAAGCAAGTGATGGTGCAGCCGATAAATCAGCTGCCGACAAGGCTTAAATCAACTCCGTCAGGACAATTTTTCAGAACGTTTTTATTGGTTAAATTACACAGTCTTGCTTGTCAAATTGGCTGACATCTTTCTAATTTCACCAAATTCCGAGTTAAATGGCGTTCCCAATTGATGGTGGGGGATAGCAATTGTCAGAGTTGGGCAAGAGCGATCGTCCGCTCACATTTGCTCGGATGAGAAAACTGTTCGAATTGATTGTCTCCAGGCAAGTCGGCCGTGGTGTTTTAGTGAAGAAACAAGTTAACAGAGTGGTTTTCACTGTGCAAATCGACCAATATTGTAGATTTACGTGTTATTTTAAGACTTTTTTCCAAGATAATCAGACTTAGGCTCAACCCATATACTCCTTCTGTAGATATGTAAAATATCTAATGTAGACTAATTTTTTTATCACACCCCAAGCGGTCTTCTACTTTATTGTTTGATGATTTTTTAGATGGTAGAGGTAGGTTGTCCGAATCTCTTCTAGTGAGGTGGGTGGATAAATGATGATTTTGGGGATTTTAATGTTTTTTTGTCAGTTTTTAATGAGACTACTCGATTGACAGAAGCTTATACGAGGGATTAGTTGGGTGTCGACGGTGTTGGTCGGCAGCTAATGGCCTGGTGGGGTGGAGAGGAGTTACAACAATGCGCCGACGAATCAACCGTCTAACTTGAGTTGTCCAATCGGGGTTATTCGTCTAAAGTGGCAAATTTTACTTCAGGTGGTAAATTTCAATCAAGCAGGCTGATTTTTTGTTCTGAAAACAGAGATAGGTTGGGGTCTTGTTTTTGCGCCTGCAGCCAGTAATATTCACTACGCCTCATATCTAGTTTTGCTTTATAGAGGAGCGCGGTGTTAATCAGGAGGTCGCGGTGGGTGGGCTGCAGGCGCAAAAGCTGCTCGTTAGCAGCTATTTGTTCCAACACAGTTTTTTCAGAAAACACTTTATTTTCAATCGGCACTTCGCCAGTGATAATGGCGGAGTTTAGTTGTGGTGACTTAGTTACTTGAGTGGAGCTTGCTTGGTTGTTTAGTATGACCAAGCCAATCATCAGGCTCAATAGCGTGAGCGCAAACAAGGGAATTTTCACCAACTTAGCATACTCGACAAGAAGAAGTAAGAAAAAGGTCGCTAATGCCAGCGCCAGGCGTACGTGAATGACGATCGTTTTCATAATTTCGAAACATAACAATAAGTCAGCCCTCCTCAAATTCGTTTTTTATCGACCACATCGGTCTACCAACCGCAGGTGTCGGTCGCAGTAACTTGCTGATTAATTCATTGTAGCAACTCTTCTTCACCAAGCCAATAGACGAGGGCAGGGGGGTATGGAATGGTGTGTTCAATCACTCCTTGGGTTGTGTCTAGGTGACCTTATTTTGGCCAAGACGCACCCATTAATAAGGACTCTTTCACCGTTTTTTGTTTATAAAGTTCTTGCCAAATAGCTTCTGTGACATAAGGCATAAATGGATGAATTAGCTTTAAAAAGACAATCAAGCCTTCTGTCATATGCCGAGTTGAAATTTTCCCTCGCTTGGCCTCTTCAATGCATTGGTCACAATACCAATGCCAAAATTCGTTATAAACAGTGTCGGCAGCAATGCCAAGCTGGTTTTTATGCATATTATCGGTGACCATCTGCACAACATCCCGTAGGTGTTGGCTAGTTTTGTCATCAAGATCATCATTGGGTTTGGTCTCAGGCGCCAGCTTGGCATTAACCGATGATTTGTTGGAGGTAGGTTCAACCCCAAGCTTTGACTCAACTTGACTCGCCAAATTATTTTGGCTTGTCGACACAGTCTTTTTTGTGGATTCATCGCTGTTTATTGATGTATCATGGTCGGCTGGCTCAGCACTATTTAACATTTGGACAAAACGCGCCGCATTCCAAATTTTATTCGCAAAGTTGCGCATGGCTTTAAAATCTCCCTCGCTGACCGATTTGTCCAATCCTGGTGTGGAGCGGATGGTTAATGCCATGCGTAGTGCATCAGCCCCATACCGTTCAATTATCTCCAATGGGTTAACAACGTTGCCCTTACTCTTGCTCATTTTTTGACCCTTTTGATCGCGAATTAACCCATTAAGGTAAACTGTAGAAAATGGCGATTTACCAGTTAAATACAAGCCAAGAAGCATCATGCGCATCACCCAAAATGGCAAAATATCATAGGCGGTCTCCATCACCGAGGTGGGGTAGAAGGTGTCAAAGTCTTTGGGTCGATTGGTTTTGAGTGTCACCACGGGCCACTGCGATGACGAAAACCAAGTGTCTAGTGTATCGGTCTCTGGTAAGTAATCCTTACTGTCGGCTGGTTGGTTCACTGAGACTTGGTAGGGCACAGAGGTGGGCGCCACTATTTGTTGCAGTCCGTTTTTAATTTCTTCAATAGTGTTGGTTTGCAACATCTCATCCAAATGTCCTACTTGATAATTTCCTGATTTATCAACAAAAGATACAGAGATGTCTTGTTCGTGTCCTTGGTAGGCATACCACACGGGTATGCCAATACCCCACACTATTTGTCTACTAATATTCCAATCCCTTAAGTTTTCTAACCAATGTCTCAGGATTTTGTCATAGCCCGCCCCTTGAACAACGGTTTCTTGATTTTTGAGCGCTGCCAGAGCGGCATCGACCAGGTTGTTTTTTTCATCTCGAACTTTAATAAAGAACTGCGGTAGGGGCAGCGGCTCAATTGGCCGATGACATCTATAACATACCCCAACCCGGTTGGAGTATGATTGGTCAATTTTGTCAATCAGATCCGCTGCCTGCAGATCTGCCACCACTTGTTTTCTAGCCTCAACCACGCTCAGACCGGCGTATTTGCCGCCGTTAGCCAGAATTTTTCCTTTAGTATCAATCGCCGGCGCAATGGGCAAGTTGTGTTTTTTGGCCACCTCATAATCATGTTGGTCGTGCGCAGGAGTAATTTTGACGACCCCGGTGCCAAACTCTGGATCAACCATCTCGTCGGCAATGATCTCCATTTCAGCTTGGGTGAGGGGATTGATCGCTTTTTGCCCGATCAAGTGCGCTTTTGTTTTGTCATTGGGATTGACGGCTAAATGGGTGTCAACAAAAATTGGTTCCGGTCTTACTGTGGCCACAGTGACATATTCGCCGTCACCGTTGGCCAACTGATACTTGACGTAGTAAAGCGGCGAGACTTGGTCAATGTGTTCAATTTCTAGCTCAGAGTAACTAGTGCCGCACTTTGTGCAGTAGTTTACCAATTTTAAATCACGATATATCAATCCATCATCGTGTAGCTTCTGAAAAGTTTGTAGTACAAACTCCACAACTTTGGGATCCAGAGTGAAGCGAAAGCGTGACCAATCTGCACTGGCGCCCAGTCTTTTAATTTGATCTATCGCCGTATCTGAGTTTTCATGTACATATTGCCAAATATGATCGAACAGTGTTTTTCGATCAAAATTAAACCTACTTTTTCCCTCTTTAGCCAGCTTCTTTTCAAAAACATATTGGGTTTCAATGCCGGCATGATCGGTGCCAGGCAACCACAACGTTTTGTCCCCCCACATCCGGTGAAAACGCACCATCGCGTCTTCAATGGCCATCACCATGCCGTGGCCAATGTGGAGTGGGTCATTGGCATTTGGTGGGGGCATGATGATCGAGAACTGCCCATTAGTTGTGTTTGGCAAATTGTCTGGATCAAAAAGTCCTGATTCTTCCCAAAGTTGATAGATGTGATCTTCTTGCAAGTGATTGTAGCGTGCGTCCATAACCAAAGATTATACCCGATCTTCAGAATCTATCCAGACAGGGTGAGGCCAACTTCCCAGCCAATTTTTTAACCTGCTTTAAATCCAGATTGAAATAAACTCCAAAAATCAATCGCTAACTAGATCGTGTTAAAATTGGGATAGTTTTTTTGCACAAACTTATCGAAAGGAAACATGTCATTTTTGCCATTTTTTATTTTTGTTCTCGTTATCATCTTGATTTCAATCAGGCAAATCAACGAATACGAGCGAGGAGTGTTGTACACCACCGGCCGATACATGGGCTTGTTGCAACCTGGTTGGCGACTAGTAATTCCAATTTTTCAAACCATGAAAAAGGTGGATATTAGAACAAAAGCTGTGGATGTGCCCAAACAGGAAACCATTACCAGGGATAACGTGTCATGCAAAATGAATGCTGTTTTTTATTACAAAATTGCTGATGCAGCCAAGTCTGTCAACGAGGTTGAGAATGTTAATTGGGCTGTGTCGCAGTTGGCGCAAACGACCATGCGTCGCGTGGCGGGAGAAGTGTCGCTTGATGAGCTGTTGTCAAACAGAGAAAAGGTAGCTGAGGAAATTTTGCGATCAATTGATGTGCCCACCGATCAATGGGGCATTGACGTAGAGGCGGTTGAGCTGAAAGATATTGAGTTGCCGGAGACGATGGTACGCACCATGGCCAAGCAGGCGGAGGCGGAAAGAGAGAAGCGAGCGACGATTATTAATAGTGAGGGTGAGGTGTTGGCTGCGGAAAATTTGAGGCGGGCAGCAGAAATGATGTCACAAACTCCGGGCGCTTTGCACCTGCGCACGCTCAATTCTATAAACGACATTAGCTCTGATCAGTCAAACACAATCGTGTTCGGTTTGCCCATTGAGATTTTGCGGGCAATTGATGGCATGAGGCCGAGAGCAGGCGCTTGAGTGGTTCACTTTGAATAGAGATTGGCTCGTTCGATGCTCACTTGATTTCTCGAGTTGTTCGAGACCAAATTATCGACGCTTGGTCAATAATGGGGTGAGTCGTAGGTAATGTCTTCAGATTTCCAACCGCGCCGAATTAGTACTGTCTCCAACCTTGCTAAGGCATCCTTGATTTTTTTGCGCACTTGTTCTTTTGAGACATGGAAGAGAGCGGCAATTTGCTCATCCTCGTAGCATTCGCCCCCCGATTTGGCTGATATACCAAATTTTAATCTGATGAATTCTGCTTCTTTGGCAGACAATTCAGAATCAAGCAAGGTGTTTAATTCTTCCGGAGGCAAAATGCTTGTTTGATCGAAGAGTTTACGAGAGGGATCTTGAATAATATCTTCCCAAAGGGTGCGCTGATCCAAGCCAATCGGAGATCCAGAGGAGGTTTGCGCCGGCTCGCTAAAACTGACGGCATAAAGGCTTGCCAAAATCATCATCGCGCTCTTGGGAGCAAATTTGTTTGCAAAGCGTGGTTGGTTGGTTGAAAGAGTGTCGCCATCATTAGCTTTGGCTCTAGCATGAATGAATTTCGCCAAAGTACTAGCTGGAATGGATGTGGGAATCCCAA
>CAZKSJ010000005.1:27295-38976 GCA_964555515.1 uncultured Pseudomonadales bacterium
ATTTGCTCGTTCCATCATCGCTCTGCCGTTTCGAAATGTTGTAAAAACAGCACTTTCCTCACATCTTTTCATGACTCGAAAGGAAGATATCGCGCTTTGCCAAGGATGTGATTGGGTGGTATCCACGATGTGCTGTGGTTGCTGTCTAGAAAGTGCTTCTTTCCATAGCTCGAGGGTGATTGGACAAGACACCTCATCTTCAATTTGGACTTCGAGCGACCTGTGATCAACGTCTGTTTCTCCTAATTCTTCTGGAAAAGGATCCTTGTCAGCACTAGTGCTGGGGGTATTTCGATCATCTGGCGAACTTGGCTCTTTCAACACCCTTTGCCAGCGATCTTTTCCTTGTTCGGGACTTAGCATATTGAACTATCACAGCAATTGGTCATTAATGCGGGCGATTGTACCCAAATCATGGGGAAGTGCAAGGCTTGTGTCAACTATTGGGGCAGCAAGCTCCTCAAGCACCCAGTTCTTGATCTTGCTTTCGCATTTGTCGCACATACTCATCAATTAAATTGCGAATCATCCGCTGATAAGGAAAGTTTAGGGACTGTCCTTGGTTCTTGAAGTAGTCGACGCTGTCCTCACTCATGGTAATAGTAACCTTAATTCCCTTGGGTCGGAAGACCAATTCTTCTGGTCTAGGCAAAAAGTCTTTTACCCTCTTTCCCAGCTGTATTGGTTCACTTGAGTAATTAATCATTTTTATGTTCTTCTTCATATCGTTTCTTTCCTTTCCGCCAATAACCTGCGCCGAAAATACGAATAATGCCAAATCGATAGGTGAAGCGAACAGTTAAGATATCTTTTGCCACTCGACCTAAACAAAAAAATCGCTCTTCAGCCTCACTATGCTCCAGATCTTCAATGATCACTCTGTTTGGATCTGAAAAAGCCCACTGTGCTTCTTCGAATGAGACATTGTGTTTTCGTTGGTTTTCTAAATTTTTCTCATTATCCCAATCGAACGTCGTCTGCATGAAATAATGCTAACATAATATGTAAAAATTGCAATATGATAAGTATGTATGACTATCAACTCGGCGAAGAGAAAGAGGGGTCCAACAAGAAAGCTTTTCCGCGAGTTTAATTTACCCCGCGCAAGTATTTTGCGGCCCAGGGTTTGTAGTGTGAAACATAGGTGTCCTCGTTGATAATATTGCCGTCTTTGTCTTTAATCACGTTGGTGAAGCTGGCGCTGATGCCCGCGGCCGCCCAGTCAACTTGCTTGACCTGGCCTGCGGGCAAAGATGGATCATCAATGTACTCTGGGGGTAGGGGAGGCTTATAGTTCCAAGTTTTATGATCAACGATCTCGGCGGTACGGCCGTCTGAAGTGCCATAAATTTCATAAAACATATAGAGATTTTTACTATCTGCTTCTCCGTATAACAAGATGTGATGAGCGGTATCGTTTTTAAAACGAAAATCGGTGTTGCCGGCATAGACTGTGGCATCTACGCCGGGCTTGCGGTCTAACTCGTAATAGCTAACGCGGTAGCTATGTGGCAAGCGCAAAGTCACATCCAGCCCGGCGTTAAGAACAGCGCGAAATAGCGTCGTGCTGACTTGGCAGACGCCGCCGCCATCACCCAACTCAGTTTGACCATTTCTAATGACATAGGCAGATTTAAAGCCAGTTTCAGCAGAAACCGGCCCGAGAGCGTCATTAAAGCGAAACTCCTTGCCCGGGGGGATGATAATCAAGTTAACACGGCCGGTGGTCAGGCTGACGTTGTGAATGCGGTTGGCGATGGAGTGGTCATAATGGCTGTCGCCAAACCCAATTCTTTCGTTGATGCCAAGATTGTTGGTGTCAGCGAGGCTTTTATTGGGAGGGGTGGCGACCACTTTTAGCTCGACAACTTGATTGTTGTCGCTTTCGCTAGCCTGCTCATTATTCTGCTCCTGGTTTGTTGTTGCTTGATCGCTACTCATTGCAAAACCCTCGTCTGTCTCTAAGGATTTTAGGGTCTGCAAAATTTGTTCCTCAGTGGTTGTTTTGTTTAAAACCAAGCCGTCGCGAGGTGGTGTAAAAGAGGTGGCTTGCAAAGTGTTTTGATCATAGACGAGCTCTGGCTCTTGGGGTGGTCGATCAATCTCCTCGCTCCATAATGCGATAATTGTTTGAATGCGGGGCAGGTTGTATCCAGCAGGCAGATTGAGAGCTTTAATCATTTCTTCATCATTAAGTACGAAGTTTTTTGTCTCGTGTTTAAACTCAGCTTTTTTGCCCACCAATTTATTAGCTCGAATTTTTGAATTTTCGATCTCTTCGGTTGATAAAACTCCAGATGTACTAGCCACGGCCGCCACTACATCAGTGTTGCCGGCTTTGAGTTGCGCAAATACCTTCTTTTTGGTTTCATCGCGATCAATTTCTCGGCCAAAAGATCCTGGAATAATGGTGATTGACTCTGGATTGCCGCTGATTTCCAAAGTCGCTTGAGGGGTGGTGCCTCCATAGCTGACTAACTTGTTGAGTTCGGCAATCATTGCATCGAGCGCTGCTTCGTCATAAGTGGCTGATGCCAAATAACTCGCTGGTTTGAAGAGACTACTAAGAAGGCAATTTAATTGAGTTGAGAGAGAGCCATCATGAGTGGTTTGTTCGATTGAATCAAGTAGACGAGAAAAATCATAAGAGGACCCCAGTTCGCCAGATTGGGATGCTACTACAATGTCATCTACACTTAAGGTGAGGGTGTGAGCTGGTGGTTGTTGGTTGGAAAGCTGTAGATTTTGTTTAGCTTCCTCATAAGTCATACCTCCTACATCAAGACCATTGATTGTTGTGCGTGGCGGTAAGTGCGTTTGGCAAAAAGAGTAGTACCAAATCAGGACTGCTGAAATCACTAGCGCCAGGCTAGCCAGGACAATCCCAACCAGGCTTGCTTTCGACAACTCACGCTGGTTAAAATAGTTCAATGCCGACAAATGGTTATTCCTTATGTTATGATGATAACACCTGGATAATTCGAAGGTGCTTGGGTAGTATTGTCCCAAACCTAGTCGATAATAACCAGCGGTAAATCAAGCTATGCCCAGTATGCCTCTGCCCAAACCAGCTCCGCCCAAGTCTGTATTGAAACAGCCTGCTGGAACGGCCGGAGTTGTTGGAGCCGGAGGAGGAGTTGCTGGGGTCGGAGAAGGAGTTGTGGGAGGGGTCGGAACCTCCAATGGGGTTCCGCTTCAAGCGGGAGTGACAAACCAAGTGGTGTCTCCGTCTCAAGCCAATTCTGCAACCAGTGCAACTCAGGTGGGTTTGTCGTCAAATAATTCAACTACGGCGGCTTCGCCAACTATACCAACTAAGGCTTCTGCATCAACTGCCATGATGCCTCTGACGACCTCTCAGACTGGCTCAACTTCTAAAAATGATCCTCTCCCAACCTCAAATCAGTCCAGTTCCTCAAAAACCGCCAGTTTGGGCGCTAATCCTTCCCAGCCAAGTCAACCTTCTCAAGCCACTCAGCCAGCTCAGGTAAATTCTACTCAGACAAAGCCGTTTTCTGCCAGCCAACCCGTCCAACCCAACGAAATGACCAATGTTCAGGGGGGATTAAAAACGTCTGCCAAACCGATGCCGGCGCCTGCAGAAGAAATCGAGATTTTACCTCAACCAGGCACAGCTGTGGTCAGACCAATTCCAGCTTTAGAAGAATTGAAAAACCCCACTCAACCCCAACCCGCTTTGGCTAGGGGTAGTACTGCCGCAGGTGGGACAACTAACGCTGGCACTGGTTCGGCTACGGGACTAGCCGCTGGATCGGCATTGGCAGCTGGAGTTGATCAAAAAATATTGCCCACCAACTCAGCCAAAGCCAGTAGCTCACCTAGTATCCCGCCGCAAGTGCCGCCAACTTTTCCCGGAGGAACTCCGCCACCAGCTACACCGCCGGTACCGCAACCCACGCCATCTACTCAACAACCGCCGCGTACGCTCAGTGCGCTTCAGTCTATGTCAAGCAACACTTTGCCGGGGTTACCACAAGATAACTTACCATCAACCAGCCAACCCAGCAATCAACCACCGTCGGCTGGCGCAAATAAAACAAGCAATGTGGTTAAGAGCGATGGTAAGTCCACCGCTAGTGGTGGGGCAAATGATGCTACGCCGGAAGTTGCTCAACCAAAAAAATCGATTTTGCGCTTTTTGCCAATCGCACTTGGTTTGATTTTGATCTTGGCTGCCATTGGTTTTGCCACTTACTGGTTTTTAGGCCAGCGGGGTGATAGTGGATCTGGTAGTTCCAATACCGGTGGCCAAACCACACCTGTTCCAACCACAGCAGCCGAACCTGTCAAATCTGTGGATTTAGAATACTGGGGATTGTGGGAACCAGGTGAGGCGATGGCGGCCGTTATTAAGGATTACCAAGACAACAACCCGGGTGTGACCATTACCTATAAAAAACAATCCCACAAAGATTATCGGGAAAGACTGCAAAACGCCATTGTATCTGGTAATGGTCCTGATATTTTTCGCTACCATGCTTCGTGGGTACCTATGTTGGAGCAAGAATTGGCGCCACTGCCATCAGCTGTAATGACATCATCTGAATTTTCCAGCACTTTTTATCCGGTAGCGGCGGAGCAACTTAATATTGATGGGCAAATTGTGGGTATTCCCCTGATGTATGAAGGCTTAGCTTTGTACTACAACACGGAAATTTTTTCAACCGCCGTGGAAGAGCCGCCCGCCACTTGGCCAGAGTTGCGGACGATTGCCAAGAAATTAACTGTGCGCACTGCCAATGGCAAGGTTCGCGCTGGTGCCGCGCTTGGCAACGCCACTAATGTTGAGCACTTTGCCGACATCATCGCGGTATTGATGTTGCAAAACGGTGCTGATTTAACCAAACCCAACTCGATCGAAACTAGAGACGCGCTGTTGTTTTACACCAATTTTATGAAAGTTGATCAGGTTTGGGATGCTTCTTTGCCTAGTTCAACGGTGGCTTTTGCGCAGGGCGACGTGGCGATGATGCTCGCTCCATCCTGGAGGGCTCACGAAATTCGCGCGGCTAATCCCAACCTACCATTCGCGGTTGTGCCATTGCCTCAGCTGTCTGACGAGCGTATCGCTTGGGCAACTTATTGGGCAGAGGGGGTGAGCGAACAGAGTGAAAACACGGTTGAAGCTTGGCAGTTTGTGAAGTACATGAGTTCAGCCGATGTCCAGAAACAGCTGCACTCAGAGCAAAGTCAGGCAAGAGCTTTTGGCGAACTCTACTCGCGCAAGGATTTGGCCAACGAACTAGCTGGCGACCCCATTATGTCTGCTTATTTGCAGGATGCACCATTTGCCAAGGGTTGGCACATGAGTACTTATACCCATGACGACGGTATTAATGACAACATCATTAAGTACTATGAAAATGCTGTCACCGCCCTAGTGTCTGGATCAGGCATTGATGAGGTGCTAGAAACTCTCGATCAAGGAGTGCGTCAAGAGCTGCGTCAGTATGGGGTGGCAGAGACAGCGCAGTAGTTTTCATTTTTTCTATTTGTAATTAACTAATCTCTCGTAGTCAACAAGTGTTGTTAGCGCCAACTAAGCCTGTTTGGCGGATTGCGGCGGGTTATAATGCTGGCATGTTGGATCAGGCCAAGACCGAAAATTTTCAAAAATCAATCATTTTAACTCTGGCATATTTTGAGCAGTTTGCTTATCCACTGACCACTGGCGAGCTGTGGTTGCGTTTGCTCTACCCACAAGCTTTTAGAAGCGTTGGGGTGGCCAATGGTTCGTTAAAACCAGCCAACAAACTTGGAAATTTGTCAGGGGGTGCTCAAAACAACGGCGGCTTGAATCCTAACCAATCGATCGCCAATCAGCGGATCACCAGTCAATCGATCGTTAACCAATTAGTGGGGTCGGTTGGTCACGAATCAATAGAATCAGCAGAATCCACACATCTGTGTTTGGCGGATCCAATCCGTTGGCAGCAAAATAAAAATCACGAAAAACATTTTTTTGCACGCGCCTTGGTGGAATTGCGCAATCGGGGCTTGGTTCAGTTCATTAAACCACACTGGAGTTTGGGATCGACTAAGTGGCATAATCAACGCCTTAATCGTCAGGAAATTTCTGATCAAAAAATCGCGCAACTTTGGCCAGTGGTGTTGGTTGCCCGCTTCTTGCCGTGGATCGCTGGCTTAGCGATTACCGGATCGGCGGCGGTGGGTAATGCTGCGAAAAATGATGACGTGGATGTGATGATCGTGACCGAGAATAATCGCCTGTGGTTGGTGCGGCCTATTATAGTAGTACTCTCGTTTTTGTTTGGCAGGCGCCGGTCGTGGAATAAGGAAGAACCCAACAGTTGGTGTTTTAACCTGTGGTTAGAGCGACAGGCTGTGCAAATGCCGCTTGAGTCACGCTCTGCTTACACTGCTTATGAGATTTGTCAAACTAAGTGGTTGGTTAGCAAAGATTGCGTGAGACGAGAATTTTTTGCCACCAATCGCTGGGTGAGAATTTTGCTGCCCAACTACTTCTCTTGGGCGATCAACGCTAGCGCTAAACACGAGTTCCAATCTATCTTGAGCGGGCTACCTCTTATTCAAGAATTACTAAACATTTTGAATGTCGTCGCTTTCCAACTTCAGTATTTATACATGCGTCGCCACATTACCCGCGAGCGGGTGGGGTACACCAGCGCCTTTTTTCATCCGAGGGACACGGGGGAAATAATCCATGCTCGCTGGCTTAAACAAATATGGGGATTGATTCCATCCATATTATTCTTGTTTGAATATCCGCCTCAATGCTTCTTTTAATTTTTGAATATATGGATTTATTGGATTTATTGAAGCAGAATTAACATCTTGTTTCTCATGCTGACCATTTGTCAGTATCAGGCGGTGGGTTGATAGGCGTGTTGGAATTGTAAAATAACCTTCGGGAGTCTCTTGTTGCGATACTGCGCGAGGTGAAATCCCCACAGGAGCGCTCGTTCTCTGCGGGCTTGCTTGCGGTCTAAATTCTGAATTTGGCAGGTTACTAACATCTCCACTACTGGGGTTTAAAAGCCCCCCTCCAGTTCCGAGTGTAGGAGAACTGGTCGTGCTAGCGCCATTTTCAGCAGCTTTACTACCCAAGCCCAGAACTTCAGCGACACCAGTGCTTGCTTGATGTCCCAAATTTGATTGAGTGCCAGTTGTTTCTGAACCATTGCTAATCTTTCTACGTACTACTCTAGGATCATCAAAGTCTATAAGTGGGTTGGATGTAAATAATGATGGTAGGTGAAGTTGGTAGGTGATCACCTCAGATTTTTCTTCGGTGTTCAATGCTCTTTCAATGGCTCTTCTGGTAGCTCTTAAATTGAGCAATTTTTCTGAGGGAGGAGCTCCGTTGACATATCCGCATTCTTTTTCTGCTTTTTCAATTAGTGCATCAACATCCTTAATTTGTTGTCTTTTGTTTTCCCCACCAAATTGATTACTGGTGGTAATGCCGATGGTTAAGGCAATCTCATGTCTTATTTTATCAACACCTGTGACAGTTCCTACTCTAAACCCAGCTTCATTTGATTTTCGACCAAAGTTGACAAAATCCACATCTGGTTCAACTACCCCAACTTTTCTCAGTTTTTCGTACAATACTCGCAGTGCAAAATTGTAAATTAACTGTTCTTGTGAATTCCGTTCCGCATAGTTAACGGGCAAGCTCAGGAGAGCAATCATCTCCGGTGTAATGGGATAGATGCCATTTTTATTTTCTTGAGGGCGCGCCAGTGCTTCTAAAGTGGGGTTGTTTCCGTTGGCATATTCTCTATTTGAAGATGTAGATTCTGGTCTTCCTGGCATACTGCTCCTTACCCAAATGAATTGGCTAATTGGTTAACTTAATTTAGATTACTTGCTAAATCGAACAAATGGCAATTGTAGTACTCTAAGTGGAGTTGGTCAAGCTCCCTTCTGGCCGCTCGTTAGTTATCGTGCGCGGATTTGTAACCTGTTACTAGTGCTTCTGAAAGAATACTTGAAAAATAGCTAGCTTCTTAATAAACTGCCCCCTTCCCCCGCTTGCAGTTCAGCCCAACTGCGTTAGAGTATAAGAATGTCTCGTCCCCGGGTGTTAATTACTGGTGTGTTTGATGTGCTGCATGAGGAGCACGTTAAATTTTTGCTGGATGCAAAAAAACTTGGCACATTAATCGTGGCGATTGAGTCCGACGGGAGGGTAAGACAGCTCAAGGGGAATAATCGCCCGATCAATGCAGCGCCAGTGCGGATGCAGAACCTACTAGACCTTGGTATTGCCGATGAAGTGATCGTGCTGCCCAAACGTTTTGATCGTACCGCCGATCACAGGGCTTTTTTAAAGCTGATCCAGCCAGATATTTTGGCAGTGTCGTCTCACACCAGCCACATGCAAAAAAAAGCAAGGTTGATGAAAGAAATAGGTGGTAGAGTAGAGGTGGTTCGGCAACACAATCCCAATGTTTCTACCTCCAAATTGTTGGGTTTAGAAATTGATTGATCCGAGCCGCTCGTATAGCAATGCATAAGTAATAGTATGGCAAAACCAAAAAGCGTTTTTGTTTGTCAGCAGTGTGGCTATGAGTACCCTAGGTGGGAGGGGCAGTGTAGTAATTGTGGAGCGTGGAATACGTTGGTGGAGGAAATTAAGAGCGCGGAAGTTGGTAAGACCAGTGCCTCACGCGGTCAATCGGTGAAAATTACCACGTTCCCAGAAGTGATGCGCGCCAGTGGGCCGCAAAAAAGGATCTCAACCGGGATCGCTGAGTTTGACCGGGTGTTGGGTGAGTCGGCTGGTGCGGCGGGCATGGTTGAGGGTGCGGTGATGTTGATTGGCGGTGAGCCGGGAGTAGGTAAATCAACCTTGCTTACGCAAATGGCCATTAAGTCTCATTTTGAAAGTGTCTTGTATGTGGCAGGTGAAGAAAGCCCATCACAAATATCTCTTAGAATCAATCGAATATTAGATAAAGAACAACAAATATCCAAACTAAAAAATCCTCAAAAAAATCGCGCTAAACTAGAAAATTTGAAATTTTTAAGTAGCACAAACGTTGACGCAGTTGTGGCCGCCATTGCTGAACACAAGCCAAAATTGGTGATTGTGGACAGTATCCAGACTATGAAGACCGATGATTTGCGTGGGGCGGCGGGGAGTGTGGGGCAAGTGCGCGAGTCTGCAGAAAGATTGACGGAGGTGGCGAAGCGACTGAACGTGCCATTGTTTTTGGTAGGTCACGTCACGAAAGAAGGGCAGTTGGCTGGTCCCAAAGTGCTTGAACACATTGTTGACTCAGTTTTGGAGCTGACGGGTGAGCGGACGAGCGAATTACGACTATTGCGTGCGGTGAAGAACCGATTTGGAGCAACCGACGAGGTGGGAGTCTTCCAATTGACTGAGTTTGGGTTTGATTCGGTGACTAATCCAACTGAGCTATTTTTGGAGCACGCCGATCAACCAGTGCCAGGCTCGGTGACAGTGTGCGTGATGGAAGGCACCCGGCCGTTGTTGGTGGAGATCCAAGCTCTGGTGGTTCGTTCTCAGCTGGCAATGCCCAGGCGTGTGGGCAGGGGTGTTGATCTGGCTAAGATTCAAATTATTACCGCAGTATTGCAGAAATATTCCCGCATCCCCCTGAACAACTACGACGTGTTTGTGAGTTTGGCTGGCGGCTATGTAACAAAAGAGCCGAGTATTGATCTGGGCGTAGCGCTAGCGATTGCTAGTTCGATGGCAGGCAAAGCTTTAAAAGCCAATACCGTGTGCATTGGCGAAGTAGGGTTGCTGGGAGAAATAAGAGGAGTCAGTTTTTTGGAGCGGAGAATTAAGGAGGCGAAACGCCTTGGTTTTCATATAATTATCGCTAAGCCTCAGGATAAAAAGGTGGAAGCCGTGATTGGTAAGTACGGGCTGCGCCACTCCCGCTCTGAAGCGGATGCCCAAATTTAAATGTCACCTAGCTTTAGTCGATGCGCCGTCGGTCACAACCCACTAACGTCTAGCCAATCGTTGATTGTGAACGATCGCTGGTAGTGTCACCAACCCAATCGGCCGATTTTCCGGTATTTGAAGCGGATGAATTTTTTTAGTTTGTGCGAACATAATCAGCAACCATCGATCGCGACCAACTCTTGTCGCTACTCTTCAACTAGAAAATTAACAACCAATCATTTTCTTCAAGATTTCTTGCTGGCGTAGCGCTCGCGGCTGACTTTAATCACTTTTTCCCGATTGTGATTGGAGCTCTTGGCTAGCGGCAAAGTTTCGCCAGGGAAGGGATCAGTAATGGTGTCATCAATTGCAATTTTGTTGATAATTTGGAACCTGCCCAGAGAAACCAACTCGTCGGGGGTATATTTGTTGTTGAATTCTCTGGTGAAGACTTGAGCGTCGTCGGCACCCATCACAAAACTGACCAAACTACCGCAGTTGCCAAAGATGGATTTTTGCACCTCTTCGGGAATTTGAGCGACGTATTGGTTGGCTAAAATCAGATTTAGTCGGTACTTGCGCGCCTCTGATAACACTTTGGTAAATGATTCCGTGGCAAAGTTTTGGAACTCGTCCACGTAAAGATAGAAATCGCGGCGCTTTTCCTCTGGTCTGTCCACTCTTGCCATGGCCGCCAATTGCAGTTTGGTGATCATCATCGCGCCGAGTAGGGCGGCATTGTCTTCACCCAATCTGCCTTGCGAAAGATTGATGAGCATAATTTTCCCCGAGTCCATGGCCTGTTCGATGCTGAAAGAACTTTTGCGGGCATTGACCACATCCCGAATAATGGGCGAAGATACGAATTGGCCAACTTTATTCAAGATTGGAGCGGTGGCTTCGGTGCGTTGGCGCTCATGCATCGCGTCAAACTCGAACTCCCAAAATTTTCTTAAGATTTCGTCATCCAAATTTTCTAACACTTGTTGCCGGAAGCGAGCATTAGTGAGCAACTCCACAATGTCTGACAATCGAGCCTGATCGGTTTTAAGAAGAGTGAGTAGAGCATTGCGCAGAATGTACTCCAAGCGCGGGCCCCAAGAATAACCATAGAGTTTTTTGAAAACAGCCACGATGCCAGAGGCAATTAGTTCGCGGTGCGCCACATTTTCCCCCTCAAACAAGTTAATTTTGACTGTTTTTTCGGGATCGGTGGGGTCAAAATAGATTACATCATTAATTCTGTGCGCTGGAATGTAATCGAGCAGGATGTTGATTAGGTCGCCATGAGGATCAATCACGCATAAACCCTCATTATTCTTGAGATCATTAATCGCCATGTTGGCCAAGAGAGTGGATTTGCCGGTGCCAGTTTTACCAATTACGTATTGATGGCGTCGTCGATCTGGTTTTGTTAAGCCATATACCACTGAGTGATTTTTATAAATCGTCCGGCCATAAACATTAATTGTGTTCTTTTCTTTGGCGGAAGAGGACTTTTCCAGGATTGGTAAGTTTTCTGGTGGTTCGCCTAGCAACTTGGTTCCCCAGGCTAAATTAGGAATTACAGCTTGCTCGGCAGTGGGTAAGTGGAACATCGAGGCCAACTCATCTAAAGAAAATAGCTGGCCGGCAAAACTTTGTTGGCGATTTTTCAGATTTCGCCAGAATTGACTTGACATGAGCTTCACCTTCTTGAGTTGTAGCTTGTTTCCTTGGGGATTATTGAGCGATTGATAGCTACGGCCAATTG
>CAZKSJ010000005.1:39076-53793 GCA_964555515.1 uncultured Pseudomonadales bacterium
GTTGGTACGAAGCAGAGGAAGTAGACCGTCTGTTGCCAGGCTAAAATTTCAAAGCTCAATTGTTCATGTTGGCCTAGTAAAAAATCCCACCAGTGATCGCGGAGCTTGGGCAAACCGGCAAAAACTTGCGCCGCTGCCTCTGGGGTAAGCCGATTAGTGCGACCGATACGAATTTCCAGTAGTTGGTGAGTGGCAGTCATGCTCTGTTAAGTATAGCATTTTCAGAGTAGAGGCTCGAGATTGGCAGTTGCCCACATTGCCCACAGCCAATCCACAGCGTGATCTAATTGAGTACTAATGTGGAAAACTATCCAAATTACCTCAATAATCAGTTTCCAATAATAAATATAAGATATAGCAATTTAGGCTTATCTAAAACTATAGGTTGACAAAAACCTCTCTCAATAGTTATACTACTGCCAATTGTTTGACAAATTGAGAAGTTCTAGAGGAAATTTCGATGATTTCGTAACGATTTGTCAGCAAAGATGGATAGATTAAATGTACGGTTTTGGAGAAGGGGACAAAGAAAGACAAAAAAAGCATCATTATCGCTGGACAGACCACGTATAACAATGCTTTTTCTTGAAGAGGTCCGCTTACTAAAAACGAACGCTCAAGTGTGTATACATTAACAGCACGGGTTCTGGATGTAAACTCAATCTATCTATTAGCAAATAACGACTAAGAGATCAAAAGGTATAAAGTGTTTCACGGAGGTTCGGCAGTTGGGCAGGCAGCCGAGCTTCCGTCAAACACTCTGTATCTGTTAAATCGGCCGAATTTACTCAAGTAATCTCGCCGTCTGCCAATGAAAACCGCCAACCCCCTGCAATCTAAACTTTTTCGCACCCAGTTACAACCTACTCGGGAAATTCTGCTGGGGCGGAGGAGCGTGGGTTTAATACATAAGTCGATTAATCAACCCCAGTTGATCAACGACGCTAATGCGATCACTATTTTCCATGCACAAGAAAGCAACATTGCTGGTGAGATTGATGTGGCGGCGTATGTGGGTCGGAACTTTCAGCCCGCTGCAGTAGCATTTACAATCGGTCGAGGCAAGCCCGCACTAGTTAGTGATGCCCAGCCACAGCCGACTGAGATTGGGAGAAGCGAGAATTCCGGCCAGCAGCAACCAAAGGGAGCAATTAGTTTAGTTGAAAAAGCCGAGCAACTAGACTTGATTTCTCATCCCAAGTGGCTAACCAAACCTTGGGATTTGAGTTTGAGCGGAGCGAATCCTGAAAACCAAACCAACCATGATCAGCTATCCACTTTGGATCAGCAACTAAACGACCGTCAGCGACTCTCAACATCAAGTCAGCAGGCAACACTGGTTCAATCATCAACGCCAGATCGACCACCAGCGCCAGATCAGCAAGTAACGCCAGATCAGCCAACCACATCCTTGGAACAATCATCGCTGGCTCAGTCTGCAAATTCTAATCAACCGCCATCATCAAATTGGCCACCCAAACTCAGATCTGCTTGGCGTTCGAGTGCCCGATTGGCCGCAACCATGATCATGATCATTGCTTTCACTATTGCGGCAGCAATCATTGTGCCGGAACTTTACTACACAATTTTTACTGGTAGCGCGGTGGAAGACGTGGCCAAACAAGCCCAAGAGCAGCAGTTGGCAGAGTCAAGGCAGCAGGTCAAACAACCATACCAACCTGTCAAGAACCCAGAGTTGCCTGAGGGGGCGTGGGTGAATATTCCCAGAATTGGTGTTTATTCAGAGCTAATTGCTTCGGAAAATCCCGCTGAAGCGTTGGATAAGGGAACTTGGTTGGTACCAGACTTTGGTCGACCAGGAGATAGCTCGCAGCCCACTATCATTGCGGCTCACCGCTATGGTTGGGATTGGTGGTGGCAAAGCGATTACTGGAAGTACAATTCCTTTTATTTGTTGACTGAAACTCAGCCTGGAGATAGGGTTGAGGTGATTTATGACCAAAGACGTTGGGTCTATGAAATTTATGACGCGGAAGAAGGAGAGTTGATCACCGACTATTCCGCCGATTTGATCTTGTATACTTGCAAACACTTGAATTCGCCCATTCGGCACTTCCGTTACGCTCGGGTGGTGGAGGTGTAGTTGGGTGGGGGAGGAAGTCAAACGCCAGTCATGATTTAGCTTGAAACAATTTAGATTGAGATGATGAAAAATTTGGAAGAAAAACCACTGCACGAAAGAAAAGATACGTATTTTCCCTCAGTAGAGGTGGCACAGGTAGTTTGTGATATTGGCATGGAAAACGGCGATGTACATCGAGTTTGGCAAGAATTACTGGAACCATATCAGGGCATATGCTCACTTGAGTATCAGGTAGAATTAAGGTCATCGTTAGATGATTTTGAACAAATACCAAGATTCAATCTGAAAAAGGACGGATACATAGGTGTTCATCAACCAACTAGTCAGCTTGATATTATTTCTGCAGAATATGGGGAAAGATCGCTTGCTTTGAATTTGGCTAAAAAGGGGTTGGAATTAGCACACCACCTTGGTGCTGATTACTACGTAGTTCATCCAACTACCAGCGACAATTGGGTTGATCGAGGGGGTCAACAACGCCAAGCACATCAATGGATTTTTGAGTTGTACAATTATGGAAAGTTGAAGAAACTCACCCCTCGAATATGTGTGGAAAATTTAGAGTATCCCAAATATCCCGCCACACTAGAGGAACTTCTGTATCTATTGTCTTACCTCAGCTCAGAGGGTATGGATGATGTTGGGCTTATTTTTGATGTTGCTCACCACTGGCACAACTATGTTCACTTGTTGCACCAAATTTCCCCCACATTATTGGTGTCCTCCAACCAATATGGAAAACTGTTAGAAGATCATTTGTCTCAAATTTCAACCAGATTTCCAAATAAACTATTTGGATATCATCTTGCCCAGGGTTATATTGAGTGGGAATTTGATCAACACGTGACTCACGGATTACCTGGTTTATTCCATTCAGAGCTTGGGATTGGGACTGGGGTCAAGCCCACTAACTCAGGTGTTGAGTGGCTTGATCTAGAAGAAATACTGCGCGCGTTATGCACCCAGGCACAAGCAAACGGTGAGGAATCAGTTAAGATTTTATTGGAAGTTCATCATCAACCGCCCGAAAAACTAATTGAAATTGCTCACGCCATAATTGCCTATTGGGCTCAATTGGAGGATGGTTATGCCAAATAAATATGAGGTTGCGCGGGAGTGGATGGGAGACCCAATTGTGGAGTGGGCACTGCTGAATACACTGGGTATGCTACAGGGCGTAGAAATTCCGAAGAATGTTAATTTGCTCGATGATTCTGAAGAAAATCGATACGTTATGAGTCAGACAGTTAGAGCTTACAGCGTGGTTAGTAATACCGGAATTAATGATCAAAAACGGGGAAGATCGCCCGCCCGCTCAATGCCCAATTGGGGACTGATGGGAGAACTCATCCAGAATCCCATTTCTGACATTGGCACGTCAATTAGACCGCGCTCATTAATAGAGTACGAGCAGGGAAATTGGAAGCCTCAAGACATGCTGTGCTTTTTGGATGTTGAGTTGTTTGACAAGCATAATCCTGCGGAGGCTTTGGTAAATCAACTTGGTACCCTGAGAAGAATAGAGCCAATTTTTGAAATAATCACTAAACTGCTGGACAGACTAAACATACCTCACATGAGTACTTTGACTGGCAGAGGTTACCATTTTTCATTTAGAGTTGATGGTAGTTCAGCTGCCATGGATGGGCTGATTGATATTGGTCGGTCAGTTGAGCCAGAGGTATTAGAGAGACACCAATTCGATCACCACCGCAACAAAAGGCAGTACCCAATCCACCCGACATTTGAAATGGCCTTTCGGGGAGCAACGATTTTACAACAATTTTTAGCCTTACAAATTCAAAGGGAATGTCGTGGAACATCTTTGCACGTCACATTCTCTGATTTGGGTGATCGCGGCATCGCCATCGATAATACCACCATGCTACGTCATGCTGGCACAGCTAAAATAATGGTTTGTCCTGGATTCTGGATCAAGCCGCTGGTCAATCCAGATAAATACGGTGGGGAGGCAATAGTGAATAATACCCGCCTTATTACTCGACTACCAAGAGGCAACAGTAATGTGGGACAAGTGAACAGGATTGAAGATTTGGTGGCTGCACGACAAAAAATTAATCGCGCTAAAAGATTGCTTGAAGAATTTGCGGTTGGAGTGCCAGACGCATCTCAGGGTATGCAAAAATTAATAGCAGATTATAAAAAGTCAGAACTCAAAAAATTACAGGATCAGCTCGACCAACATCATCAAATTGACGAGCAAGTGCGCTGGAACAGCACATATCGTAATTACTCTGGAATCACCCAAAACTATCCTGCAGTTACAGAGTTGATCCGTTATCCTAATCCTGCTTTGCTGCAACCAGAATCTTTGCGCTTTTTTGTAAATACTTTGGTTGACGCTGGCTGGCAACCAATTCACATCGTGGGATTATTAAGTGCAATCTATAACGACCCGAACATTCAGTGGGGAAGAGGGTTTGAGCGTCATGATATCAAGGTAAGGCGGGCGTGGGGGTGGGTATTTATTATTTTGAGTCAAGCTTTGGTGAACGAAGTATGAGCAATTGGTCTGTGGGTCAAAGTCAGTCTAGTCCTGAAAAATGTGTTTTTCTCCCATTAATTTAATCTGGTTACAGTACATAAATTTGACAATCGGCTGCTTATCTGGGATAATCTCGTAGATTTCAGACAAGCCGTTCTGAATGACATTTCGCTTTGAGTTTTGAAGATTACCGGTTAGTTCACCCAAAAAATGTTGCTTAGTTTTTCAGTTATTCATATTAGAGGATAAAGCTTTATGCCAAACAAGGTTGTGCAACCTGTTGACGATCAGTCAAAGCAGGTTTCAAGTCGGGAAAGTAATAATCAAGAACAAACTCCAGAGTCTGGTGAGTTAAAGTCTGGTCGATCGCTGTCTAGTGGGACGGCTACTCCAGTTGATGCGAGCGCCAAGCCTACCAGATCAGTAACTAGATCGGCAGCTGCTAGTGATTCAGCCAAAGGTGTTGTTCCATCTACTCCAGACGATGCAGCTTCCAAAAATGATTCATCAGCTACAAATACTTCAGCCGATAATGATCGAGAAGCAACCTCAACTACTTCTACCTCTGCAGTCAAGACAGCCAAGCGAGTGCCAGTCATGCCTTTGCAAAATAATCGCACTAATGGTAATGGCGACAACGGGGTTGGCACCAGTAATGGCAATAGAAGCAATGGAAATTACGGCGCCAGCAGCAATGGTGGTGGCAATGGCAATGGTGCTAGCTCATATGCGGACAACACCAACAATCGAGGGGGCAGGGGCAATCGTCCGCAACCTCAAGGATCTCAAGGAGATCGCGCCACCGCGACAATCACTGGCGTGTTAGATACTTCCAGAGATGGCCACGGCGTGCTGCGGGTGAACCTCAGCAATGGTGAAGAAGGTGATGCTTATATTTCAACTTCTCAAATTCGTCGCTTTCGGTTAAGACCGGGCGATGTAGTGACTGGTCCAGCCAGAGAACCCAAAGAAAACGAACGCTATTGGGGCTTGCTCAAGGTGGATCAAATCAACGGCCAGCCAGCCGAGAAAATTATGAATATGGACAGACCTAAGTTTAAATCATTTACGCCAGTTTACCCTGATTCGCAGATCAAGTTAGAGATCGGCGAAGAGCCGCTTTCATTGCGCATCATCGACATGATCGCGCCCATTGGCAAAGGCCAGCGCAGTTTGATCGTGTCGCCACCAAAAGCAGGTAAAACTACTTTGCTCAAGGATATCTCGACAGGTGTCGCCAAAAACCATCCTGAAGTGCACATCATGGCGGTGTTAGTGGGCGAGCGGCCAGAGGAAGTGACCGACATCAGCCGGCACATTGCCAAAATTACTAATGGCAAAGGTGAAACTGCCGCTAGCAACTTTGACGAATCTGCCGAGGCGCAGTGCAGGGTGGCAGAGCTAGCTCTGGAAAAAGCCAAGCGGTTGGTAGAGATGGGTGAAGACGTCTTGATCTTATTAGACTCGATTACCAGATTAGCCAGGGCATATAACCTGTCAATTCCTACATCTGGCAGAACCCTGTCGGGTGGTTTCGATCCAGCGGCGCTCTTTCCTCCCAAGCAATTTTTTGGTGCTGCTCGTAACTTTGAAGTACCTGGTTCATTAACCATTGTGGGAACCGCGCTGGTCGACACTGGTTCTAGAATGGACGATCTGGTTTATGAGGAGTTTAAAGGCACCGGCAACCAAGAAATCCATCTTGAACGCAAGCTGGCGGAACGACGGGTTTATCCAGCTATTGACGTGCAAAGATCTGGCACCAGACGTGATGACTTGTTGTTTGACAGCATGACCTACCAATCGATCGCTACACTTCACAGAATGCTTGATATGATTGATCGTGAGGAACGAACGGATCGCATCATTAGTCAGCTGCGCAAGTACAAATCAAACAAAGAGTTTTTGGCTTCGCTGAAAACTGGCTGATCTAGGCAGAACTTTTACTCGGACGAGATTATTTAATCCAAAGTCAGCTACTTAGTCTCATTGATCCGAAGCGAACACTAGATAGCGTTACTCGACACTGGGTCGACAGCATGAAGAGCGTGTTTGATTCTGACTCATTGATTAGGCATAATAGTTACAATTGCTTTTTAGGGGTTTGCTAAAGAGGTTTGATCAAAGGCATCGATGTCACGCATTTCAATTCGCTTACGTTACCCGCGTATATTAACCGATCTCCGTCAGTTTGTGAGTTTTTTGGTGAACTACTTTCGCGCCCGCAGTTACCACTGGTTTAAGCGGTTTGAGTTACTCAAGACTGGCTTGGTAGACGTGCTATACAAGAAACGCGGGCGCTACGTGCGGCCATTTCTACATTTTGGCACCATTGGCCTGATTTTTTTGGTGATTACGGTTGGTCCTATCTTGTTTGGTAGAGAAGATGAGAGCGGTAGTGTCCAGCAGCAGGGGGTGTTGAACACCACTGCCTACGGTCAAAGTTTCTATACCCAACAAGCCGAGGAAGTGCGGCAGTTTAGGGGTGGCGAAATTATCACTCATTACGTGACCGAGGGGGAAACATTATCTCAAATTGCTGAGCGATATGGTTTAGAGACAACCACCATTATATGGGAAAACGATCTGACCGAATCGTCCACGCTTAAACCTGGTATGGAGTTGCGTATTTTGCCGCTTGATGGAGTGCGTCATCAAGTAGCGAGGGGAGAGACGATCTTTACCATCGGCAAAAAATATGGTCTGGAGGGATCGCAAACGCAGGTGATCGTGGACTATCCTTTCAATGAATTTTTGAATGATGAAACCTTTGAGTTGGTGACTGGCCAATACTTAATGATTCCAGAGGGTGTGCCACCTAAAAAGACGCCTCCCGCCAGCAGAACGATTGCCCAGGCTGTGTTGACGCCAGACGCTGGCTCGGTGGCGGCGACCGGCTCATTTGTCTGGCCAGCGTCTGGCGGTATTACTCAAGGCTACAAGTTTTACCACAAAGCAATTGATATCGCTAACTCTGGCGGCGGGCCAATTTTATCTTCAGATAGTGGAGTAGTGATCGGTGCGGGTTGGCTTGACGGCTATGGCTACGGTAACCGAGTAATGGTTGATCACGGCAACGGCTATGTGACACTCTACGCCCACCTGAGTACAGTCCAAGTGGTGCAAGGTCAGCGCGTGAATAGGGGTGACATCTTGGGTCAAATGGGTAGCACCGGCCGCTCAACCGGCGTACACCTCCATTTTGAGATTCGCCAGAACGGCGTGCTGCTCAACCCGCTCAGTTTTCTTCAGTAACTTATCCGATTAACGTTGACTAATTAGTTGGCTACGGATCGATTAACCAATCGGTTGATTGATCAATGGGTCGATTAACCAACCGGCCGACAGGTCAACAGCTGACAGATCACCACCTTAATCAGACTTTGGATGAAGATATCCGCTAATTCACGGTATAATACCCGCATGATTGATTTTGTGATTTTAGAATTACGAGCGGGTGATGGTGGCCACGGCAAAGTCTCCTTCCGCCGCGAGTGGCGAGTGCCTAAGGGTGGCCCAGACGGTGGCGAAGGCGGCGACGGTGGCAATATTACCATCAGGGTTAGTCATGACCTCAGCACCCTCGACGCACTTTCAGGCAAAAAAATGATTCAAGCTAGTGCTGGCGAGGCTGGTGGTAAACGTAAGCGCTCTGGTCGGAGAGGTCAAGATCTTTTAATTGAAGTGCCGCCTGGCACCATCATTTGGCAAATCACGGAAAACCAAATTGCTCACCAACGTCGCTTGAGAATTGGCTTAGAAAAATGCGCCAAGCAGAGTGAGGTGCAGATGGAGCAGTATGAGTTGGAAAAAGAGGGGCAGCCCATCCCAGATCGAGTGATCGATGAATTAATGGATCCAGAGAAGATTGACCTCGTTGCCCACAGCCCTCAGTTTGATGTTGAGGAACTAGAATTGGTGCAGCTGGCCGACCTAAAATCAGACGCAGCTGATATCACTATTTGTCAGGGTGGATTTGGCGGTAGGGGCAACACCCATTTTAAGAGCTCTACCAGGACCACGCCTTTCAATGCCGAGTACGGCAGTTGGGGCGAGCGGAGAGTGGTGGTATTTGAGCTGAAGTTGTTGGCAGACATTGGTTTTGTGGGTTATCCCAATGCTGGCAAAAGCACGCTCTTAAGCAGATTGACCAAAGCCCAGCCCAAAATTGCCGCTTATCCTTTCACCACTTTAGAGCCTCACTTGGGAATTTATCAACACCCTAGTTCTGGCAAAGAGTTGGTGTTAGCAGACATTCCTGGGTTGATCAAAGGTGCTCACCAGGGCAAGGGTTTGGGCTTCCAATTTTTGCGACACATTGAAAATTGCCAAGGGCTACTGTTTGTGTTGGCGCTAGATGAGGCGCAACTGGCGAACCAACTGACTCAGCCCGCAGAGGTTGCTAAAGAGCTTTGGCAGCAGTACAAACAGTTGAAGGGGGAATTGAAAGCATACAAACGGCACCTGGAAGATAAGCAGCAGATTGTCTTGCTCAACAAAGCCGATCTGTACACGGCAGAAATGATGACGGCAGCGCAACAAGAGTTTGCTTCACATAAGGTGCAATTGGTTGTAGCGAGCGCAGCGACCGGCGCAGGGTTGGCAGACTTACACAAGATCTTGTTAGCTACTGCCGCTGTCAGGTAATTTTTAAAGCGACAGAAATTGGGGTCAAATAGGGAAAGCTTAACCATTCGCACAAAATTCGCTTAAATTCACTCACCCGTCAATTGTAATCAGTAGTCGCTAATGCGTCGGCAATTTACTAACTACTGACCAAGATTCTCTTGCACCGCTTCTTCTGAATCAGTTGCCACGGCGTCGGTGGGTTCAGTGGGCTGGGTGCCAGCTTCGGTGCCGTCTGGATTGGTTTGTCCGGCTGGCACGGCTGCTTCAGGCTGAACCTCGTTGCCAAGCGGGGTAGTGGCGTCAATGTTGACGTCCTCGTCAACCGCTGGATTGAGCGTACCTTGATCAGTTCCCTTAAGATTCTGATCTAGGATGGGGTTGCCACCAGTTGCTTGAGCATTGGCGGCGGCTTGCGCTTCAGTTTGCTCATCTGCCTTGACTTTGACTTCCTCATACTCAGTCATGACTTGCTTATAGTCTTCTGAATCTGGCTCAAGCAAAGTGAGCAGTGTTTGATAGGCTGCTGCCGATTGTTGGAAAGCACCCAATTGATTGAGTGAGTAAGCCAGGTTGTAGTATGAATTTGGATAATCTGGCTTAATCTGAACGGCTTGATCGAAAACACTGGCTGCTTGTTGGAAGTCTTCTTGTCCGATAAAGATTCCGCCTAAGCTGACTCGCAGTGCCGGGTTAGTGGGATCATTGTTGATGGCATTAACGTAAGCCTGTACTGCCCATTGATCGGCACCTTCAACCGCCCCAACCATACCTTGGTAGATTTGGGCTAATGCTGCCCAACCCTGGACGTCGATTTGATCAAGCACGGTCGCTGCCTGCGCTTCTCTGACCGCTTGTTGCAGCAGAGCAGACACCTGTTCTTGCTCGGCTGGGGTGAGTTCTTCCGCATTATTAGCGATGGCGGTGGCGATTAACATGTTGGTGAGCGCATACTCGCGGCGGAACAAATCATAGTAAGGATTGTAGCGCACGGCCTGTTGTTGCAGTTCGTAAGAGCGAATCACGTCATTAGCGTTGAGCGCTTTTTTGGCTTCAAATGAAGCTATGTTGGCGGCATATGCCCGGCCGGTGAAGTACGCCAAGACCACTACTCCCAGTAACAAGGCGCCAGCTGTTAAATAGACTGGTAAGGATGGCGTGCGCGTTTCCACGCCAGTGGGGACTTGCTTGGAAGGCCTGGAGATAGACATGGCAAACGCCTGAAACTTGAGCACCGAGAACTGTTGACGTTCCGCAGCCACGTAGCCAACCATCATCAATACTTGGCTGATCCAAATTAACAAATTGGGTGGGAACAGCAGTTGCAACAGCAAGGTGCCAATCAACATAGTGATGTACACTTTACCGTCCAAGGTTTGGACTTTTTTAAACTGCTTCAAAATTACTCCAGCCAAAATTAGCCAGGCTATTAAACCAATGAAGCCAGCGGTAGTGAGTAGGGTGAGGGGTACGTTGCTGGCTTGGCTGAAACTGACTGCCCAAGCTTGATCATTATTCATCCACACGGGTTTGAATCTAGTGTAGACATTTGAATAAGCATCGCTACCAGCGCCAATCATGGCGGCACGAGGCGTGCGGATGGTATCTAGTGCGACCGACCAACTGGCTGCCCAATTGGGCAGCAGCAACTCGGCTGGCTTGCCAGGTAAAATTGCCCAAATGTGAATTGCCAATCCAATTAACAAAATCGGCAAGGTAATCGCCGCTACTTTAGAAACTTTTTTCTTAAAAATCACATCGGCTACCAAGCCCACAATCACCACGGCGATGAACTGCAAGGCGATGAAGGTTGATCCGGCCAAGCTAAAACTGAGGTTGGAAGGCATATTCAAGCCAGCAACTTGATTGATCAAATTGGCTGGGCCATAACCCAGTTGTTGGGCGACAGCAGACACCGCTAACAGACTGCCGCCAATGGCTAAGGAAGCCAACAATTTTTCACTAGTAAACTTGCTGACCAGCGTGCCGCCAAAAACGACAAACATCACGCCAGCAAGAAAAATGCCACCATATCCCAGTAATGGTTCAACGAAATATGGATTGGTAAAGAAAGTTGATGCCATCATGGCTAGTCCAAACAATAGGATGGGTACCAAGATGGGTGAGACCACCACCGCCAGCGTTCCTTTACGAATGCTGTAGAAAGCATAAATTAAGCTCACTAGTAATGTGGTCACCAGAAACATGAAGTGCTTGGATTGAGTTAAGAAATAGTCGGTAAAAGGCAGTAAACCAATAATGATCAGCACAGTGCTGACCAAGATGATGTATTCTGCGGTGCGGCGGAGAAGGGTATCGGGTCGTGACATATGTGCTCTCACAATAAATAATACAGATAAGTAATGCTTACCGGTTGCTCCATTTAAACAAGTATCCTATTTTTTGTAAATAGGGACTTTCTAGTGATTAAGCAATCATAATCTCCAGGCATATTTTGGGTAAAATTTGTGTTGACAATATAATTTTTTTGGAAGGGTGTTGTATAGCATAATTATTCGGGTTGTTTTCAAGCTGTTATTACAGGACACTATTGTACGATCCACCAATTAAACTCCACGTCACTCGCAATTGGGTCATCAAAACCGACGGTGAAACTACCATTAAGTTGAGACTTTACATACAGCACTTGGTTGCGGGTGCTGCCGCGTGGGGTAATATAGACCAGTGAGTTCGCCTCAACCTGATTGGATTGAATAGTGAGCTGGGATTTGCCGGCCGGCAGCACCGCTTTTCCAGACGTACTGTTGGTCGTCACGATATCATTGATGGGGATTGCCAAGGTCAAGTCTTCTTTACCTATGCCAATCCCGCCGGCAAAGGCGGCGTTACCTTCGGCGTCAAAGCTGGCGACAGCTTGGCCGGTTTCATCCACGATCTCAAACCTAGTTTGTTTGATCTCACCAGATTCGGTGGCAATGCCAGCCACCTGCACTTGAAGCGGATTGCCAAAGTCTCTGGGCGCAATCAAGTCGGTTAATAATGTATCTTCCACCTCAACGCTGCCAGCCACCTTGAGCTCGCCGGTGATCTCAACACGTCCAGATTCAAGGCTCATCAAACCAGCCAGCATTTCCAACCGGCCCCGGCCAGAGGGCTGAATAGACAAGACAGGCTGATCAATGCCGGCAGGCGCGTACTCGATCATACCGTCTGCCAACATTAAGCCCGAGCCAACCTGGAGCATTTGACCAATCCCGAGGTTCTCCGCGACATAGGCCGTGCCATTAACTTGGAAGTAGCGCTCCACAAGAATAGCGGTGGCACCTAGTACCACGTCCCCCTCCTCAAGTTGGAGGTCGGCTAGGCTGGTGGCTAGGAGTTCGGGGTTGATGGGTTCGTACCCAGCGGCTTCGATCGGATCATAGACGGCGGTGGGATCGGCTGCGGTAGGCTCAGTGTAGTTACCGAGTAGCGTGTCTAGCAATCCAGGCTGCCGTAAGTTATCGGCAATCATTTGATCAATGTTGTAGATATTGTTGGCGTAGAGCGTACCAGACACAGTCGCGTCGGTTAGTTCGGCGGTGGTGGCCTTGATCTTTTCTAATGTGGCCATTTTGCTCTCCAATTGAGCAATCCGGGCAAAGCCCTTCACTTCTAGGTCAGCCTCACTAGTGGCCGCAGCTTCATTCCCCAACACCAAACGGTCGGCCAGCAAAGTACCAGAGATGGTAGCAGTTTCGGCTAGCAACGAACCTAACTTGGTATCGCCAGCCACGGTCAAGCTGCCAGACACGGTCGCGGTGTCTACCAGTAATTCGCCCAAAATCGATTTGTCGCCGGTAAGCGAACTGATCGTCGAATTAGCTGCAGTTAGCTCGGTCACGTCTAGCGTGGCGATTTCTGCTGATGGAGTCGCGTCAGCCGCAGGCAATTCCGCCATTTGTTGGCTGAGCCGCGAGTCAACAAGACTATTAATATAATCAGCCAAGTTTTGACCACCAACTTTAAGAGTGGTCACGCTGAGGTCGGCAATGGTGGCAGATTTAGACACTATTAGTTCTTGCGTGGTAGTCAGACCAGATCTTAACTTGCCGGAGATGACTTCTGCTGCCCCAAGTACTGAAGTGAGTGTGTTGCCAACGGCAGTTACTTGATAGGCAGTGGGGTTGGTGGGGGAGGTAATTACTTCCAGTTCTCCAGAAGAGGAGAAGGTGAGTTGAGAGAGTTGAGTTGATAGAGCATTGGCTTTGGTGGCAGTTAGGGTAAGCGTTGAATTCAAGTCACCAATTTGCAGTTGTTGCTCTTGGATGGCTGAAATCATCACTGGTGTAAATGAGCCATAAGATACTGATTTTAATCCAGAACTGTCTGTAGTCACAAACTCAGGAAATACTTCCTCTAGTTCCTGTGCTATAACACCAACTTGCACTCCTTCTTCAATTTGATCGATCCATTTAAAACTAACTGGCCTAACCTGCAAAAGTTTAATTAAGTTTGTGTTTCCTTCTAACGTGCTGATGTCTTTTTTAAGATTTTTATCTGATGTACATGCAAGACCACCGGCGGGATTAATATCACAATACGATGCTCCCGACTGGAATCTTGCCACACTACCACTACCCGTATAGACATGAAGTTTCAAACTTACTGTCGTCGTCCCGATCCCCACATTGCCGGCAAAAACTCCGGAAGTTCCTGTGTCAGCTGGCTGAATATAATAGCTAGAGTTTCCGTCTCTAAAGACATCTGCCCGGACTTCACCTGAGGTGAGTGTAAAAACTCCCGCTGCAAGTCCAGCATCTGCTCTTATCCCCCCGGGAGTATAAGTGCCGTTGGTAAATTCACTGCCACTATTAATTCTTAGCCACCCATCACTATAGTCAGCAGTTAAAGCTGACCTATCATTAAAGGCAATTCCCCTGTGGTCACTGGTCGAATTGCCAGAGAAGTTGATCGTATCAACGGCAGTTGACGACATGATGAGGTTGTTAGTGAGCGTAACATTACCATCTGAATTTATTTTCAGACGAGAGCTATTCCCCGTGTAGAGGTCAATTTGAGTGGGAGTGAATTTGTAGTAATAGCTCCAAGCAATATCATCGCCAATCGCTAGAGCAGGATCGGAATAACCCATTGTTAAATCTCCTCCATTACCATGAAAGTTTAATATTGCAGCTCTTGTTGAGTCGCTGTATTGAGTGGCAGCAAAATGGGTGTTTCCCGTGGTGAGCAAACTCCCGTTTATTTGAGGCGTTGGCTGATAGGCATTCCACAAAATTGCACCAGATTTTGACCATGAACGAGTTGCAATACTCATGTTTGCTTCAGTACCGAGATTCCACGCGAAAAAATTTGGAACTGCGTCTGTGAAAGATAAAGAAGTTGTACTTCCAACTGTGAGGTGACCACTAATTTTTGTGCTACCAACAACATCCAGTTTTTGGTTTGGATCGGTGGTGTTAATGCCCACGTTGCCGTTGCTATTGACATAAATTCTTTGGTTTCCTGAACCATCTGCGA
>CAZKSJ010000006.1:0-231 GCA_964555515.1 uncultured Pseudomonadales bacterium
CGCCGACGCCGAACTTTTAGCAGTGTTTTTTGCTGCTTACCGAGAGCTAGGTCTTGAGTCATTGATCATTGAAATCAACGATCGGCAAACACTCCAAAACGTGTTGCAACCCTTTTGTACGGGCGAAACAACTTTCTCCTCACTTTGCCAAATTATTGATAAAAAGAATAAATTATCCGAAGCAGCATTTCGCGCTGAGTTGGGTTCAAAAAATTTGCGTGAGACGGCAAT